>JABMOI010000186.1 GCA_013204185.1 bacterium | reverse complement strand
GCGTTAAGCCAAGGCGTCAACCCTCTAGTACCATTAGGTTCGGCCTGCGATACTCGCAGGCCGAACCTTTTTATTTTTTATCGAAGCTAACCTTTCCACTCAGCACGTCTGCCCATCTCAGCGGATCGGTCTTTACGAACGGCTTCCGTTCAGTTGGAATAAATGCCGCGAGCTGCGCGAGGCGTTCCGCTTGATCTGCATTCGATGCCAAATTGGTCCACTCGTTCGGGTCTGCGCTTAGATCGTACAATTCGTACTGATTGCCCTGGTCGCCCTCATACTGGATATAATGCCAGTTTTCGTACATCACGGAATACTTATCGTGATCCAGCGAGGAAACAACGGGCCTGTCCCAAGGGGCATCAGGGTTTTGGAGCAGCGAAACCAGGCTTTGACCCGAGAGACCTTCTTTTGCGGTAACTCCTGTAAGCTCGGTGAGCGTTGGAAATACATCCACGAGCGACACATTTCGGTCGCTTACTCCGCCCACATAGCTGCCTTCAGGAAGTCCAGGGACCCCTTTGGGTACCTTAACCATCAACACCGTGTTCAATACGTCTTGCCACAAGGAGAACTTGCGCCAGTGTTCTTTCTCCCCTAATTGCCATCCATGGTCAGAAAAAATGACCACAATGGTATTGTCTGCATATTCGCTGTCTGCCAAATCAGCAAGAAGCTTCCCTATGAGCTCGTCGGCGTAGTTAATGGAAGCCAAGTAACCTTGAACCGCCTCCTTCCACAGACCTGCCTCCAAGACTCGCTCATGATATCGATTGCGAGCCACCTTTTGCCCGCGTTCTGGCACATCAGAGAGGTCGTTTTCCATCGTAAGAGGAAGTTGAATATCCTCCAACGGAAACTTGTCGAAGTATTTTTGCGGCACGTACCAAGGCAAATGCGGCCTGTAGATGCCGGCAGCTAAGAAAAACGGTTTATCGTGTTTCTTTTTGAGCTGTTGGGAAATCCACTCAACCGAAGAGTAGTCTCCTGTTTCTTCTGTTGTAAAGGGCAAGGGAGCAAAGTCAAAAGCGATGTACATACCCGGAAACGTGGGCATGGTCATGGTCACTCCTTTAGGATCGTCTTCCCGAATCTCATTGTCTGTCAACTCAAACCGCTTTTCGCCCGTAACTTCATCTTGCACAGGGAGATAGTAGTCCGGCATGTGCTTGATCAGGTCGGGAAAGTACTCTTCCCATGAGCGTGGGTCAGGCATATTGCCATGATATATTTTGCCTGCTCCGGCTGAGAAATATCCTTCTTGCTTGAAATACTCGGGCATCACCAACTCGTCCCCGACAATGTCCCGCCAAATCTGTGGATTGGTATAAAGACCTGTTTCCCACGGCATTCTTCCGGTCATCATGGCCGTTCGAGACGGATTACAGGACGGCGAAACCGTATAGGAGTGACGAAAAGTGACCGCTTCCTCGGCAAACGAAGACAAATTGGGAGTTTGGGCCTGAGGATGCCCCCCGAGTGGCTCAATCCAATTGTTTAAATCGTCCACCGAAATGAGCAAAATATTGGGCTGAATGACCTCTGGTGTGCCAGGTGCGCTACACCCAGCATAGCACATGAGGAAAAGAGCAAGGACGGGCAATTGAAGTTTTCTATGCATGGCGGGATGAACAACATGGCGGGATGAACTACACGGTATCAAAGAAAGTGACTTCCCCACGATACGAAGCCTAACAGACAAGTTAAAATTATATACCTTTCCATTATGCGAACAGATAAGATCATACACGTTGTTAGCTGCCACGCGGAAGGAGAAGTGGGGGATGTGATTGTTGGCGGGGTGCCCCCTCCACCCGGAAGCACGCTATGGGAGCAGCGCACATGGATCGAGCAGGATGAACGGCTCCGAAATTTCGTGCTAAACGAGCCACGCGGTGGTGTATTTCGCCACGTTAATCTACTCGTACCGGCCGTGAACCCAGAAGCTCAAATGGGTTTTATTATCATGGAGCCAGCAGATACACCTCCCATGTCGGGTTCCAACTCCATCTGCGTTGCCACCGTCTTGCTCGACACCGGCATTCTACCGATGACTGAACCTGAAACTCGTCTCACCTTAGAAGCACCCGGAGGCTTAGTTCGGGTACTGGCGCATTGCAAAAACGGCAAAGCAGAACGAATTCAAATCACCAACGTGCCCTCGTTTGTTGACCGTTTGGGCGCCGTCATTGAGGTCGATGGGATTGGCTCATTAACCGTCGATACCGCCTACGGTGGAGACAGCTTTGTGATTGTTGATGCCGCTTCGCTTGGCTTTTCTATTCATCCTGAAGAAGCGGCAGCTCTCGCTGCAACCGGTATGAAAATCGTAGCTGCAGCCAACCGGCAACTTGGATTTCATCATCCTGAAAACCCGGATTGGAATCATATTTCGTTTTGTCAATTTGCAGGGCCATTGCTGCGAAAAGGAACGGTGCTCTCTGGAAAGAATGCCGTGGCCATTCGTCCAGGTAAAATTGACCGCTCGCCAACGGGTACTGGATGTTCTGCTCGCATGGCGCTGCTCCATGCCAAAGGCGAAATGGCCTTGACCGACACGTACATTGCAACCTCCATTATCGGCTCGGAATTTCACTGCGGAATCGAACGAGAAACGACAGTTGGTGGGACGCCGGCCATTCTGCCGACCGTTATGGGCAGGGCATGGATTACCGGAACACACCAACATATGCTCGACCCATCAGACCCTTGGCCCCAAGGGTACCGACTCTCGGATACGTGGCCAAATCTCGGATAAAATCCGTAGCTTACCTCAGGCCCCATTCGTTATCTCCTACTGCACCCTCGCACTATGAAACCGATCTTTTTCCTTTTTTTGGCCGTCCTTTTCGTAGGATGTAGCACACCTCCCCCTCCACCCATCAGCCTTTTTAACGGCGAAGATCTTACAGGTTGGCACGTGGATGTCCCTGAGATGGATACCGTAGCCACCGCCCGCAATCCTTTTGTGGTTCGTGACGGAAATTTAGTGAGCCTTGGGACGCCCGAAGGCCATTTAATTACGGATGAAGTCTACTCCAACTACCGACTAGAAGTCACCTACCGCTTTGCAGGAGAACCCGGCAACTGCGGCGTTTTGGTTCATGCTTCAACTCCAAGAGCGCTGTACGGGATGTTTCCAAAGTCAATTGAAGTCCAAATGATGCACGAAAATGCCGGCGATTTCTGGGTGATTGTCGAGGATATCACGGTCCCTAATATGGTAGAGCGCCGTGGCCCTGAAGAAGAATGGGGAATCACGGAAGGGAAACGTCGTCGCGTCTTAAATCTTACCGATGGGTCTGAAAGTGTACTCGGTGAGTGGAATACAATGGTAGTGGAAGCGTTTGAGGACCAAATCAAGGTGTGGGTGAACGGCGATTTAGTCAACTATGGATACAGCGCGACGGCCCAATCAGGTCAAATTGCAATCCAAGCGGAAGGTGCAGAGGTGGAGTTTTCGAGCTTATTACTTTCCCCAATCACATCAATTTCTGAATAGGGAGTTGGCGTGGGTATCAAGAAAATCACATCGTATCTCCTCTTAGTCCTGAATATTGGGATTATTACGTATGCCCTCATCTTGCTGGGCATTAAGATTGGTCCCGCATGGAGCTCAGCCGGCCCTTTTTACTTCGTTTGGTGCCTCATCCCAAACATCCTAATTCACTTTGGAATTAGCCGATTTGGCACGTCCCGGGCTTCAGACAACATTTTGCTGGGAGCTTCTGCGCTCACGCTGGCTCTTTCTACGTTCGTAGTGTGGGCATTTGTCCTAAGAGGCCCCATCGGCCCGTTTTCAATGCTGGTATTTATGCCATTTCCGCTCACTCAACTCATTCTGTTAGCGCCTCTCCTTTGGCTGGCCAATTCGAAGAGAATCGAGGGTCACCATACAGGCGCATAGCTCAAAGAAAACCCCGGTCCAGACAATTCTGAACCGGGGTCATTTCGTAAAGGCCGTAGGCTTATGCCTAGATATCAACTTCTCTTTTTCGGATCAAGAAGAGCCCTTCGCCCCGACTACTTACAGCAATAATGCCGCTTTTGAAGTAAGGGTAGTTGCTCCATGAACCGCCAAATCCAGCTTCATCTTCGCCAAATGGTACTGTATCGAAGTGGCCAATGGCTACTGGATTCTCTGGATCAGAGATGTCCAAAATGCGAACACCAGCCTGATAGTTGGACTGATACATGTAGTTGCCACGAACGTACAAGTTGTGATCACTCGCTGCATTATCGTGGTAAAACTCTTTCAACAAGTTGGGATCCTCTAGATCACGGGTGTCCCAGATGAGGGTTCGAGTTTTTTCAACCAATCCGCCCATTTCATCCAGCTCATCGTTCATATAGAAATAATTGTGATCCTCGCTCAGCCATCCTTGGTGCGTATAGGCCTGGTTAGGATAAGAGGTCGCTGCGAGTGTAACCGGATTGGCTTTATCCGTAACATCAGCGATCACAAACATATTGCCGCTTGAGTTGAGACAGATTTCGTGGCCTTTGTAGTCGAGGTCGTCCCCGTGGTAGATCACACATTGTGAGTCATGCGTCCCACCAGCCGTTTCATATGAAAAGCAACCAGCAAACGTTGGGTTTTGAGGGTCTTGGATGTTAATCATGTGCAATTGCCCACCACATGTTTCGCCTCCAGACCTGTTTCCAACGGCGTATGCAAATCCTGTTTCTTCGTTGATTACAATATTGTGAGTGCTGTTGGTACCAGCATAGTGCGCCGTCTCTGGAAAGGTAACGGGCATTTGCTCTGGCGTAACATCCCGAAGTTGACGCAGGTCAAAAATCTGAAGGCCATGTGCCTCGGCGCCATCGGCTACCACGAACGCATGGTCTTTGTAGACTTTCACGTCTCTCCAACCTGAGCCAGGTGAGCTTGCGGTTTTCAACATTTCACCTACCCACACTGGATTCGATGGGCTGCTAATGTCAACAAAGGATACACCCTCAGTACGCCCGATAATAACCCACTCCTTACCTGTTTCAGGATCTTCCCATCCCCAGATATCCGTCATTCCGACGCCACGCGCCGTAGAGAGGTCATTCACATTCATGAACGATACTAAATCGACGTTTTCACAGGTAAACTCTCTGGCCTTCCCGTCTTTACACTCCACTTTTTCGCCAGAATACGACTCTAGACGAGAGACTTCGCTTGCAAGCGTACCCGTTGAGGTCCACTCTCCGTTCCCTTGCCGTTCAAAAACCGTTGCAATGCCTGCTTCGTAGTCAGCGCTTGGAGAGCCAACGACTACCAGATCGTCATTTGAAGCCATGCCGATTCCAAAACCTGGCTGAGCTCTCTGATCCGGAGCGTCAAAGGTATCATTCAGTCCTGTTCCGACTTCAAATGCATGGACAAGCCCCCTTGAAGCTACATATAGGTGATTTCCTGAAGCAGAGAGTGCCGATCCAAACCTGGAAACGGACGCTTCTCCTTCGGGTGCGGTTACTTTACCCACCTGACCATACAGGCCAGAAGGCTGCATTTCGTAAACAAGTACGGCTCCCGTTTTATCAAGCGCAGGTGCGCCAACGTAGACCTTCCCATTAGAAACCGAGATAGACGAGCCCAATGAAGCAGGCCCTTCGGTTGTTACGTTGAGCGAACCCATCTGCATCCACTGGCCGTGATCCATGAAGACATAGACTTGGCCTTTGCCATCCAAGGATCCGGGCGCCGTCACGAAAATATTAGCATCGTTTGCAGCAACACTCATGGCAAACCCGTCGCCATCTTTGGCCGTGTGAGCTGAAAACACATCGGTTTCCACCCAAGCTCCGTCTCGCTTTCCAAACACGTGAGCCAATCCATTCTGTGTGGTTCCGTTGTAAGAAGTCACAACGACCTGGGCCCCGGCCATGGCGATGTTTGCCGTTCTGCTACCTGCGCGGGCATACGCGCCGCCAAACTCAAAGCCTTCTTTCAAGACTTTTGGCATAATCTTCCCAGCTTCCTTCCAGTTGCCGTCAGCATCCTTTTCGTATACATAGGCTGCATTCATTCCCGGCGCGCCTACCACAATGGTGTTGCCTTTCATAAAGACCGTTCTCCCAAAGTGGTCGCCAACACGTCCGTCGGAAGCCATGAGGCTGGTAAGCTCCTTCCAAGCCCCATCAGTTGATTTACGGTAGACGTATACGGCGCCGGCTGGAGTGTCGCCGCGAGGCCAGCCCGTTGCCGCAGAACCAACGACGATCTCGATTCCATCACTGGCAATCGTACCACCAAAACCCAAACCGGATACCCCGGAATGCGTCTGCGCAAGTACGGGCGCAATGAGAAGGGACAGAACTGCAAAAAGGGAAAGTTTTTTAAAAATCATATTCATTCGGGATTCAACATCAAAAATAATGCGAAGGCTCTGAAGGCAGAACTCGCCATTTAAATTAGAATAGAGCAGTGTTACGGTTTGCGGGTGCCTTTTATCCACAAATCGTCTTTTTCTGTTCGAACTTCGAACGACTTCGCCCGTCCATTTTCGTCTAGATCAAACTCAAAAAGAATGCCTTCCGTACCCATCAATTCCTCTCCGTCGAAAAACGCAAAATAAAAGATTTGGTCCGTCTTGAGTAAAAGTCGCTGTTCCATGGCTTCGTCGTCTTTGCTCCATTTGATGAGAGCTTCAAAGGCCCCGTCGTGATGCACGATTTCCATGTCATAAGAAAATCCTTCTGGAACCCATGGACCGGGCAACATTTCCGTGACGTATGTGCCCACATAAGGTGCAGCGACTTCCTCCGACACAACGATATCTACCGTTGGCGGGACCTTAACTTCCATTACCACTTTCCTATTTGCAAAACGCATTTCAAGATCCGCTCCAAAGTTTTCAAGCTTGGCGAAATCAAAAGTGAGTGTTTCCGTCACAGGTGCCGTCGTATCTGGAGTGACCCAGAAAAAGTATCCGTCGTCGGGGCGTGCGGGTTCTGGCAGGTGGAATTGATCCCATTTAGGATCTAGGATGACTTCCCAGTCCCCTTTCTGATGAACCATCCACATCGAGTATTTGCCAGGAGGGACGGCTACGTTTTCTATCGTGATTTCCTTGTCGAACTCGATCGTGGTGGCGTCGTCTGCGCCTGGGGTCCAGATGTGACCCCACCAGATCTGAGTCCCGAAAATATCCATGCGATCACGAAGTCGTGGTCGGGAATAGTCGACGGTTATGGTCGTTCCATCTATAACCTGGGCAACCGAGCCCCTGGGACTCATCTTAACTTGCGCTTGTGAGCCGGGAACGCCGAACAGGGTAACAGCAGCCAACAAAGTGGCAATACGAATCGTTTTCAACATTTTCTGGGTTTAGTAGGTTCAACCAAAACGGGCATCGATGGCACGGCGGATCTTGTCCAAATCCTGCCCTTCTTTATGCCTGCGGTACGCAAGTTTGGCCTCTCCTTGGCAAATGGGGCATCCAAAACCTCTACCGCCTTCATAGAAGCAAGTTAGAAGTGAACGGTATCCTTCACGCGTGTGGCAACCGCAATAACAGCCGATTCCGTCAGCAACGTGCGGAATCTCTCTGATGTGGTCGAATATTTCCTGTACTGGCTTGCCAAATTTTGCGACTTTCTCGTCCGGAAGAACAAGGGATGCATCAATTCCTTCCCGAGGTTCTGGATGAACGGATCCGGCAAAAACCTTGTTTGGGACGGCTGAAATTCCAATTCCAGCTAGCAATAGCGACAGAAAGCCGCGACGTGAATGCGTTTCAGGCATGGTTTGGGTCGATTTGTAAACGGACAAACACCTAGAATCTAAAATACAGCTTATTAGACGGCAAGTTGGATCGGAGGTTGCCTCAAATGAAAAGGGGGCGAGGATTTATCCTCGCCCCCCTCTTTATTTGGCTCGTCGTTCTTACCTTCACTCGATCGTCACACAAAATCGAGGGAGTCAGCAACATGAGTTCTGCAAAAAGTGAAACCAACCACGATGCCGGTTGGGTGAACAAGTGGCTAAACGGCATCGAGACGGTGGGCAACAAATTGCCGGATCCGTCCATGCTGTTTTTGATCTCAATGGTCGTGGTCTGGGTGCTTTCCGCTTTGATGTCTGGAATGACATTTACAGACATTGACCCGAGGTCGGGCGAGCCCATTCAGGTGCTAAACCTGCTCAGCGGCACAGCCTTTACGACGTTTCTTTCTCAAATGGTGACTATTTTCACCAGCTTCGCCCCGTTGGGTGTAGTGCTAGTCGCCATGCTAGGAGTAGGCGTTGCAGATGAAGCAGGATATTTCAATACCAGCATTAAAATTATGCTGGGCTGGACGCCTAAAGCGCTCATGACCCCCATGGTCATTTTAGTGGGCTTGCTAAGCCACAGCGCAATCGATGCAGGGTACGTTCTGGTTATCCCTCTGGGCGGCATTACCTTCTATGCCGTTGGGAGACATCCTGTTGCGGGTATTGCAGCAGCGTTTGCAGGAGTGTCAGGCGGCTTTAGCGCCAACCCCGTGCCCTCGGCCCTGGATCCACTACTTCAAGGCTTTACACAGCCTGCGGCCCAAATTATTGATGCGGCGGTTCAGGTAAACCCTCTGGGCAATTACTTTTTTACTTCCATTTCGAGCATCCTAATTATTGCGCTCGGCTGGTTCATTACAGATAAGATTGTTGAACCGAGGCTCAACCGCACCAGCCCCGTCGATGCGGACTCTGAATCCTCTCCAGATATGGACACAATTGGGGCTGTGGAGCGCAAAGCATTCTGGTGGGCAACCCTTGTTATGATTGCAGGGCTCGTTGTCTTAACCCTCACTCTACTTCCCGCCTCTTCTCCTTTTAGAGATGTAAACGGCTCGTTGAATTCATTTTCAGCGCCCATTATGCAGTCCATCGTCCCCTTGATCTTTTTGCTCTTTCTGATCCCCGGAGTGGTGTTTGGATACGTGGTCGGTAAGTTCAAGAATTCAAAGGACATGGTCGATGCCATGACGAAAGCCATGAACGGAATGTCCTATTACATCGTGATGGCGTTCTTCTGCTCCCTGTTCGTTTACGCGTTTGGGCAGTCTAATATCGGCGCACTTCTTGCGTTAAAAGGCGCTGCGTTGCTCAAAGCATTGGCCTTCCCTGGTGGAGTCACGATCGTAGGTATCATATTCCTAACCGCCTTTGTTAACCTCTTTGTGGGCTCAGCTTCGGCTAAATGGGCGCTTCTTGCCCCTATTTTTGTGCCGATGCTCATGCAAGTGGGTCTTTCTCCGGAGCTTACGCAGGCTGCGTATCGCGTTGGGGATTCATCCTCAAACATTATCACGCCCTTGATGCCGTATTTCCCGCTCGTGGTGGTCTACTGCCAGCGATACGTCAAGAGGACGGGTATTGGAACGCTGACATCCATCATGCTGCCTTATAGCATCACGTTCATTGTGATTTGGTCCATTTTCTTGTTGCTCTATTGGGCCACAGGAATGCCACTAGGACTCGGAGCTTCCTACGTCTACCCACCGATGTAGGTTGACTTGAATTGGAAGCCTCTCCATCAACCCCTAACGTTCTTATCCGGCGCGCCCTCCCTGAGGACGCGCCGGGTATTCGTTCGCTTATTGACGCTTCGATCCGAAAGCTAGGAGGCAAATTCTACACACCAGAGCAAGTAGAGAGCTCGCTCTCCCACGTGTTTGGCGTTGATTCCACCATGATTTCAGATGGCACCTACTTTGTTGTAGAGGTCGAAAAAGAAATAATTGGCGCGGGAGGATGGAGCTTTAGGCTAACCCCTTTCGGTGGCGATCAAGAGCATGCCGTGCGCGATGCTTCCGTCCGAGCGCCAGGCAAAGACCCGGCTGTAATTCGGGCCATGTACGTCCATCCAGATTGGGCGAGGCGCAAAATTGGTCACCTCATTATTACCACCTGCGAACATGCTGCGCGGGCAGCCGGATTCCAGTCATACGAGTTAGTAGCCACGCTCAGCGGCTTGACGTTTTACAAAAACCAAGGGTATCACCAAGTCGAAGAAATCGCACACCGTCTTCCTGACGGCGTCCTCATCGACTTCGTTCGTATGGCAAAAACCTCGTAGAGCAGGCTAGTTCACCGTCTGGGGGTCAATCCGCGTCGGTGTTTTTTCGCCCGAAACAATGGTCACCGCCCCGGCCGCAATGGCTTTGATGGTATTGGTTAAATGGTCAAGGTCTAGCGTCGACACTTCATCCGATACTTGGTGGTAATCAGGATCTACGTCAATGGGCGTCGTGCTAATGGAGTGAGCAGGCACTCCCAACCGAGCTAACGTTGCATTGTCGGACCGGTAGAACAAATTCTGATCTGGGTACGGATCAGCATAGAACGAAAACACGGTGCCTTCGACTGCTTCCTGAAGAATGGTCCCAAAATCTGAACGATCAAATCCCGTGATCCAAGCCGTGTTGGGTCCTTCAACGGCTGGTTTTCCGATCATTTCAATGTTGAACATGGCCACAATCTCATCCGGATTAACCTGCTCTGAGAAGTGACGAGAGCCATATCCACCCGATTCTTCGGCGGTGAACGCAACGAAGTAAATGGTCCGCTCAGGTTTGCCCATCGAAGCGAAGTACTTTGCCAGTTCAATCACGGCCGTCGTGCCGGACGCGTCGTCGTTGGCACCATTTGCAATCGAGTCTGCCTCTGCGCCTGATTGAATACCGAGGTGGTCGTAATGGGCTGAAAAAACGACGATTTCATTCTTGCGCTTTCCTTCAAGCATCCCAGCTACGTTTGCAATCGAGGATTCGCTCACCTCTGCACTGCCTTGAACCTGAAAGGAGTCTACTTTCTTTACATCAGACAAAACCATGACCATATTTGAACCACCGCCCAGAGTCGTTGTGCGCGCCGGACGGCGTAAAAACCCAGCGATTTGATCAAAGGCATCTTTGTGGGTTGGATGGACAATGAGTAATGTAGCCGGAGCGCGTCTGCCCATCCGCCACACAGCCATGAGGTCGTCCGCGGCGCCAACCATGATAGGCGCCACATCACCGCCGTTTTCCCACGAAATCGATTCGGACGAAACGCTACCAACAACCTGTGATGGATCAACGTCTTGGCCGTTCAAAGCAACCGTCAACTCTCCGGTTGAAACCGTATACAGCGGGAAGTCTTGGATGAAGTCGGTGTCCCCTTCCAATGGTTTGATCCCAGCGGAAGTAAATTCTGAGGCGATATAATTGGCCGCGTCCCACGCCTCAGGCGAAAAGGCTTGTCTTCCACGCATTTCGTCAGAAGCCAGGATGGAAATCACTCGGGTTGTTTCCTCTACAGTGGGCTCGTTGGGTCCACAAGCAGAAACACTCAAGACCAGAAGGAGAAGAAAAGGGGCTTTATTCATGACACACTTAATTGGAACGCGCTTAAAAAACAGAACGGAACGCTGATTACCACTTTTTTAGCTCAAACACAACCGGAGCGCACCTATCTCACCAAACTTACCTTGAGTGTTCGCTGCCCTGCCGAGGTCGTAACTCGAACGAAATACGTGCCGCTTGGAAGCGCACCTGAATCGAATTGGAGTTGGTGCCGTCCTTCGGGTAACGTCTTGTTAAGCAACGTGTTAACCATCTTCCCTGTGATATCGAACACATCTATTCTAACGGGTTGCACGCTGTCCAACCCCAGCTCAATGGTCGTTTGGCCCTGGAAGGGATTCGGGTAGTTGCTCAGATAGGTTAAAGGCAGCGGAACAGAAGCGGTCTCTATCTGCGTGGCGTACGACGCATTAATAACTTGCACCGGATCGTAATTACCGTTGATTAAGCTGAGTACCTCCGCTTCCGAAAGGCCGAACCAATCCTTTAGCACAGAGCCATAAAGACCCCTAAAATCAATGCTGTGGCTCATGTTGCCACCGGGCTCCAACTCGGTTAGGCTGGGACGCGCTCCAATGAGCCCACCTAACACGCCTCCTCCAAACATAAACAACGGAGCCGAAGTGCCATGGTCCGTTCCGCCTGACCCATTCTGGTAAATTCGGCGACCAAACTCTGAAAAGGTCATCACCAACACTTCCTTATCCCAACCGTCGGCTTTCAGATCCGACATAAATGCGCCTAGCGCATCGGAGAGCTGCTGCATGAGGTTTTCATGCCGCGTCAACTGATTCGAGTGCGTGTCAAAGCCACCCAAATTTAGATGATAAATGTGCGACCCCAGCCGGCCCCGGATGAGTCGAGCTGTTATGGCAAGATTTCCCGATAGTCCTGTGGTCGAGGGATACTCGACCAAGTTCGACCCCGTATCAGAAGCTGCTTGAATTGCATCGCCAAATTGAAATGAGTGGTTGGCCACTGAGCGCACAAAAGACAGCTCGCTGCCAAACTCGTTTTCCGGTGCGAAGGTCTCGTCAAACAGACTGCCATTTAGGGCGAACTGCTTCAATAGGCCAAGATTCGGAAACGCGATTCCCATTCGCGAAACGGGACCCTGAAAAAGAAGCGGCGCTCCGTTGCCTAGCTGAAGAGCCAACGGGTAGGCTGGGGTTTCAGTAAGAAACTCGGGATGTGCATGGTCTAAATAACGACCCAACCACCCCGTCGTCCCAAAATCACTCGGCGTACCCCCTGTCATCCAGACATCCGTCGACGCAAAGTGAGAAAGCGTTGGTTCCGAATAGCCAACGCCCTGAAGGACCTGCATCAATCCATCTTTATACATCGTGTCGAACGAAGAAAGCCTCGGATGAAATCCGACGTCATTCGAGATAGGAAGAATGTCCGTTTCTGAAATGGCTATGGTTGGTCGGATGCGATAGTATTCTGGGTCTGAATACGGGACAATGGTGTTCAACCCGTCGTTTCCGCCAGATAGCTGAACCAAGACTAGGATTCGATCCGTTCCCGAGCGCGCAAGTGCTTGCAGCAAAGGAGAAGCTGAGTAGGCTTTTACAGTGGAGGCCCCAAGCCCGAAGCTGCTTCCTGCTGCCGCCAATCCCAAGCCCTGTAAAAACTGCCGACGCGACCAATTCCGATGCGCTTCGGTATGCTTTTCACCATGCTCGAGACTATCCCCTTCCCTGTGTGGTTTTTGGTCTTGTGTACACATAAAGAAGCCTACATCAACTGATATTCAGGAAATTGGGATAAACGGATCACGTACGAAACAAGACGATCGCCGGCCCCACCTAGGCTCAAATTCCACTCGTACCATGGCAACCCGTTTAAAAAGATTTTCACCAGATTCTGTTGATTCGCCGGGCCATTGATCAGCCAGTCTGGAAGCGGTCTGTTGGCTAAATCGCCTTCAAATGGTTCTTCAATCGTAGGCACTTCTACCCATTCCAAGGGGAGTGCGAACATGTGCTCCGCAAGTGCCAGTGCGAGATCAACGGAAGGATGTGTAGACCCAGAAGGTGTCAGGTTTTCACCCAACGACAGCCATACAGAAGGGTCCGTATACCGTCTGACAATTGAATCTGATATGGTCCACCTCGTTGCAAGCGTGTTGGTTGTAATCCAATCTCGATGGCCTGGCCAGCCGGCTACGTTTGGAGGGTTTAGCAGGGTTTGATCGATAGTAGCACATGCTCCTACCATGTAATCTGCCTGCACCTCATCAACCAAGCTATTGGCATCAACCACGAGCCCAACACAAAACTCCACGGGGGATTTTTGACGCCCGCCCATAATTTTAGAGTCAAAAAACAACACATCCGTGAAAAGAACTCTAAGTGCCGGCTTTATTTCGAAGTTGTTGGCTTTTAATGCGCCCGCAACGGAGGCAATCAAGACCGGATCTGGATCCCGATAGACAAACTCGCTGACCAACTTAGATGCAATAAAATCTGCAATCTGATCTCTTCTCTCCTCAAAAAGTATCGTGACTACGTCGTCGTAGTCAAATTCGCCCGTTCTGCCAAAAAACGTCTTTTGCCCATCGTCAAACGCGGGGTAATTGAACCGAACATCCCAAGACGTGGGGTAGAGAAGCACCCAGCCAGAAAGCGCCTTGGCAATTTCTTGAATATCAGATTCCGTGTAATTGGGGGCGCCCGACAGATCCAGTGGCCCCATGGTAAACAATTCTAAAAGTTCACGAGCGTAGTTTTCGTTGGGCGCATTGCCATTATTTATCCTCCCATCCAGATAAATGAGCATCGCGGCATCGATTCCAATGGCATGAACCAAGTCCTTAAAGTTTCCTAGCGCGCTGGATCGCAACAAATTGAGATATCTGTACCCGTAGGTTGAGTGGTTATACTCGAGATAGCTCGTAACAAAATGATCATGCCAAAACAGAGTTAATCGCTCCCTAAAACGATTTTTACCCATTTGACCTATCCATTGAACCTGGAGTTCTTCTCTCCAATTGCGGTTATTGACCGTGTACTCGTTACGCTCTGCTTGCGTAGCATTCCGCGGCAATGGTGGGATGAGGGACCAAACCGGGGGGGCGGGTAACGAGATGGACGTCGCTGCATCAAGCAAGTCATCTACAATGGAACCGGCCGTTTTGCCAACAAGTGGAGCCACTTCCGTGGGAAGTGCTCCAAACCCTGTTCGCCTGAGGAGGTGACGAACCTCAAAAGCAGAGAGCGGTGTAGTGTATTCAGCCATAATCCGTAATATCGGATAAAAGAGAGCTTATATTTATGTCAAATCTGTCACAATCCTGTGGATTTTGACTATGCCTTGTGGCAACAAAAAAGCTACGTGCCTCAAGCAATTACTCCACACTATGAGTTCGGTTTTCGTTTCCTTTTCTAATTTTTGAATGGCATGGAAAAACGTGTTCGAATTCAATTTACAACGGACCGTCTAACGATTCGGGAGCTTCACCCGTCGGACGCTGGCTTTATTGTTGAATTGTTGAATGAACCCGCCTTTATTCAAAATATTGGGGACAAAAACGTACAAACACTTAGCGATGCCAAGGACTACATCCGTTCTGCTGGAACGGAAAACTATGAGCGGTTTGGGTTTGGAATGCTCTTAGCCAGTCTTTCTGTGCCAAGTACGCCTGTGGGAATATGTGGCTTGCTCCAGCGCGACTTCCTTGCTTACCCAGACATTGGATTTGCCTATCTATCTCGTTTTCACAATCTAGGATTAGGAACGGAAGCTGCATTGGCTGTAAGGCAATGGGCCACAACATCTTTGGGGATTCATAAAATTGCCGCGTTCACCGTTCTTACGAACAAAGGATCCATTCGCGTGCTCGAAAAGGTGGGGTTTCATTCGCTGGGCGAACAGGATCTTCCCGGTAAATATGGCCGGTGTCATGTGTTGGAATGGCAATTAGAAAGGGCGCCGATAGACAGCTGACCATATAAAAAATGGGGGGCGAGCCTTTTAGGCTCGCCCCCCATTTTCAACAATACAGGACCAAGGTAGGAGTCTTATTTCTTACTCTTTTTATCCTTTTTGCTTTTGCCGCTTTGCGCACTTTTCCCGAAGTCCATGGAAACGCCCAAGCCCGTAGTCCCACTAGCCGATTTTTTAACAACTTTTTCAGCTGCTTCAAGTAGTCCGGCTTCTACGTCAGACGCAGACGCACTAGGATTCATTGACCAATAAAGAGCAGCAGCAGCCGTTACGTGTGGTGCAGCCATGGACGTACCAGAGCGCTCGACATAAATATTGTTCTGCACTTCAGCTTCATAGTTGGATAGTGACTGGATATTTTCACCAGGAGCTAAAATATCGATGCCAGAACCCGTGTTAGAGAAGTCAGAAAACTTCTTGCTCTTGCCATAGGAGCCTACTGTAATCACTCCTGGAACGTGCGCAGGTGAAACAGTAGAAACATCTTTTGAAGCGTTTCCGGCCGAAACTACGACAACAATCCCTGCATCAACAACCTGCTGAACCACGTCGTCCAACACGTTGAAGTCCGTTGATCCTGTATCCATACCAATACTTAGATTAACAAGAACCTTTGCGTCAGGGCCCAATACGTGTTCTTTCTGGTATACAACATAGTTCAAAGCCGCAACTAGCGTCGTAACGTCGGTTTGACCTTCCGCTGTCAACACTTTGATGTTGTGTAGCTTTAAACCTGCTACCGCGCCCAAAATTCCGAAATCGTTATCTATGGCTGCCAGCGTACCAGCCACATGCGTTCCATGACCATTTTCGTCAGCTGGGTTTCCGGTTGTACCTGGATCGAAAAAGCCTGGGTTTGACCAATCGTTTTCCTCATGCTGATCTTGATCACGATTCACAAAAAGGGATGTGAAATCCTTGTTTGAGACCACATTGATATCTGAACCTGAGATGCCGGAATCCAAAACGAACACATGGGTGTTTTCTGTGACGTCAGCATCGAATGAACCACCAGATACCTTCTTCACGCCCCACGGATCAAGTTGCTTAAGCTTTTTCTCCTGTCTGTTTCTAGAGTTGCCTGGACCAATAAAATCCATTGCGGCGTCTGGCTCTAAGAACTTGATATAGCAATTGTCAGCCATCTCGCCAAGAATTGCCTCAAGATATTGATGCTTGATTCGAACACTGATCCCACCGTTCATTCTTGAACGTAGCGTAATTGCAGGAGGATAAGTGGCCAGGAGCTCTTCAAACGCTTCATTTGTCAGACCGAAGTCGTCCAATATCCGCTGGGTAATACCATAATCATCCAACACGCGCTTTGTAAGCCCGTAGTCATCTAGGACTCGCTGTGTGACCCCGTAGTCATCTAGAACGCGCTGTGTGATGCCATAGTCTTCCAGAACACGACGAGTTACCCCGTAGTCATCCAGAATGCGCTGGGTAAGCCCGTAATCATCAAGGATGCGTGTGGTGACTCCATTTGCTTCATATCCATTGAAGGATACAATGGCGAACATATCGTCTGAGGAAGAATCCGACGATCCAGAATCTTTGTTTGCGCTCCTTCTAGCAGAAGAATATGCATACTTCATGAGTTGTGGATTTCGAAGAATGCCTTCATTTGGAGAATCAGATGAAACATCACCTGAAACAAATGGACTTGCATTGTCTTCCGAAGAAAACATGGTGTCCGTACATCCGGAGGCAAAGATCAATCCTGCAATCAGGAGTGTGATTTTGAAGCGATGTGTTGAGGGATTCATAGCTGTTTTGGCACGTGGGATGCCGCCTATTTTGTAGAGTTATCCCAGTGTGTATCGGCGAGTTAAAGGGTATTTTAATCTTTTTTCCGTGAAGTAATGATGAAGATG
>JABMOI010000185.1 GCA_013204185.1 bacterium | reverse complement strand
CCCATGGTCATCGCTTCTACTTGATCATGAGTTACGTAGATCATCGTCGATTGGAGACGCTTGTGAAGCTTAGATATCTCTAACCTCATAGTAGCGCGAAGTCGAGCATCTAGGTTACTTAGCGGCTCGTCAAAGAGGAAGACGGATGGGTTTCGAACAATAGCTCGTCCAAGCGCAACTCGCTGGCGCTGTCCTCCAGACAATTCTCCTGGGCGCCGATCTAATTCACTCACCAAGCCTAACAACTCGGCAGTTTCTTGAACCACCTTTCTAATTTCCTGCTTTTTACTGCCTCTGAGCTTTAGGCCAAAACCAATATTTTGTGCGACCGTCATATGCGGGTAGAGCGCATAGTTTTGAAATACCATGGCGACATCCCGTTCCTTTGGCTCTAGGTCGGTAACTGGAGACTCTCCTATTTTAATCTCGCCTTCTGAAACGCGTTCCAAACCCGCAATCATGCGAAGAACAGTACTTTTGCCGCACCCTGAAGGACCCAACAGGACCAGGAATTCGCCATTTTTAACGTCCAGAGATACGTTTTTAACGGCTTCTACTCCCTGATCGTACGTTTTGGAAATTGCGTTTAAGCTAACGGTGGCCATGGCGTATTGATTGTGTTGATCCAATATATGGTCTCTGCTCTATATCAATCTTGTTTCGTCACTATCTTAGAGCGAAACCAAACTTTCTCTGCCCCAATCTCTCTTCCACATGTCTCGAAAGGAAAAAACCTCGGTTACCATCTACGATGTTGCGCGCCGAGCTGGCGTTGCGATTTCAACGGTATCTAGGGTTTTGAATGATTCCCCCGATGTGTCGGATCGGACAAGGTCCGAGGTCAATCAGGCAATTGAGGAGTTGCGATATCATCCAAGCCGAACGGCGAGGTCACTGGCTCAGCAAGAATATCATTCATTTGCCGTAGCCATTCCTTCTTTTACCTCTCCATTCCAGAATGAGTTATTGAAAGGCATTCGAGCTTTTATCAGAGAGCCTGGATTAGACTTGTTGATCTGCGACCTAGGATCGAAAAATGTGGAAGGCTCGCTTCGTGCTTTTTTAGATCGCGGTGCCGTTCGGGGGCTGTTGGTATGCGGTTTTTCAATTTCGGATGACTTGGCTGAGGATCTGATGGATATCCAATCGCCAACGGTTTTGGTCGGTTGCGATCATCCCGCGTTCGATTCTTACAGTTGGGATGACGAGAAAGGTGTGCAGTCGGGTGTGGCGCATTTGATTAACCAAGGGCACCGAAACATTTGTCTCATTCGCTCCAATTTGAACAGCGAAACACAAATGCAACGGATTGCAGGGTATCAGAAAGCACTACAAGCAGCAGGAATTCCCTTCGATGCCTCGCGTGTGGTGTCGGGAAAGCCATCTTATCACGGTGGTTTTTCAGAAGAGGACGGATTTGACGCAATGCAATCCATTTTAACAACACACCCAGATACCACTGCCGTCATGGCAAGTAGCGACGTTCAGGCAATTGGAGCCATGGCCGCCCTAAAGGCAAATGGATTGCGCGTGCCACAAGATGTTGCGATTGTTGGATATGACGACATCAAAACGAGTCGCTTTATCGGTTTGTCGAGTATAAATCAAAGCATGCAAGAGATTGGTCATTCTGCGGCCAAAACGCTTCACCAGAGAATTAAGGGCGAGCTCGTTGGGCCAGCCGAACACATCCTTATTGAACCCAAATTAGAAATCCGAGCTTCAAGCTCCCTTTAAACTGTTATGATCCAGCAACTCATTCGGAATCAGTTGAATGCGACACTCAACGCAACCCATTTCACCCACTTGGGCGCCCGCTACGGGGGCAAAGTGCGCGATACCTATGCCGCAGGAGATAAGCTGATTTTAATTACCTCGGATCGCATTTCGGCCTTCGATCACATCCTCAAACAATCGATTCCGTTTAAAGGCCAGGTTTTAAATGGTGTAGCCACGTACTTTTTTGATCAAACCAAGGATATCGTTCAGAATCATATTCTGGATGTGCCTGATCCGAACGTCACAATTGCCCGTCGTTGCGCTCCCTTTCCCGTCGAGTTCGTTGTTCGAGGCTACCTTGCTGGGCATGCCTGGCGCACGTATCAAAGCGGAGAACGAATCCTATGTGGCAAGGCGCTTCCCGATGGGCTTCGTCAGAATTCAAAGCTCCCCCAGCCCATTCTGACACCGGCGACCAAGGCTGAAGAAGGTCATGATGAAGATATATCCCGGGAAGAGATCATTCGCCGCCACATCTTGACTGAAGATCAATTCAATCAACTCGAAGGATATGCGTTGGCCTTGTTTGAAAGAGGAACTGAATGCGCTGCGAGGCAGGGTCTTATTCTGGTAGACACCAAATACGAGTTTGGCTTGGATGCGAAAGGCGTGATCACGTTGATCGACGAAATCCATACCCCAGATTCTTCAAGGTATTTCTATGCCGATACGTATGAGGAATTGCTTAGTAGCGATAAACCTCAGCGCCAACTATCAAAAGAATTTGTCCGCGAATGGTTGATGGATCACGGATTTAGAGGCCTAGAAGGGCAAGTCCTTCCTGATTTAGATGACTCATTTCGAATTGAGGTCGCTACACGCTACATCGAACTCTTTGAGCAAATTACTGGGCAACCATTCAAGCCAGACACGCATCCAGACCCTGTTTCTAGAATTGAAGCCGCTATCGAAAAAGCTCTTGGGTAAAACTGGATTTGGAGCAGGCTCTTGAGGGCACACGAGATGGCGTTCAGGTCCCTTCCGCGGGTTCATCCGGCCATTCGGTCTGAACCCATTCAGTCGTCTGGTTGGAGTAGTGTTCCTGTTTCCAGATTTGAACTGACTTTTTAAGTTCGTCAATCAGAAATCGAGCAGCATCAAAAGCAGGGCTACGATGCGCACTTGCGACTCCAATCAAGACACTTGGCTGCCCTACTTTGACATCTCCAATTCGATGAAGCAATACCGTTCTCAGCAATGGCCATTGCTCCCGTGCTTTATTCGACAACGCCTGCATCTCCTTGAGCGCCATAGAGATATGGGACTCGTAGGAGAGATACTCCGTGGATTTATTTCCCGTTATTCGGCGCGTAGTCCCGGCGAAAACGCACACTCCCCCACCCTCACTTCTGTATAAGAAGTTGTGGACCTCTCCAGCGTCGAGAGGTTCGGCCGTTATATCAATCCAGTCAGTCTTCAATACTAGCGTTTTATCCCCCTGAAACAGGTGTGATCATCGCGATATCGTCCCCGTCAGCAAGGACTGCCGTCGGATCCACATACTCGTCGTTTACTGCAAGCTTTACAACCGTCTTGAGGGCGTCGAATTCGTCACTATTAGCAGCAAGCAGCTCAATTAACTCTTGGCCAGTTGTGCCAGGTTCTAGCTCAACTTCCACAATGCCAGCACCAAATGCTTCACGAAGAACGGAGAAAAATCGAAGGGTTACAATCATTATAGTGAAGATAAAAGGTTCTTAATGGAGTTCAGATCTGGAATGTGACCTGCATTCTCAAGCACTTCTGCATACCGAATGGTTCGATTTGAATCCACTACAAAAGCCGACCTTTTGGCAATGCGTGTGTAGCCCATCCCGGTGAATCCTAAGTCGTAGCGAGTATCGTAAGCACTACAAATAAGCGCGTCGTGGTCACTTAGGAGCGGGAAATTGAGTCCGTTAACTTTGGAGTATTCAGCTAGCGTAAAAGGAGTATCGGTTGAGATGCCGACCACTGTTGCCTTTGAATAGGCATCCAAGTCGTTGTTGACTTCATTTAACTCAGTCGTACAGGTACCAGTAAAGGCCGCTGGGAAAAAAAGCAGTACAACTGGGCCGTTCTCAAGCTTGTCGTAGAGGTGAAACGCTTTTTTTGCGTCATCATACAGGGTAAAATCGGGTGCTATCTCACCGTTTTTCATCAGCTATAAAATATTTATCGTGAACGGATTGCGTGAAGCGGCTCAATACGAGCTGCATATCGGGCAGGGATGTACGAAGAAAGCGCGCATAAGATCAGCGTTATGGCAGCAACCCAAATGAAGTCCAACCAATGCAAAGCGATGGGTGCACTGCTCATGTAGTAGGCCTCTGCTGGAAGTGGAATGATATCAAACCGAAGCTGCATGAAGGCCAAGGCAAGCGCCAAGACCTCCCCTATTACGACCCCGCTCAATCCGACGTACAACCCTAAGTAGACAAAAATACGCCGGCGGGTTTTAGCTGTTGCCCCAAAACTAGCCAAGATTCCCATCTCCGACGTTTTTTCCAAAATGATCATAAGCAGCGTCCCAACGATATTTATGGCAGCCACGAAAACGATGATGGAAATCACTAGCGGAATAATGGACTCTTGCAGCTTGACCCAAGCGAACAGGCTTCGATATACATCGGTAATGGGCCGCGCAATGGCCGGAAATTCAAGAACGGCATCAATTGCATCGGCCGTCTCTGTGTAATCATAGTTTGGTTTCAGGCGAATGTCTAGACGGCTTACTTGCCCCGGGGCGTAGTCGAGTAGGTCAACAGATCGATCTAAATCAACAAAAACATACAGTTCATCAAAGTTTGCCAGAGATGTCTCGTAAATCCCTCGGACTTCAAATTGGGCAAGACGGGGTGGCGAAAATGAATTGGTGCCAGACATCGTATTAACTGAAAAGGCCGTCAATAAGGTGCCAATTTCGGCCCCCATCGTTTTCGCGAGTTTGGCTCCAATTACCAGGCCTGGCCGTCCAGCCGCATTTTCGTGGAGGTCTGACGTCCCTTCGATCAGCGCAGACTCCAAATAGGTTGGAAGCTTCTCAGTACCCCAAATGGAGACTCCTTCAATGTTAACAGAGGATCTTCTGAGTAAGACAAACTCTTGAACCACTGGATCGGCAGTCTCAACTCCTTCAACTTCCAACACGAGGTGACGAAGCTCACTATACGAGTCAAGCGGTGCGTCGCGAATACTCTCGACCTGTACATGCGCCCCAAACCCGATAACCTTTGCTCTGATCTCTTGGCTAAATCCCCTAACAATTGAGAGGGCGAGAATGAGCGTGGCAACTCCAACCGAGACCCCTCCTATGGTAATAAAGGTGACTAGCTTTAAGAACTGCCTGCCTTCAGACTTACCTTCAGCACCTTTCAGATACCGCTTTGCGATGAAGGATGCGATGTTGAATGACATGGGAAGTGAGCTGTGAGTGGTTGCCGTCCTACCCCCTTTCCCAATGTTAGGATCCTGAAAACACGCAGGGGCCTCCGGATTAATCCGGAGGCCCCTGCGCTGAACAAACCCCGTTTCGATTCTTCCGAATCTAGACAGGAATTTCTGACATCATGATTTCATTTGCTCCGCCAAGATCGACGTCAACAAAATGATAAGGAGGCCACGGGCCACTCACTTCAATTCTGATGCCTTCAGACAACAGCTGTTTAGCTATGTCTGTAATACTTGATCTAAAGTTTTTCTCACCAACAACAGGCACTAGGTACGTTGCATTGAGAATTACCCGAGACGTTTCCGAATAAACCTGAGGTACCAAACTGTTTTCAAAAGCTTCAGACGCAAGTTTGGAAAGCGTTCCGTGGATCAGGTCACATACGTTATTGGTCCAGTTGGAATCACTTAATCCTAGATCTGAAGAGTTTGCCGACATTTCTGGTGAATCAGAAATGACTCGGATACCAAACTCACTTTTATTCTGAAGACGGTTAAGCGTGTCCGTGAGTTTTCCTCGCTGACCTTCAACGAATCGTTGGATGCCGTTTTCAGAGCTAAACACCGTGCCAAATCGAAGAGGAACGATTGTCATTAAGCCATTCGCTTCAGACAAAACACCTGCATGATGACGCACCTGGCCTTTCAACCATTCGTTGTCCCGCATAGAGTTACGAATGAAGTAAGGAGAATATGCTGGATCAGAAAACTCGCTAATGATGGCGGTTAGACTTCCACATTTCAAGCACTCAACCTTCGAACCAGCTTGCAATCCTTCGATGCCTGCGAATGCCGCCTTTTGTGCCGATTCCGTAGAAACGATTCCGTACAAGTAATACGTAAGAACGTTAGCCTGAGCCGGCATCTTGTCAGCTGGAGTAGACTCCACTTCAGGCTTGAATTCAGATACAGACCATTTTTTCGAATCCACATCTTCGTTCTGGTAATCCATTTCATCAGTGTCGATATCGTCTGAGTAGTCAGCCTCATCGTTGATCTGATTCTCGTTAGAAACACTTGATTCTTGAGACGTCAGTGGATCGGCGCCAGCTTCGTCTTCCATGTCTGCGAGAGCGGTCCAATCAACTTGTTCTACCTCGGTAGTGGCTAGCTCTGTGTTAGCTGGCTCAGTGTTGGCTAGCTCAGTGTTGGCTAGCTCAGTGTTGGCTAGCTCTGGGATATCTAACTCAGTATCAGCTGCTATCGAAGCTGCTGGTTCAACTGACTCAATCTTAGGTTCAACACTTGGCTTAGCCGTTGATGTGGCTTTAGGCGCTACTGGAGTTTCTTTTTTTAGCATGCCGGTAGTTGACTGAAAGAACGCTCTTTCGGCTTCCTGCAAGCTATTTGAAACTCTATCCTTGATATCGCTTAGCGATTGGGAAAGAATTTCTTCAATCATCTGCTCTTGAACAAGCTCATGAACTTCGTTTATGATTTCTTTCTGAGACTGAACTCTAGTCAGAACCTGATTTGCAGTATGCTCAGTGTCTGAAATTAGCTCAATCGCTTCTGCAGAAATTGCATCCACTAACAAATCATGCAATAACTGAATTGCTTCCGTGATTTGAGGAGAAGGCTGATCAATTCTTTGATACGCTTCTTGAGCAGCGGTTTCAGAATCAGATAGATCTGAAACTGACATCTCGCCAATGTGGTCAAGCAAGAGACCTTTTACTGAGGTCACTATCTGCTGAATTTGTTGACCCTGAAGGTCGATCAGGTTTGAAGCCTGGCCAGACACTTTCTCGACGTTTGCCAAATCGGCAGTAACGGTCTGAGCAACGGATTTCAAAATTGAATTCAGCACTGCATTTTGCACCGTAACCATTTGGGCATCTGCCTTAATCAATTCACGAGCTTTATCTGACACGCGGTCGATTTCGTAAAAGCGAGTCGTCGTTTGATCAGCGACTTCGGCCAATAAGATGTTTTCCAAGACATCAGCTGCCTGAGTTACTTCCGGAATGTCTTTTTGCATCCTACCACGTGCATCCGTAGCAATTCTTTCGGTGCAGTACAACCTGGTCTCTGTCAAGCTTTTGACTTCGTCGATAGCCAAGGACAATGCCATTTTGACGGCTTTCTGAATGGCTTCATGATCATCCGAGATCTGCTGAGCACTGCGATTAGCAACCTCGCTTGAATCGGTTAATTGCGCGATAGTCAGTTCTGAAATCCTGGATACCAATACGTCGGTTGTGACGTCAATTGCTACTTGAATTTCAGCCTGGTCTGCCGTGAACTCTGGCGAAACTCGTTGAACCAGATAGTTTGTGTCGCTGATTTTGCGTCGAGCAATGGCAGATACAATCTGTTCAGTTGAGCGTACGATTTCAGCTGCAGCCTGCTGGATGTACGAATCCTCTTCGTTAATCCATTGGCTGGCCTCTTCGCTTATCGTCTCAGAATTACCAAGTGACATGGTAGCCTGTAACGCGATGTCACGGAGAACTTTTGATCGAAGTAATTCAAATGCCTGATCAATTAGGCTAACGTCGAACGCTGCATCATCACGAACCATCTCAGCAATGCGCGCAGCGTCGCTCAAATCTGTATTCGATTTCCCTGCTACTTCTTCAACAATCAGCGTTTGAACAGCCGACGTTAGAGCATCCCAGTTGTTGGACTCAGTTCGAACTTGGTCAACGACTCGTTCTATCACATCTGGAGAACTAAGTGTTGTTTCTTCAATACTGTGGCTTACAACTTCGGTTAACCTCGCGGTAATTTTTTTAGTTAGAGCTGATGACCAAGCTGAATTCTCAAGAATCGCTTCGGTCGCTTCGGTAATCACCGTTTCGGTAATTGTTGAGTTTGCCCGAATGGTTTCTTCGAGATGAGCTGTGAGACCTTTCAGGATTTCAACGACTGATTGCTCGGATTCAGCAGTTAACTCGCTACCAAATTGCTCTTTGAATGCAGACGCAATCTCTTCTGAAACGCTCTGAGCTTTCTCTTTAACAGCTAGTCTTAATTCAGATTCAGCTTGTTTCTTCTGCTCGCTAATAATGTCATCAAGACGAATGGTTTGGATCTGTGCCTGCACCATCTCGTCCGTTGCATTGGACAAGGTTTCAATAACTTGGGTGAGGTCAAATGATTCACGCTGTGATGCCACGACGCCTGTGATCATCGACTTAACTTTTTCCTGAACGCGATCTGAGGCTTCGCTCATACACTCATCGCGATGCTCAGAGACAACGCCATCCACGTCGATGCTGTTAATCTGAGCCTGGACCATTTCGGCCGTTGCGCTAGATAGCTCGGCTACTGCGCTTTCCAGGTCAAATGATTCACGCTGTGATGCCACGACGCCTGTGATCATCGACTTAACTTTTTCCTGAACGCGATCTGAGGCTTCGCTCATGCACATATCTAGGTGCGAGGAAACCACATCGTCTATGTTGATGCTCTTAATCTGGGTCTGGACCATTTCGTCGGTGGCTTCAGACAAATGATCATACACACTGTCGATGTTGAACGATTCGCGCTGTGCTTCCACAACTTCGCCAATCATCGAGTTAACTTTTTCCTGTACTTGCTCTGCTGCTTCGCTCATACACGCTTCGCGGTGGGAGGCAACCACATCGTCTACGTTGAGGGAAGCACGTTTCGCTTCAATAGTCGTTTGAACAATACCTTCTATAACTTCTGGAAGAGTCTGCATTTCAAGATGAATCGCATTTGATACCTGAGACTCAATTTCAGTTTGAGCGTTGCTTACTTCTTCCTTAATAAGCGCGGTCGATGCAGTCAATAAAGTTGCTTTAGATTTTGATATTCTTTTAGATAACCCAGCATTGATTGATTCCAATGACTCTTGTTGAATCACGTCAATGCGGCCAACGATCTCTTCGTCAATTGATGAAGAGAGATTCTGAAGATCTGCTTCCAAACGCTCTTTAACGATCTCGTCGATTCTATTCGAGAAGGCAGTCTGTTTTTCGGCAATGCGTTCTTCAATCGATAGCTTATCGAAAGCGGATGCAAATCCACTTTCAATCTGAGCTTCAATTCGTTGGTGCAGCACAGTGGTGTCCATTTCGCCCATGAGGGAGGACACCATCGAGTCGAAGGCATTTGCATCCATGGAGGACACTTCGTCAACCACTTGCTGCATCAATGATCGCAGCAGTTGCTTTTTGACGGCTTCTCTTGCGTCTGCAGGATTTGTCTGATTCTGTTTTGAAAACATGGAAGTAGGCCCGGCGAAACCGGGTTGATCTAAAGGGTTTGTTCACACACACCGGAGGCTATTTTCGTGCCTGATTGACGCTGGGGGAGAACTCAGCTCACCAACTGGGGCCAGGAAGGCCCCTAAAAGCGGCTAAAGAAGGTTTTTTCGCGTTTTAGCAAAGCCCAACGAATCACGTGGCCCTCCCTGTTTTTGCGGAATCAATTTCTTCCACGGGGAAATATCTGCCGATCCGTAATTCTATAGAAGTTTTAGAGAACGGGTTTGGGAGGGCTTTTCCGATGCGTATTTTGACGGCATATTCGAAAATATTCGAGTGCTTCGATTTATTGAAATTGCGCATTTCGACTCATTTCAAAACAAGTGACCATGAACAATCTGTTCTCCAAAACTCCCGACCCTATTAATGAACCGATTCGCGCGTATGCGCCCGGCTCACCCGAACGTGCTTCGCTTCGAAGTGCACTTAAAACAATGCGGGAAGAGCACATCGACATTCCTGCTTTCATCGGGGGCAAAGAAGTACGAACTGGAGACACCTTAGCAGTTGTTGCCCCGCATGAACACCGCCGAGTGCTTGGAACGGCCCATCAATGTGGCGTTGGAGAGCTTGAGACAGCAATTGATTCTGCAGTGTCTGCCCGCAAGGACTGGATGAACATGCATTGGTCCGATCGAGCTTCAATTTTTTTGAAGGCTGCCGAATTGCTAGCCGGACCTTACCGCGATGTAATCAACGCATCCACAATGCTTGGCCAAAGCAAAAATCCGTACCAAGCAGAAATTGACTCTGCTTGTGAACTGATTGATTTTCTTCGCTTCAATGTTCGATTTATGGAGCAGATTTACAGAGATCAGCCTATTTCCGGACCAGGAATGTGGAATCGAGTTCAGTACCGTGCTTTGGAAGGGTTTGTATTTGCAGTAACACCGTTCAACTTTACATCCATCGCAGGAAATCTTCCGACCGCTCCCGCGCTCATGGGAAACACGGTTTTATGGAAACCAGCGTCTACGCAGCTGCTCTCGGCATATTACCTGTACAAAATGTTTGAAGAAGCAGGTATACCTAAAGGCGTTATCAATATGATTCCTGGACAAGGATCAACCGTTGGAAATACTATTTTCTCTTCTGAGCACTTTACTGGGCTTCATTTTACAGGATCCACAGGTACGTTTAACCATATGTGGGCGACAATTGGCAACAACATGAATACGTACAAAACGTATCCAAGGGTTGTTGGGGAAACAGGAGGAAAGGACTTCATTCTCGCGCATCCAACGGCTGATCCAATCGCTGTAGGAACTGCGATTGTTCGAGGTGGGTTCGAATATCAAGGCCAAAAATGTTCAGCTGCTTCCAGGGTTTATGTGCCTAAGTCGTTGTTGCCCACGATTAAAGACGTAGTTGTAGCTCAGTTGGATGAAATCAAAATGGGCCCAGTCGAGGACTTCACTAATTTTGTGAACGCCGTCATCGATAAGAAAGCCTACGACAGTATCACATCGTATATCAAGCATGCAAAACAAGCTTCAGATGTTGAGATTTTGCACGGTGGTGGGTTTTCGGATGAAGTAGGATATTTCATCGAGCCTACTGTCTTGGTAGCCAAGGATCCTAAATACAGAACGATGTGTGAAGAGATTTTTGGTCCTGTGGTAACCATCCACGTGTACGAAGACGCTTCCTACAATGAAACCCTCACTTTGCTCAACGAAACATCTCCTTTTGCTTTGACTGGAGCCGTTTTCGCTCAAGATCGCGGTGTCATTGCAGCGACCACGGTTGCGCTTAACGATTGTGCTGGCAATTTCTACATCAACGACAAGCCAACCGGCGCCGTCGTAGGTCAACAGCCTTTCGGCGGAGCTCGCTCTTCGGGTACAAACGACAAAGCTGGTTCGATGCTAAACCTCGTTCGCTGGACCTCTGCCCGCACAATCAAAGAGACGTTCGTATCCGCAAAACATTATGGATACCCGTTCCATCAAGCGGATCCTTCTGATATCATCCTTTAATATTTCTGATTTCAATAACATGTCTAAGCGTTATAGAGTTGTTCAGTACGGAATTGGTCCGATTGGCGTTTCTTGCCTCAGAACGGTCCTCTCGAAGCCTTCTCATTTAGAATTGGTGGGCGTCATTGACATCGACCCGCTAAAAGTGGGCAAGGATATTGCTGATGTATTAGGGTTGCCCGATAAAACCGGAGTAATCGTTTCGTCTAATGCGGATGAGGTCCTTTCGACTTCTCGCCCGGATGTTGTGCTCCATACGACGTCGTCTTTCTTGGCCAGAATGTATGACCAACTCGTGTTGTGCGCCTCCCACGGAGTGAACGTCGTTTCCTCTACTGAAGAGCTGTCTTATCCTTATCACCGACACCCTGCCATTTCAGCAGAATTGGACAAGGTGGCAAAAGAGAATGGAGTGACGCTGCTTGGCACTGGGGTTAATCCTGGTTACGCCATGGATGCTCTGGCCCTTATGGCAACCGGAGTCTGTAACGACGTCAAATCGATTACCATTCACCGCGAGGTTGATGCAGGGCTACGTCGCCTTCCACTTCAGCAAAAAGTGGGCGCTGGCATCACAACGGAGCAGTTTGCAGAGAAAAAAGCAACTGGAATGTTCGGTCATATTGGCTTGGTCGAAAGCATTCGCATGATTGCGGATGGAATGGGCTGGTCCATAGACCGTGTTGAAGAACAACTCGACCCAGTTGTATCAGATCGGATTGTGGAAACTCCTTTCCTGACTATTCAAAAAGGACAGGTTGCTGGTATTCATCACCACGCATACGGGTATGACGGGGATGAGCTACTCATTACGCTAGATCTTAAAATGTTTGTCGGAGCGCTTAACCCAAGGGATGAGGTTGTTGCCGACAGCAATCCACCGATGAATTTGCTCGTCAAAGGCGGCATTTTTGGAGATACAGCAACTGTAGCTACCCTCATCAACAACATTCCGCTTGTTGTTGAGGCATCGCCAGGGTTAAAAACAGCCAAAGACGTCCCGTTACCAAGAGCATTCGGTACCCGCTAGTGGATTCAAACTCCTCATCCCAAATCGTTATATACCGTTCCCGTTCGCACCCGAGCGGTAGGTTGCGTAGAGGGATATTTGGAGTTGAATTGGGCAAGCCGCTCGGCATTACCATGTTGCCGGTCATGATAGGGACCCTTGTAGCCATGCTCCAGGGGTTTCCTGTGCTTTCTGTTTTGTACATCGGATTCCCAATTGCATTATTGCTTGCTTTTTTCTGGACGTGGGTTCGCTTGCGGAGCGACATATGCGAAATTCTAATTTTCGAACACAAAATTGCGTTGCGAAGCATATTCTCGGCTGCTCATCCAATTGAAGACTTGCAATGGAAATTGCTCATCGATTTGCGCGGAGGAATCGACTCAGCGTTGCTTACAGTCGGATTAGAGCAGTTTACTCTGAACATGTCCGATTGGCCGGAGTGGTCTCGTTTAACAGAGCATTTGCAGTCTACCCTTCTCCATACGTTGGGCCAGGGGAATCATGATTGAAATTGACAAGACGAGTGAAGTGGCGATTCACACCCAGGTAGCTAATGCAATCCGGTTTAAGATCGGAAACGGTAACTACCGTAAAGACGATAAACTCCCACCAACGCGGCTGCTGGCTTCTCAATTAGGCATTTCTTTCCACACCGTGCGAAAGGCCTATAATGAACTTGCAGCCCTTGGGATTATCGAATCTAAGCCTGGAATCGGATATACGGTTATCAACGCCGAGCCGCTTGACAAGTCCGAAAGAATGGAACGTGGCGCAAGCCTCTTGTCTACTGCTTTGCGACAAGCCGTGGGTCTTGGTTTGGATGAGGATGAAATTGAATATCTGTTTGCGGAACAGCTTCAGTTACTGGACGCTTCGGAGGACACATCAAAAATCGTAGTCTCGGGTCCGTACAAAGAACTTGGACAAGCGTGTGCTATCCAATTGGCGACTGCCTTTCAGCGAGAATGTCACTCTTGTACGCTAGATGACCTTTCCAAGCATGTCGACGCAGATTTATTGATCGTACCCTTCAGAAATGTAAAGCAGGTATTATCGATGAACGCTCGAGCAGACGTTGTAGGCATCGCTTACGATTTGGATGAAGAGGCGCTTGGCAAAATATCCCGTCTGATGGACCACGAAACGTTAGGACTTGTAACGCGCTATTCCGATGCTATTGCTTCGCTCTCCAAAGAACTTCGAAGTCTAACTAGGTTTTCAGGTCAGATGGTTGCTGTTTCGGTTGAAGAAGGCGACTCCTACCTTGCGTCTCTCATTCGAGAATGTGACCTAATGGTATACACGCTAGGGGCAGAAAGGGCGGTGCGTCCGTTTTTAGATCGAGCCAAGAAGCATGTTCGCCTGTCGTTAAAACTGGCGGACTCATCCATCGAGCGCATTCGAAGTATCCTTCCCTGAAACTTCGGCAACGGGCTCTTCATCACCCGGGTATTTGACCCGGACATGATAAATACCCATAAGTACGTTTAGGAGCGTCTCTTTGATGGTGTTTAGATCGGCAAACGTGAGATCCGTTGAATCCAATTGACCATCCTCGCGCCGCGCATCTACAATCGAATCAATCAGTTGCTGAAGGCGCTTGTGATTGGGGTTAACCATAGACCGGCTAGCGGCTTCAACCGAGTCTGCCAGCATTAGGATGGACGTTTCGCGCGAATGAGGAATGGGCCCCGGGTACCTGAATTCTGACTCAAGTATTTCTGAATCACCTTCCTTGCGCTGTCCAACAGCGCGATGATAAAAATACTCTATGCGCGTTGTGCCATGGTGCATCGGAATAAAGTCTTGAACCAACTGCGGCAAGCGATACTTCTTCCCTAAATCGAGCCCTTCTTTCACATGGCTTGCAATGATTAAAGCACTCATCCGGGGCTTCAAACCGTCATGGGGGTTCACTCCACCGCGCTGGTTTTCAACGAAATATTCCGGTTTAACCATTTTCCCAACATCATGATACAAGGCGCCTACCCTTGTTAAGAGCGCGTTTGCACCAATTGAAGCAGCGGCGGCTTCGGCGAGATTGACTACTTGCAATACATGATTAAAGGTGCCTGGAGCTTTCAGACTCAGCTCTTTCAAAAGGGGTCTGTTTGTATCTGAAAGTTCTAACAGCGTTAGGTCCGTGGTAACTCCGAATGCGCGCTCAAATATCCAGAGGGCTGGATAAGCTAGAAGCAATAAAATAGAGTTGATAAAAACGAATACCGCTTCATCCTGAAGCCGTTCAAGAGGAGAATTCTGGAGTAGGTAATTGGCAATGAGCACGAGCAAATAGCCGGCGAACACAATGCTAGCGCTAATAAAGAATTGCCCACGGTTTCGAATGTCTCGTACGCTAAATATGCCCAACGTGCTGGCAAATATCGTCGAGAACGTAAACCCAAAGTCGTAATTCAAAAAATGACCGCCAAGCAGTGCCATGGTCAACGCACCGAATAAGGCGACTCTGGAATCAAATATGACCGTCAAGAGAATGGCAACGATGGCCACGGGCACAACATACATATCCAGCAGCGCGGCTCTCAACGCAACGCCGTAAACGACAATGACACTCAAAAACAGAAGCGCGATCAAAAAGACCATCTTATTGTCGTCGAAGATGGGCCTACGCAAGAGAAAAAGGTACAGAAAGAAGATCAGGAAGGTCGATAACGTCAGTATAAACTGTCCCAGCAGCGTTTTCCAGACAACACGGCCACCAGAACGCTCAGTTAGCTCTTGGTCAAGGGAAATTAGCTTGCGCTGAATCTCCTCTGTGATGATATCTCCTTCTCTAACAATGACTTCATTCTCTCTCACAATCCCATTCGTCGGCGATATGAGAGCTTCTTTTTCAGCCCAAAGTGCAGCAGACTGCAAGTCGTCGTAGATCAAATTGGGTAGAAGCAATTCCTTGAACAAGGCTGATGCTATACTGAAATTTGTTGGACTGTCGGCCCATTTTCTACTCATTTCAGACTGCCCAATCTCGAGTGCCTCGTCGATATCATACACCCTGGTAAGGGGTACCAGAGATTCTTGTGTTTCGTCTCGCCGCGCAATATGACTGGACTCAATAGAGTTTCTACTCACGTTGAGGATCCCAGAGCCAAGCAAAGACAAGCTTAGTTTCTTTGACTCCGCAATCAAGTACGTATCTAATCTCTCGGTTGCCGATCTAGATCTTGAGGTAGAGACGAGTCCTGGGACGGAGTTCATGTACGACTGTAACAGATCTTGCCACGCCCTCTGTGAAAATCTGAACGACAAACTATCCTTTGCAGCAATGAAGGCTATTGAATCGGACAAGGCAGCATCCATCCTCCCCCGAAGCAAATTGAGCTGATACTGACCATACAAATCGAACACTCGGTTAAACCGAACAGAAATAGAGTCTGCTCGGCGCTCCACCACTTCGTCAGTCCTAAGCCGTTCTACAAAAATTGGAGGAGTGTCTTTTCTAACCTGCTCTCTTTCCGCTTCCAGATCAGGCGCTGCCTTTCTAATTGCAAATTGAAAAGGCGCTTGTAGATTTTCCTGTTTCCAGATATCGTCGAGCGCAACGGTGTATTGATACAGGCGATTTCGAGGAAATACTAACAAAGCGACCGCTACAACCACCGAAATGATTAAGCCTTTCACAATATAATTG
>JABMOI010000184.1 GCA_013204185.1 bacterium | reverse complement strand
GAAGTGTTGTTGGATGATGAATTGGACCTGGATATGACCTTGGACATTGACGAAGTTCCAGACCTACCTCCTCCACCTCCACCAAAAGAGGAAGAAGAGCTAGAGCCACAAATCTTCGTGATTGTAGAACAGTCACCTGAACTGATTGGAGGTCTGCCAGGCCTTCAGAAAAAAATTAAGTACCCAGAGATCGCCAAAAAAGCAGGCGTTGAAGGTCGTGTATTCTTGCAGTTCGTTGTAGACGAGCAAGGAAACGTGCACGATCCGATCGTTACCCGCGGTATTGGTGCTGGATGCGATGAGGAAGCCATTAAGGCCATCCTTTCGGCTAAATTCAAGCCGGGAAAACAGCGCGGTAAAGCAGTGAAAGTAAAAATGTCGCTGCCTATCACGTTCCGCCTGAAGTAGCGCGCAACTGATTTTGCAAAAAGGGGTCGGCGAGCTATGCTCGCCGACCCCTTTTTTATATTGGCCCTATACCAAATCTGACTTTTGTTACGTACTTAATAGTCAGACGGCCGCCATTCCGTTTTTGGAAAACTTATTAGGTCAACCCCAAGTGGAACCCAGAAAACACGCAGATCATTTAGATGTTGTTGTCGATCAGTTACTGAGAGACAAGGATTTCCTGTTGTCTAACGAGCTCAAGCATAAGGCGGACGAACTCAACCAATTGCTCGTGCAAGCTCAGCGCCAGAAGCTGAAAGTAGAGCTCACGACGGCTAAATTGGAAGCTTCTCCCGGAAATACGGTCTCTTGGCTCGACGTTAAGATCTTTAAAGAGATCTAGTTCTCGTTCCGGTAAACAACTCCGTCTTTCATCACAAAGGTCACGTCCCAGATGGCCTTGATATCCTTGGTGGGATCTCCCCGAACCGCAATTAGATCTGCAAACAATCCCTGCTTTACGCGTCCCACCTTGCTTTCCTGGTGGAAAGTCGTGGCGTTAAGCGAAGTAGCCGCTTGAAGAACAGCCAACGGGGTCATTCCGTACTCGACCAGCAGCTCCATTTCCCACGCATTCTTGCCGTGCGTATACACGCCTACGTCTCCACCCACGCCAATTTTAACGCCCAACGCTAACGCCTGCTTTACCAGCTCTTTTTTGTTGGTGATGCGGCTAGGTTCGGGATCTTTGCCCTTTTCCCAACCAGAATAGGAGGAGATGGCCTCAACAGCAGCGAGCGTTGGATACCACACAACTCCCTTTTCAACCATCATCTTGAACACCTCTTCCGAGGCTCCGTCGCCGTGTTCAATGGTTTCCATACCACCCAAAATGGCCCTTCGCATCCCTTCTTCGGTCCCTGCATGAGCCACAACGGGCCGTCCACTCGATGCTGCCGTTTCGCGAATGAGGGTTAATTCATCTACCGAAAAGGAGGGCATGGCCTCTCCATTTGGTCCCCAGCGGTAGTCCGCATAGACTTTGATGAAGTCAGCGCCTTTTCCGATCTGTGTTCGGGTTACCCGGATCAAGTTATCGACACCATCGGCTTCTTCAGCTCCCAGTGGCACATCAAAGGAAGGATCGAACCCCTTGGGCCCGTAGCTACCTGTTGCTACGATGGCCGGACCTGCTACAAGCATTCGAGGCCCCGGAATCACTCCTTTGTTGATGGCCGTTTTAAGTCCCACGTCGGCATACCCTGCGCCCTCGGAGCCGAGGTCTCTCACCATGGTGAACCCTGCCATAAGGGTTTCGCGAGCATGCACCACACCCCTGGCAACACGCTCTGCCTGCGACTCTTTCAGCACCTGATCATTCCAAGACGTTTCGTTGTAGGGATGAAGCAAGAGGTGCGAATGTCCTTCAATAAACCCTGGAGAAAGCGTTGTCCCAGGCAGTTGAATGGTTTCGTCTCCTTTCATTCCTGCTTTGGGTCCAGCTGCCACAATCCGCCGGCCCTCAACCAACACGGCCCATCCTTCGTGCACGGTTTCGCCGTCGAATACCCGATCTGGAACGAGCAGTGTGCTCTGTGCTTGAACAAGGCCAACTGCCACGAAAAGGAGCGAGGCAAGAAGTAATGTCTGTTTCATTTCTACTAAGTTTTGGTACGTTTCCGAGAATAGTTGCCAGGAATTCTGCATTCAAGTCTTTGAGTGCCGTAGATTTAGTATGGTACAAGAAAATCTGAACATCCGCCTTACGTCATGCCTTACGATATTTTAAGCGTTCGATCCGAATTCCCGTCACTCAGCGTTACAGATAGCGGCAAACGCCGCGTTTATTTTGATAATCCGGGAGGAACGCAGGTCGCAAAGCGAGTGATCACTCGTATGACGGACTATTTCACCACCATGAATACGAATGGCGGAGGGGCGTTCATTACGTCGCGGCTGTCGGACGCTCTGGTAGATGAAACGCACGCTGCCCTCGCTGATCTGGTCGGCGCTACCGACCCCGACGAGATCATTTTTGGTCAAAACATGACCACCCTCACACTCCATGTGTCCCGTTCAATCGGAAACACGCTTTCTAAGGGGGATGAAATCGTGGTGACTCGCATGGACCACGATGCCAATATCAGTCCTTGGTTATTGATGGCCCAAGATCACGGGCTAACGGTTCGCTGGCTTGATTTTAGCCCAGATACCTATCGATACGACATGGAGTCGCTCGCATCGGTTCTGAACTCCAAGACCAAGCTGATTGCCGTCAACTACGCATCCAACGCAACCGGAACAGTAAACGACATCAAAACCATCACGAGGATGGCGCATGAAGTGGGCGCCCTCGTATTTGTTGATTCGGTGCAGTTTACGCCTCACTTTACGACAGACGTAGTGGACCTAGATTGCGACTTCCTAGCATGCTCTGCCTACAAATTTTACGGACCGCATCAGGGCATGTTATGGGGTCGTCGGCACTTGCTGGAAGGATTGAAGCCCTACAAAGTCCGCCCCGCCTCAAACGCGCTACCTCATTCCTACGAAACTGGGACGCAGTCGCACGAAGGTATGGCCGGCACGCTGGGCGCCATTGAGCACTTGGAGTGGATTGGGACCTCTATGGGGAGCGGAGGATTGTCCAGAAGAGCGCGCATTGTCTCAGCCTTTGACCTCATTGCGAAATACGAACAAAAGCTGTGCACTCGACTTATCGGGGGATTGCAATCCATTCCGGGCGTTGTGGTCCACGGACTAACAGCCGCTGAGGATATGAAAGACCGCGTACCAACCGTTGCTCTGACTAAGAAAGGACATCATCCTCGGCAGCTCGCAGAACTACTCGGCGGCGCCAATATTTTCGTGTGGGATGGCCACTACTACGCCATCGAAGTCGTAAACAGGCTTGGGCTGATGGATTCGGGTGGCATGCTCCGAATTGGTCTGGGGCAATACAACACGGAAGAAGAAGTGGATGCGTTGCTTAACTGTTTGGATAGCTAAGCAAGCCCAGACCTTGCCAGACCTTGCTAGAGCGAGATCACGCCTTCTACCTGACCGGCTTTTTGATAGATTTCAATAATTTCGTCGCTCGAGGAGACGAGTATTCGGGACGTGATGCTGTGATAGCTTCCTTTTGAGGAGGCTTTGATGTCTATATCGTGCCCGATGAAAACTTCCTTTAAATCAGCGACGTTTTCCTTGGGCGCAATAAATTTGAAGACATACTCGCCTGGCCAGTCATTATTGTCGTCCAATAACTGTTTAAAATTCTGCCACCACTCCTTGGCTTCGCCAGACGGAAACTTGGATAACGCCATACGACCTTTGAACTGAACGTGTCACTTACTAGTTGAATGCGGATGCTTCCAACCGCATATTGATGCAAGGCAAATGCAATCCTCGCAACCCGGTTCCCCACCTCAGCGTACACCTTAAGATTGGCCCTAGACACGGGCCCTCCTCCAAATAACACCACTTGCTATGTCAATCATTCCAGAATGGGCGCCCAATGTGCACCCCTTGATTGTTCACTTTCCTATTGCTCTTCTTTTTGTTGCCGCACTCATCGACACCATTGGGTTATTCCTGAAGAATCAGGATATGTGGAAGAACACCGCCTTTCTGCTTTATGTGCTCGGAGCTTTAGCGGCCGTGGCGGCCCTCTTTTCTGGTAAACAAGCAGCCGACACCGTTTTTCTTGCGACAGAGGCAAACGCTCTGCTCACGAGCCATGCAGACATGGCGCACTACTTGGTGTACTTTTTCGGGGGTTATGCCCTCCTGAGAGCCATTTTCTTCTTCTCTAAGTTGGAAAGCCGTTCAGGAATCCGATTTGTTATGTACATCTTGGGACTTGGGGGACTGGTATTGGTCTGGG
>JABMOI010000183.1 GCA_013204185.1 bacterium | reverse complement strand
TTTCAGGTCGCTCAAGTTGTTTGAGTCTCCAGGCTTTTACGCGGCGCTGCAACGTGCGGAGCTTGTCATCAGGATATTTACCGGGATAATTGGATTGAAGGCGCTCCATAATAATGGTAGTGGCAAGGTAGAGATACCCGTTTTCGGCATCAGAGGAAGATATTCCACTGATAGCTCAAAAAAATGCGACATCGAGAGCCATGGGGAGAGGAGCTAATCTTGAGTTTCTGGGTCTCCTAGGAGTTCAAATGCCACCTCATTGCGGCGCATGAAGGGCGGAGTCATGGGATCGTTGTAGCGCATGAGGATTGCCTTTCCTGTGTAGGGCAGATCATGTTGTCTCAAAACGTCCTCCAACTTTTCTGCCATGTTTTCGACTCGTTCAGACCCGGAAAACCACCCAAACTTAAGGACGGCTAGCGTGCGTGGCGGAACAGATCTGAAGTCAATTTGCTGTCCTTTTGGCGCAGGGGTAGAGGCCTCGGTCATGCCTTCAGGCAAAATGAACGACATTGTTTCATCATTAATAACCGGGGCGGTCATGGAAATCGATTCGCCCGTTTCATTGCCGCCGAAAATGTAGGAGGCGAGCACTCGGAAAGAGTTGTTGTCACTGCCTTTCGGCGCCGAAATCCACGTCTGTTCTCCATAAGCCCTGAGTTCCACCTTCGATTCAAGATGCTGAAGGATGTTGTACGACGGACGAGGTGTCGAGAGAATCGAGAACGATCCCCATCCTGTCCAAATAGCTAATAGGAGGCCGAGGACAAGTAGTACTTTCATGGCGATGTTTGATTGGGACCGAAAAATTCGACCCAGTTTCTTTCTGTTTCGAACAGTCTAACGCAGTGGAGCAAATCAGTAGAAAGGGAGGTCTGGAGTTCACTCCAGATCGCTACCGCAACATTCTCTGAAGTCGGGATGATCCCCGACATAAATGGCACATCTAAATTCAGGTTCTTGTGGTCGACCTTGTCCAGGATTCGTTCCTGCAAGACGTGTTTGAGACGGCCTAAGTCGTACACATACCCTGTTTTGGGATCTGGGCTTCCCTTTAAAACAACTTCCAGAACATAGTTGTGTCCATGCCAATTTGGGTTGTTGCACTTGCCGAACGTGTCCTGATTCCATTCGTCGGACATTTCCGGGTTGTGCAACCGATGCGCCGCATTGAAATGGACTTTTCGAGTGATGTAAACAGTGGGGGGCCGAGATGATGAAACGCTCATCGGGGTGGAAATAATCGTTATAGCGTCTGGAGATTAGGTCTTGTTGTTTTGGTATCGACTAATTATATTAATAAGAACGTTAATAGTCAACACTGTCATTCATTGGTCGAATTAAATCGATCTTTGTTAGCAAAATGGGCGATTCAGGGGTTTTCCTTTCTTCAAAACAGGCCGCTTCGCTTCTCCGCGTACACGAGTCATCGGTCAAGCGGTGGTGCAACGCAGGAGACCTACCATGCGCCGTCACCTCTGGTGGTCATCGGAAAATTCAGGTTGAGCACCTGATGGCATTCGCCCAAGCGCGAGACGTTTCGTGCATGTTAACTCCATTCGCGTCCGACGCTCCGGCAGTTTGGGATGGGCTTATGATGTTGGAAAATCAGGCTTCTCACGCCAAGGTAATAGAGATTACACAGGAGTGGCTTGAACAGAGCGAGACGAATCGAATCATTGCGTTGATGACGCTCATCATCGAGGAAGGGCATCCACTTGCATCTGTTATGGATGGAGTACTCAGCCCTATTATGCGCCATTTTGGCTCGCGTTACGTCAATGGGGAATTGTCTATAGGAGACGAACATTGCGTCACGCAGTCTATGAGAGAGGTCTTAATTGGATTGAGCCTAAATAGCCGACAGACGGGATTAAAACCTGCGAGCAAAACAGCGGTTGTGGGTTGTGCTCGGGGCGAGGTTCACGAATTGGGAGCTCTCATGGTGCGCTTGATATTGGAAAATGCCGGGTGGAAAACGGTTTACCTGGGGCTAAACGTACCGACTGAGGAGTTTTCAGATCAGCAGCTGAAGCATCGTGCAGATATGGTCTGTGTGTCGATTACGCCTGTTTCTGGTTGGGGCGACGTACAAAATATTGTCACGTTGATGGATCGCATGTATGAGAGTAGCGCCCCTTATCGATTAGCTATTGGCGGGGGCATAATGGCACACTATGCAGAAATGAACCAGGATGAATTGGCCTTCGTGGACCTCTCCTTTTTCGATGCTATTGTCCCTTTTTCTTCTTGGCTCACGGGCCAGGCTTGATCATGCAGTCACCAAACGACGTGTGCTTTGTGGGGTTGGATTTGGCGGGACCTGCCAATTGGAAAGACACAGCCTGCTGCGTCGCTCGGATGAGCGCTGATGGAGGCCTCGTGGTCGATTCCCTTAAGCAAGACATGTCAGATCACGCTCTAGCTGAGTTATTTACTGAATTGCGTAGTCAGTCTCGCGTTGTGGTCGGAATCGATGCTCCGCTCTCTTATCAGGATGGAGGTGGTGATCGCGTCAGAGATAAGAGCCTTCGAGTCCACTTGATGAACAATGGCCTGCACTCAGGCTCGGTTATGACTCCAACCATGACTCGCATGGCCTACTTGACCATGCGTGGGATGGCCGTAGCTAGGCTTATTTCATCGACTTGTCCACCTGCTGAAATCTTAGAGGTTCATCCGATTGGCACACTGGTTCTTCAAGGTGCCGACCCGCTTGTTGTTCGAACCATAAAAAAATCAGCATCATCCATTTGCGAGACCCTTTCCTGGTTATCGGAACAAGGTCTTCATGGAATAGAGGACGCACTCGACGGGCGATCGGTATCGGACCACATGATCGCTGCACTCGGATGTGTTCTTGCGGCTTGCGCCTTTCTTCAGCAGAAAAGCGCCTGGCTACATCCGGCGGAACCACCGCACCATCCCTACCCATTTGTTTGCTAGGTACCTTGGTAGTTAGCCTGCCCACGCACGTAATAATCTCTTCACATTTCGATTGATGCTTCCCAAATAGGGGGACTGAGTGCGCTCTGCCCCTGATAGCTTGGACCCGACGTGAAGACTACTTAGGTTAACAAAATGAACACAGAAGACCGTAAGTCGTGATCTTGAACAGCCTCCCAGAGCACTTAAAAGAACGAGTTCGAACACTTTCGGAGCATCCCCTCCGAGAGGACGGTGCCTATGTGCTTTACTGGATGCATCATGCAGTTAGAGACGATGAAAACCCAGCTCTGGACGCTGCCATCCACATCGCTTCGACACTGAATATCCCGCTCTTGGTGTACCAAGGACTATCTGGTGCTCATCGATTCAATTCTGATCGCCATTTCACCTTTATTCTGGAGGGCGCGCGTGATGTTGCAGCTCAGTTTAAAAAGCGGGGGATCCGCTATGCGTTCCATCTAAACGGTGATTCATCTGCGGTTAGTCCACTATTTGCGTTGGGACGGAAAGCTGCGCTCGTCATCACAGAAGAGTATCCCGCCCCACCTTTTCCGCGTTGGGTCAATCGGTTGGCAGAGCAAATCACGACGCCCGTTTGGGCTGTGGATAGCCACTGTATCATTCCTATGCAACGTATCGGGAAGTGGTATTCTAGGGCCTTTCATTTCCGTAATAAGGTCGCGTCCAATGCTTGGGAGCGGGCCGCACGGGAGTGGCCAGCGGTGGCAACGACCCCTCCGTATTACAGCGAAGAACTTACCTGGAAAGCTCTCGATTGGGACACCGTTTCTATTCCTGAACTCTGTGCCTCCTGCGATATAGATCATTCTATTGGGCCTATTCATCACACTCGGGGAGGAATGCTTGCTGGAAACGAAAGATGGAGCGCGTATCTGGAAAACGGATTAAACCGGTACGACAAAACAAGAGATGACCCAACATTAAACCATCCATCGGGGATAAGCCGGCTCAGTGCCTACTTACACCATGGCCATGTTTCGCCGTTCAAAGTTGCCCGGGATGCCGTTCGAGAAGCTTCACCTGGAGCACAAAAATTCCTAGACGAACTTCTGATTTGGCGAGAGTTAGCATTCAATCTTTGTTTCCACAACAACGATGTCCAAGAGATTAGCATTCTACCGCAATGGGCTCAGAATTCGTTCGAGCGCCATCTCCAGGATGAACGCGAGAAGGTGTACGACTGGGAAGACTTCGCTTGTAGTCGAACAGGCGACCCACTCTGGAATCTGGCTCAGCAATCTCTTCGGGTCCACGGCGAACTACACAACAACGTCCGGATGACATGGGGTAAAGCCGTCCTCAACTGGACTGCGTCGCCACAAGAGGCCTTAGATATTCTGTTAGACCTCAACAATCGGTATGCGCTCGATGGGTCTGATCCAAATTCTTACGCGGGCATATTATGGTGCCTCGGGTTACTCGACCGTCCATTTCCCCCAGAAAAACCCATTTTAGGCTTGGTCAGACCTCGTTCTTCCGAAAGGCACCGGGCGCGCATAGATATGGGAACGTATGCAGGTCAGTTAGCACGATATCCTAGAATATCTGCTCCCAAAGTGGCCATTGTTGGAGCGGGAATAGCCGGGCTTTCTGCGGCGAGAACATTGCAAGACAATGGGTGTGTCGTATCCGTGTTCGATAAGGGGCGAAAACCAGGAGGTCGGACGGCTTCCATCGAGTTCTCTGGACATCTTTTGGATCTAGGAGCGCCCGTTTTGTCTCTCAAGGACCCCCGGATTCAGCTCTGGGTCGAATCTTGGCGTAAAAAAGGGCTGATTCAGGACTGGATGGTCAGAGAAGCCGATTGGAGTACGTTCGATGGGCAGGTCCGCCATCAAACTCTTCGGCAGGTGGCAAGCCCCACCATGCGTTCCTTATGTCTTCATGTAGCAGAGGGTGTTGAAATACATCAGCAGACGCCTGTGGTCTCTCTACTGCGATGGGAGGGTCAGTGGTTTCTCGGCGGAGAAAACAATGAACTTGGTCCATTCGATGCCGTTTTGGTGGCAGGTGCGGCTCGGCAAGCGCTGTCATTACTTGGTGACGGAGATCCATTCGCTTCTGAGCTAGCGACGCTTGAATCGGCTCCTCAGTGGACCGTGGGAATGACCTTTTCCAAACGCTTGCCACTCGAAGTTGACTTGTTAAAGGATCCAGGAGGTCCGATCGGTCTAGCTATCCGAGAATCGTCCAAACCTGGACGTCTTGAAGGCGAATGTTGGGCACTTCATGCATCGCGATCTTGGGCAGCTGACCACGTAGATGCGGACCGCGATCATGTCGCTCAAAAGCTCTCTGAACTCTTTGTGACGCGGATTGGGTTACCCTCCTTTAAACCGACCGAACTGGTGGCTCATCGGTGGCGTTTTGGCCGGGTTGTTGCTCCTCTTTCCGCACCGTGCCTTTGGGATGAGGATCGGCAAATGGGACTGTGCGGAGACTATTTTAGACACGCTACCATTGAGGGGGCCATGCTGAGTGGCATTGCCGCTGCTGGACGCGTTTTAGGGTCTACAAAGCAGTCTGAAATCATAGGAAAGAGCGTTCAAGCGAGCCTGTTTTAGAGATTGCCTTCAACAGAGATCTAAGAATCGCACCGTTATTCACCCGAGCGCTACGTCGAGCGTCATCATCACCAAGAAACCAAATAGCGCTGAAACGGTGGCCAGGTCCTCATTGCCATGAGCGTGAGATTCAGGAATGAGCTCTTCAATGACTACGTAAATCATGGCCCCGGCCGCAAACGCGAGGGCGTACGGCAGAATAGGAGCAAACGTGATGACCGCGGCAGCTCCTAAGACAGAGGCAATAGGCTCGACAATGGCGGAAAGCTGTCCGTACCAGAAACTCATGGGTCTGGAAACGCCGTGTGCCCGGATAGGCATTGCCACTGCGATCCCCTCTGGGAAATTCTGCAATCCGATCCCAATGGACAAAGCAATAGCGCTAGCCAGAGTAACGGACCCACTCAGGTCCATACCCGTCGCAACGGCTCCGTAAGCCACTCCAACTGCCAATCCTTCTGGAATGTTGTGTAAGGTTATGGCCGATACGAGCAGGGTGGTTCGGTGCCAAGAAGAAGACCGGCCCTCTGCCTTAGCATTGGGTATTCCGGGGTGAATATGGGGAATTAGTTGGTCAGCGCCCCAGAGAAAGGCTCCACCAAGGACAAAACCGGTTGCGGCAGGGATCCAAGGCACCATACCGAGTCCTTCTGCCATTTCAATCGAGGGAGCTAACAGCGACCAGTAACTCGCTGCCAGCATGACACCGGCGGCAAAACCGAGCATGATGTCGAGCAGCTTTTGGTTTATGGTTTTAGCAAAAACGACAGTTGCTGCGCCCAGAGCGGTGACGCTCCACGTAAAAAGGCCAGCCAGAAAGGCCTGAAACACAGCGCTCTGCGAGGCAAACCAAGACATCATGGTGTTTTGTATCAACTGTTGCTGGCAGGATAGGGAAAAGTCAGCTTACAGTATGTCGGGGTTTTCCGTACTGCTCGTAGCCTCGGCCCTTTACAAGAGGCGAGAATCTTTTCCTAGAAACAACCGAGGGTGGGAAGGCCAATTACCAGTCGCACCCAAACAAAAAGACCCAAAACGCAGAAAAGTCCTTCAAAACAGCTTTGTAGCCATTCTAAAGGACATTTTTTATTTGGCGAGAGAGAGACTTGAACTCTCGACCTCCCGGTTATGAATCCGACGCTCTAACCAGCTGAGCTACCTCGCCGTACTTGGTTATGTGCTCGTAGCATATCTAAAACCAAACGAGTTGGTTTTTCCAAGTCGGATGGTAGTTTCACTGCTTATCCGCTCATATCAATGACTTTGAGGATCGAGCGCGCCGTTCGGCAAGTTTTTCACGTGCATGTGTAATCAGAGCGTTGTGGCTTGGCGCCACGCAAATTCTACGTGTATGCTTAACCTAACCCCAACTTTCTTCGAGGAGGGCAGCATGGGCCCAAAACGGTCGCGTAGACGACTTTAGTAGGGGGGCATAAGAATCGATTGTCTGGCAAATCCGATGAGTCTCCGTTCTTGAGACTTTTTCGGCCATGGTCAAAACTACTTTTTGAAAGCGCTGCTAAAAATAACCGCGAAAAGAAAAAGGACCATCACTGAAAGCGCCAAGGCTCCGACTATGGTATTTTGATCCGGCATCTATTTATCCCCCCGATTAATACGATCTTCTTTGATAGCTGCAAAATTCATCCAAGCCAGGATGCTAGGAACCCAAATCCCTATAAAAATTGCTGCTTGCTCATAGCCAGCAAACCAAATAGCGATGGAAGCCACCAAAGAGATTATGGCAGCCATGTTGAATAAAAACTCGGAGCGGGAAAGATTCATGTCTTGAGAAGGTCTAGTGAGTGTTTGGGTAAAGTAGGTGACTTTCGTTACGGATAGCAAGCTGCTCAGCGCGTTGAGATGGGCCAAAGCAAGAACGAGAAGGAAGAAGGTAGATGTGCGCCTAATTACATGAGGATTGGTGGGTACCGCAATTTCTACAAGACTGACTGGATTGTCAACTATGGAAGGTGGATCTAGGGCCTGTCCGAAGCTCTGTCCACTTACGTCATTTCACTCGTTTCTTCGACCATTCCGATGGAGGTGCGCCGAAGTGTTGCTTAAATGCTTTCCTGAACCCAGATGAACTGCTAAAGCCAACGGAATGTTGACTGTTCATGCCTGCGTTAGATATGGCCAAAATGCTGAATTCTGTTATCCCATGGTCGAAAATGGGGGCGGAAATTGGGAGAACTCCTACAGCGCGGCGGTAACGGATACCGATTACTATTGGAGGGTCCTTGCCTCGGATGGCGTCCATACAAGTAACACAGGACGGTTTCCTTTCGCACTAGCCTCAGAGTAACAGTCTATTTTTCTGGAGAATTGTTCAAGCCCGAACATTTTGGAAAGCAGGCGCCATCTCTAAATGGCACAGGCTATTAAAACTGTAGAGTCCCGATCATCGAAAGATGATCGGGACTCTTTTGTATAGCGCACTTAGAAAGTCGGAAATCAACTACTGATCATGCCCTCGCAAAAACATGCATAAAAAAGGCCCTTTTGCTTTCGCAAAAGGGCCTTTAAGTGTGGCGAGAGAGAGACTTGAACTCTCGACCTCCGGGTTATGAATCCGACGCTCTAACCAGCTG
>JABMOI010000182.1 GCA_013204185.1 bacterium | reverse complement strand
TGTAGATTTTCCTGTTTCCAGATATCGTCGAGCGCAACGGTGTATTGATACAGGCGATTTCGAGGAAATACTAACAAAGCGACCGCTACAACCACCGAAATGATTAAGCCTTTCACAATATAATTGCGACGTTTTCTCTTTAGCGCATCGGTGTCACCTATTTCTAGTTTACTACCTACGGGCCTACTTCGTGGCTTAAAAACGTTTATTCGCTCTAGAAATGACATATGTTACTTATGCAGTATGGACAGCAAGGATCCAACACCCAGCGTAATAAGCGTTCCCAATGCGGTGAACCAAGGCCACGCAATTGAGGTCAGGCCAAGCGATGCCTTGATCTGGGCCGACGGGTAGAACAAAAAGATCCACTCTCCTTCGGCCGTGGTCCACACGCCAAATATGATGATAACCATCAAGACAACGCTGCATACAAAGGCAATCATGGCTTCTTTTTCTTGAACTCTGCGGAAAGCCAATCCTAAAAGAAACGCCCCTAAAAGCGCGCCGTATGTAAAGGATGCGATCGAAAGGCCCAATTCTACGACCGGGTTTTGCATGTTCTCAAATAGAGTGGCAAACAAAACAAATACTACCGCCCAGCCCAATGTCATCAGTTTGGATAGCCTGAGTGCAGCCGCTTCGTCCAGTCTAGCCACTTGTTTGCTGAACAAATCGGTCATGGAAGAAGACGCAAGCGCATTTAGAGAGGATGAAAGCGTGCTCATGGCGGCCGCAAGGATCCCAGCCAGTACCAGGCCCGAAACGCCAATTGGTAACTGCTCAACGATGTATTTCGGGAATACCTCGTCCATTCTAGATAGCCCTAATTCCGTGACGTTTGCACCTGAATAGAATGACCAAAGCAAGGCGCCAACAACCAAGAATATGGCAAACTGCACCATGACAAACAGCGAACTACCAATGAGGGCCTTCCTCGCATCACCGAGCGATTTGCAAGACAGTAGTCGCTGAACAATAAGTTGGTCTGTTCCGTGAGAGGCCATGGAAAAAATGCCTCCCCCTATCACTGCCGTCACGAGTACATAAGGCTGAGTCAAGATCGCTTGCATCGAAAAGTCGACGTAAAACACCTTTGTTTTGCCCGCCTCAATGAGAGAGCTAAACGTACCGTCGGGAAGCGAATAAGAAAGAAGTATGATTGTTAAGAGGGCGCCAGATACATAGAGCGTCATTTGGACCACATCCATCCAGACAACAGCCTTAAAACCACCAACGTAGGTGTAAATGGCCGTAAGAACACCGATTCCCAGAATGATGATTGGGTATCCAATGTCGTACCCGGCGCTCAATGCAATAATGCGAATTGGAATGGCAGTCGCAAACAAACGAACTCCATCTGCCAGTAAACGCGTTGCAAGAAATGTTACCGACGACAATCGCTGCATATTCGGTCCAAACCGCTCACCTAAAAATGAGTAGGCAGTTTGCATCTCTCCGCGCATGTATCGCGGTAGGAAAACCGCAGCGACAACAATTCGGCCCGTCAGATACCCAAAAGTGAGCTGAAAGAAGGTCATATTGCCGCCGTAAGCCACTGCCGGAATCCCAATGACGGTAAGCGTACTCGTTTCCGTTGCTACAATCGAGAAACAAATGGCCCACCACGGCAGCTCTTTCGATCCAAGAAAATAGTCCTTTGTGGATCTCTGCTTTCCCGCAGACTTTATACCGAATATGACCACCCCAATGAGGTAGACGGCAATCACGAGATAGTCTACTGTATGTAGCATCAAATCAGACCTGCGCTAAATGTATCAGTTCGGTTTCGCTCAATATGGGGATGCCCAATTTCTCAGCCTTTTGAGCTTTAGAACCAGGATTCTCGCCAACCACAACATACGATGTTTTGGCACTCACCGATGAAGTAACCTTGCCACCATGCTTCTTAATGAACTCCCCCGCCTCGGCTCTGCCCATGGAAGCAAGCGTGCCTGTAACTACGAATGTCTTTCCTACAAACGCAAGGTTACCACCGTCTTGTGGACCTGATTCCTCCTCCATCTTGAGTCCCAAATTGCTCAATGAAGCAATCAACTCGCGATTCCCAGGAATACTAATCCAATCTACAATACTCTTGGCAATAACGGGGCCGATTCCGTCGACTTCCAACAACTCGGTTTCAGATTGTTCAAGCACTGATGAAATGGACAGAAATTGATTTATTAGGATTTCTGCTACAGTTTTTCCAACGTGACGAATTCCAATTCCAAACAAAAGCCGAGCAACTGGGACCTCTTTCGACGCTACGATGCTTTCTATTAACTTGGTCGCTTTTTTCTCTCCAAAACCCTCCAATTCGAGAAGATCCGTTGAAGTCAGGGAATAAACTTGATCTAAGGTGCGAATGAGCCCCTGCTCTACCATCAAGACCGCCATTTTTGACCCAAAGCCTTCAATATCCATGGCGTCTCTTGAAGCAAAATGCTCTACCAGTCTCGTGAACTGCTCAGGGCAAGTAGACGAAACACAATAGAAATCTACTTCCCCTTCAATTTGCTCGAGGACTGAATCACATGCAGGGCACCGATCCGGCATACGCCAAACTGGCAACGCATTTCGCCCGTCAGTTTCTACGACTGAAACCACAGCAGGAATCACGTCTCCAGCTCGCTTGACGACCACCGTGTCGCCAATTCTGATATCTCGCTTCAAGATATAGTCCGCGTTGTGGAGCGTAGCCTGGGACACGGTCACACCTCCAAATTCCACGGGCTCAAGAACGGCTTCAGGAGTAATCATACCCGTTCGGCCCACATTAATGACAATATCTAACAGTGTGGTTGTAGACTCTCTCGCCGGAAACTTGTAGGCCACAGCCCATCTGGGAGCATTCGAAACATTTCCCAATCTCTCTTGAATCTGTAAATCATCGAATTTGACAACTACGCCATCAATTTCGTAATCAAGCATTTCTCGACGATCAACCCAAGAGGCGCAAAACTCAACGACTGCTACAATTCCCTTAAACCCCTTGGACTCGGCGTTAATTTGAAATCCCCAGGAGGACAAAACATTCAGCTCTTGGCTGTGGGTTTCTGCAATAGGGGCTGAAAGCGGCCCGGTTGAATAGGCAAAAAACGCGAGTCCCCTAGATGCCGTGATGCTCGAATCTAGTAAGCGGAAGGATCCAGAAGCAGCGTTGCGTGGGTTGGCAAATGGTTTTTGTCCTGCCGAAAACAGACTTTCATTTAGCTTTTCGAAGCTGGACTTTGGGAAATAAACTTCTCCTCGCACCTCTGCGCGCTCAATGGTCGTGTTCACGGTATCTGAAAGCCTCAGGGGAATAGACCGAACCGTCCGAGCGTTTTCAGTAATGTTTTCACCCACTTGCCCGTCTCCGCGAGTGGCAGCCTGAACAAGCACTCCATCATCATAAACCAAAGAAAGAGCCAGTCCGTCAATTTTTAGCTCGGCAACAAGATCCAAATTGGAATCCAGCGGAAGCTCCAACCTACGAAGGGCCCTTTCATACCAAGCCTGTAATTCTTCTCCATTGAAGGCATTGCCGAGGGAAAGCAGTTGTTGGGCGTGTCTAACCTTCTCAAAACCATCAAGCGGCATGGCTCCCACCCTTCTCGATGGGGAATCCATACGGATGGGCTCGTCCAAAGCACTCTCCAATTCCCTCAACCAAGCAAGCAGGGCATCGAATTCAGGATCCGAAATAAGCGGCTCATTATCTCGATGATACCGGTCGGAATGCAAATTCAATACGACAATTAGCTCATCCAACAGCCACGAGTCAGCCTGGGCGTGTGATCCTCGACTATGAATTCCTTGAAGAGTTCGAGTCCGCTCTAGAAGGTTCATTCCGATACTATGGATCGTGGAGGAAACGTACCAGCCGAAGTGAGCGAGTCCAACCAAGCCTGAGTTTTTTCTCTGGTAATCTCTGCCCTGACGCTGCTGGCATACCATGAAACAGGAATCAGATACCCGTCAACAAGAATGCGTGCGCGGTCCACTTCCCGTTCAAATTCAATAGTTTCAAGCATTTCAAACACTCTTCGCTCAGTATGCTCAATCCAGTAAGGCCGACGCAGGTCCCTATCGGCCTTAACGCGGATTGGGTCCAATGCTTCGAAATAAGCGATTAGGTCCACACGAATAGTATCGCCCAGTAAAATTCGTTCAGGTAAGACTCGGTTTCCGACCTGGGAAGAATCGGTAGTAACAATTAATTCGTCGAGATCTGTTTGAGGAGTCATAAGCCACGAAACGGCAAACCAAATCAGCGAAATGAGAGCGATTCCAGCGACAACTAGAATTAAAAACCCACTCATATTGGGAAGAAGAACTGTTCTGGTTGGCGGTTTCCCGATGCTTGGGGGTTCAATAAAAAGCGCTTCTGAGGAAGCGACCACTTTCTTTGGGGCACTTTTTTCTGAGTTTGCGTCCTTTCCGCCTTTGACGTCTTCTTTCTCGGGTTCTTCCGTTTCTGCGGAGCTCAGTTCATTCTCAATTGGACTTCCCTTTTCATCTTGATCTGGAACGGATGATGGTGACTCTATATCTGGAGATTCAGTGGGATTGGTAGTTGCCGACTTTGGGTCGTTTGGGGGGGCCTTCTTTGGACTCAGGCTTTGGCCTTCAGCAGGTGCGGCTGGTACTGGATTGTCACTCAAACCTTCCGCAAGTTCTGAATCTGATGCTTCAGAGGGCTCCGCTAAGTTTGGATCACTTTCAACTTCATCACTGACTAGGTTTTCAGCCTCTTCCTCTTGGTTTTTCCCCAAATATATTTTTGCAAGGGAGCCTATATACTGTCCAGAAAGAGCTTCCTCGAGAGCCGCCATCATTTCGGAATTTTGAATTCCTAAGACGGAAGCATAGCTACTGAACATAGAGCGCAGGTAAACCCGATTGAACATGGGATTTCCCATCAATGCCGTCTCTTCTAGCTGCTCTATGACGTCCTCAGCTAGACGAGTTGCATCCAATACCTCTTTTACATCAATAGACTGACTTCGCCGGATGGCCAGCAAATCACTGGCCAGCCGTTTTCCAGCTTCCAAAAGTGATTCCGAGTTGGCCATAATCGGTGTAAAGGTGAGGTTTTTGAAGTCGTGCTCTCTAGTCTGAAGGTACGAGTATTGAGCTCAACCTTCCATATGTACGGCTAGATTTAGCTCAGAAACGTAGTCTATTCGCGTCAATATAGAGATGCGGGTCGCAGGCTTTTGCCCGCGACCCGCATAAAGCACGTTCGATCAGGTACTACACAAGAGAACCTGGAACTGAATTTTATCTACTTTTCGTTTTTTTGCAGTCTATTCATTCCTTTAACCACAAGAAATATGGCCCATGCCACAATCAGGAAGTCAAGAACTGTCTGAATAAAGTTGCCGTAGTTGATGGCCACGGCGGCAGTCTCGGCGGAAGCCTCAGACAAAACGAATGACAAATCTGTGAAACTCACACCACCTAGCAGCATTCCGATCGGTGGCATAATGATATCAGAGACAAGAGAGGTAACAACGGTGCCAAATGCAGCACCAATCACAATACCTACAGCCATATCAACGGCATTGCCTTTTACAGCAAACTCTTTGAACTCGCTCATCATACTCATAACGTCTTCCTTTTTTTGTTAGTCCTAGTTTCAACATAACAGATCGTCTTTCTCACGACAGGAATTGAAACCAAAGTTGGGTAATTAAACGACCAATTCACTGACAATCGCAAGCTGATCAAGAATTTTTAGCCCTACTCCTTTCTCTTCTCTTGGAAAAAACAAAAAAGGCTCTCCCGACTAAAGTCGAAAGAGCCTTCAAATCCTGTCCTAGGGCAAGATTCTAACTGATACGTTTGATTTCGCTTCGCGTAATCGCACCCTCCTGTTTGCCCTGTAAATTCGATTTCGCTTCGCGTAATCGCTGTCGGGAAAGTTCGATTTCGCTTCGCGTAATCGCTGTCGGGAAAGTTCGATTTCGCTTCGCGTAATCGCTGTCGGGA
>JABMOI010000181.1 GCA_013204185.1 bacterium | reverse complement strand
GAGCCATGGCACTCATGCAGGACGCGCTAACCTCGCTTTCAGGAAAAGGAACGAAAATCTCTTCGGTAGAAATGGAGGCCGCCATGCCGGCGGCGCTGATACATGACGTAGGGCACGGGCCGTTTTCCCACACGCTGGAGCACGAACTCCTCACGGATTTTCAGCATGAGCAGATGAGCCGCGCCTTGCTAGAACGCCTGAACCGGCAATACAAGGGTAAGCTAGAGCTCACGCTCGCCATGTTTGACGACACCTACGAACGGCGATGGTTTCATCAACTCATATCCAGCCAGCTCGATATGGACCGGCTCGACTACCTTAGGCGCGACTCCTACTACACAGGAGTTGTAGAGGGCCGAATTGGAGCTGGGCGCATTATCAAAACACTCCAAGTGCATCCTGGCGAAACGCCTGATCAAGACCGCATCGTGGTCGAGTCCAAGGGGGCGTATGCGGTTGAGAACTTCCTCATTGCGCGGCGCTTGATGTATTGGCAGGTGTACCTTCACAAAACCGTCCTCGCTGGCGACTACGTGCTCCGCTCTGTTGTTCGGCGGGTGAGATGGCACCTTACTTCGGGTCGTGAAAAGCCGGTTACTGGCGCATCTGAAGCCTTTTTATATTTCCTTAGAAACGGATTCACCGGCGCAGATGCGCATTCTAAAGAAGTCCAGGATGCCTATATCGCCTTGGACGATACCGACATCATTTACAGCCTGAAACAGTGGGTTAAAAGTTCGGACCCAGTCCTGGCCGATTTGTCTAGGCGCATGCTGGGACGTGACTTTTTCCGTGTCGATTACGGTGTAGATCAAGACCGATTTAAAGAGGGGGCGCTAGAAGACGCAGTAGGTGCCTATTTGATTAAATCAGGTCTATCGACCGCCCAATCGCTTTTTGACGATATTCCTTACTATGTGGTTCGGGCAGACTCTGTGCATGAAGCCTACGATGCGAACGAAGACACCATTGGCGTGCTAAATCGAGCCGGGCACATTGACGAACTTATGCTTTCAAACGAGACGCAAATTGTCTCAGGATTAGCAAAGCGTCAAGTGCTACCTTTCGTGTGCTTTCCTAAAGAGATTGATTAGCTAGCAGCCCATCAGAACTCAATGACTCACATCCTGAATTATATCGATGGCGCATTGTCCCCTGCCGTTTCGGGTAAACAACTCCCCTTGACGGAGCCCTCAACCGGACTTGGCTATGGCTTCATGCCTGACTCGGATGGGTACGATATCGACAGGGCGGTTGAGGCGGCTCAAAGGGCTGCCACAGCCTGGAACAAGAAGGGTCCCGTGTTTAGATCTTCTTGGCTGAATAAAATTGCGAACGCCATAGAAGAGAAGTTAGAATCCTTTGCCCTTGCAGAATCCAAGGATACTGGAAAGCCCCTAAGCGTGGCCCGTTCGGTAGATATTCCCCGAGCCATTGCCAACTTCCGGTTTTTTGCAGGAGCCATTCTCCACGACGCCTCCGATGCACACGCGGACAGGCCGGGTGAACTCAACTATACGTTAAGGCACCCCTTAGGTGTGGTAGGATGCATTTCGCCCTGGAATCTTCCGTTGTACCTTTTTTCTTGGAAAATCGCCCCGGCGCTTGCCGCTGGAAATTGCGTAGTCGGAAAACCTTCTGAGGTCACACCACTCACTGCGCATCTGCTTTCTGAAGTGTGTCAAGAAATTGGGTTTCCGGCCGGTGTCCTAAACATTGTTCACGGAACCGGCTTAGCGGCCGGCCAGGCCCTCGTGGACCACAATGCGGTGAAGGCCATTTCATTTACCGGAGGGACAACTACTGGACAAACCATCGCAGCTTCGGCCGCGAAGTCTCTTAAAAAGGTGTCTTTAGAGCTTGGCGGCAAGAACCCAACGCTCATTTTTGCGGACGCGGACCTAGAAGCGGCTACCGATACCGCGATTGCTGCTGCTTTTTCAAATCAAGGCCAAATTTGCCTTTGTGGGTCAAGGATTTTGATTGAACGACCGGTTTATGACAAAACGAAGGCGCTTTTGGTGCAAAAAGCAAAGGCTCTCACCGTTGGCGATCCGCTTGCTGCTGAGACTCGAATCGGTTCGCTGGTTTCTAAACAACACTTCGATAAAGTGTTGGGCCACATTGCGTTGGCCCTCGGAGAAGGCGGCAACCTCCTTTCTGGTGGTGGGCGAGTTCTAGTTGAAGGTCGATGTGAAGGTGGTCATTTTTTGGCTCCCACCCTCTTAGAAGGGCTGGGGCCCGCCTGCGAAACCAATCAGAGCGAAATATTTGGTCCTGTGGCAACGCTGCAACCGTTTGATTCAGTCGAAGAGGCCATCACCCTTGCCAACGATTCCAGATACGGCCTAGCGGCCTCCGTTTGGACTACCAATTTGAACATTGCTCATCACGTGAGCGAATCACTTGAGTGCGGTATGGTGTGGGTCAATTGCTGGATGCTTCGCGATCTAAGAACTCCTTTCGGCGGGGTGAAAGAATCGGGCGTGGGCCGCGAGGGCGGGACGTACGCCTTGCGATTTTTTACCGAAGCCAAAAACGTGTGTATTAAGACCTACTGATCTCTATGACGAACACGATTATTCAGTCCCCAGATGCTCCCGAACCCGTTGGAGCCTACCCTCACGCTCGCAGAGTTGGCGATCTGCTTTTCCTATCTGGTGTGGGTCCAAGACAGGTCGGTATGAAAGAAATTCCGGGAGTTACGCTTGCCGCGGACGGCTCCATTCTGGAATACGATATCGAAGTGCAAACCCGTGCAGTGATCGACAACGTACAACATGTGCTGCGCGCTGCAGGACTTGACCTTGAACATCTAGCCGACATAACCGTCTTTCTGACCAATATGAAAGACGATTTCAAAACCTACAACGCGGTCTACGCCTCCTACTTTGCTGATCTGAAGCCGTGCCGCACCACGGTCGAAATTGGGGCGCTTCCAACTCCCATCGCAATTGAATTAAAGTGTATTGCCGTGTATCCTTAACCAGCTTCCACCGACCACCTCCTTCAACAACAAAAGAAACCAGCTATGCTACCACCAATCAATTTTAAAGGATGGATTGACGAAAACCGGCACCTATTGCAACCCCCGGTAGGAAATAAGTGTGTTTATACAGAGGCTGGAGACTTTATTGTGATGGTTGTAGGAGGTCCAAACTCCCGAAAAGACTACCACTACAACGAGAGTGAAGAGCTATTCTACCAGGTTGAAGGAGATATTGTCGTTAAAATTATCGAAGACGGCGTTCCGCGGGATATTCCGGTTCGAGAAGGCGAAATGTTTTTGCTTCCGGCGCGCATACCGCACTCTCCTCAGCGTGGACCTGGGTCTATTGGCCTGGTCATCGAGAAGGTTCGGGACGACAAGGATACAGATGGACTCATGTGGTTCTGCGACAATTGTGGCAACAAACTATACGACGAGTATTTCCATCTGGAAAACATTGTCACTCAGTTGCCTCCCGTTATGAAACGTTTCAACGAATCCACTGAGGCTCGCACCTGCGATTCGTGCGGATCTGTGATGACGCCTCCAACGGCCGCGAAGTAAGCACTATGGTAAGTACTATGCGCCACGGCGCCTACGACATCCATACCCATATTCTTCCAAAAACGTGGCCCGACTTGGCCAAGCGTTACGGTTACGGTGGGTTTATTTCTCTTGACCATCACAAGCCCTGCTGCGCTAGGATGATGAAAGATGGTACGTTTTTCCGGGAAATAGACTCAAACTGTTGGGACCCGCAAGTCCGAATGTCTGAATGCGATGCATCAGGCGTTGAGGTGCAGGTGCTTTCCACCGTTCCGGTCATGTTTTCGTATTGGGCCAAACCCCAAGATGCGTACGATCTGTCCCGGTTTTTGAACGATCACATCGCTTCGGTTGTTGGGGCCCATCCTACTCGGTTTGAGGGCCTTGGAACCGTGCCTATGCAGTCGCCCGAGTTGGCCATTAAAGAGCTAGATAGGTGCATCCTTGAACTGGGGCTCCGTGGCATCCAAATAGGAACACATGTGAACGGCCAGAACCTGTCTGAACCACAGTTTTTCCCGTTCTTTGAGCGCATGAATGAGCTGGGGGCATGTCTTTTCGTCCATCCGTGGGACATGATGGGCCAAGACCAAATGCAGAAATATTGGCTTCCGTGGCTGGTTGGAATGCCGGCTGAGTCGAGCAGAGCCATTGCTTCCTTCATTTTTGGAGGCATTTTCGACCGCCTTCCTGCGTTGCGGGTTGCTTTTGCACACGGTGGCGGCTCTTTCCCTTTCACAGTTGGGCGGTTTGATCATGGCTTCGACGTGCGTCCTGATCTATGCGCCGTAGACAACCCTCACTCCCCAAGATCCTACTGCGGCCATTTTTACGTCGATTCCTTGGTCCATGACCCGGCGGCGTTGAGATTTTTGGTTGATTTGTTTGGTGCAGGTCGCATTGCTTTGGGTACAGACTATCCATTTCCACTCGGTGAATTGGAACCGGGCTCACTCGTTAAATCTGTTTATTTTGACCACCCGGGGCATCAGAAGCAGCTGCTTCGCGACACGGCACGTGAGTGGCTCGGTTTAACTTCCTCGATTCAGTAGACGCACGAATGAGTTTGATATCGAACGTGTTAATTGATGGGGTCTCGTTTAAGACGAATCTTGAAGGAGGACAAGACCTATCTATCCCTCTAAGCTTTTCGGATCAAGACCCTTGCTTGTACGACACGCCTCATGCCACTCACCGTCCATTTAAGGCTGAAGGACTCATTGGGGACACTCGGCTGGGCGTCTCATGCAACGTGGCTACCATTGAGCTTACCCCCCATTGCAACGGCACCCACACGGAATGTGTTGGACATCTCACTACGGAGCCGCGCTTCATCAACGACATCCTTCCAACGGGCCTTATTCCGTGTACGCTGATTAGCGTGACCCCGGAGTCTATTCGAAGAGCTGGTGAGACGTCTGCCCCTCCTGTTGAGTCCGATGATATTTTGGGTTTGACAGCGAGGTGTATCGCTTCCGTTTTGAGCGAGTCCTCCCCTTCGTGGAGGCGCGCTTTAATTATTCGTACGCTTCCCAACCTCGATCTTAAAAAGTCCGCACAGCACAGTTCGAACGGCGTTCCTTTTTTTACGGTGGAGGCTATCGAACTGCTAAAGCAGAGCGGCGTGGAGCACATTTTGGTGGATCTTCCTTCACTTGACCGCCTCCACGACAGCGGCAAGATGGCGGCGCACCGTACCTGGTGGAATATCGACTCGGATTCGTTTGATCCGAATACCGACACAGACGCGCTCCGTACGATAACTGAGCTTATTTTTGTCCCTGACTCGGTTGAGGATGGATTAGGATTCGTTTCTATCCAAATCCCACCATTCTGCAGCGACGCAGCGCCTTCAAGACCTATATTCTTTAGCGCTTCCCCAGCCTGAATTCAAATATGATGCCTGAACCACACGACGACTTGGCCATTTTCTCTGCTGCCGACCTTTCGGCGAGCGGGGCGAGGTCACTTGACGAAAAGGATCCTCTTCGCTCGTTTCGTGAGGCTTTTCACATCCCACTCGCTGAGGATGGAAACGAAGTGGTGTACCTGACAGGGAATTCGCTGGGCCTACAGCCCAAGGCAACTCGCGCCGCCCTGCTCGAAGTGCTAGACGATTGGGCTGCCCTCGGAGTCGAGGGGCATTTCAAGGCAAAACACGCGTGGATGCCGTATCACGCTCTACTAACCGAGCAGATGGCCAAAGTGGTGGGAGCGGCCGGGGGCGAAGTGGTGGTTATGAACTCACTCACGGTCAATATCCACTTGCTTATGGCCAGTTTTTATCGTCCGAAGGGAAGGAAATCCAAGATTATTATCGAGGCCAATGCCTTTCCTTCTGATCGGTACGCCGTGAGATCGCACCTGGAGTGGCACGGTTTGGATCCGGAGGAGCATTTGATTATTGCCGGCGAGGCTTCGGGTTCGGACCCTATACTCCAAGAAGAGGACATCGAAGCCATTTTAAAAACACATGCGGGCGAAGTAGCCTTGGTTATGATGGGCGGCGTGAACTACTACTCTGGTCAGCTCTTCGACATGCAACGCATTACAAAAGCGGCCCATGCAGTTGGGGCTCTTGTTGGATTTGATTTGGCACACGCCGCGGGAAATGTAGAACTCAAGTTACACGACTGGGACGTAGACTTTGCCGCTTGGTGCTCCTATAAATACCTCAATGCGGGTCCTGGCGGCCCTTCAGGAGTCTTCGTTCATACCCGGCATGGGTCGAACCCAGACGTGCCACGGCTTTCGGGATGGTGGGGTCACGATGCCACTTCGAGGTTCAACATGCCAGATTCCTTTGTCCCTAGTTCCGGGGCGGAAGGATGGCAACTCAGCAACCCTTCCATTTTGTCGATGGCGGCTTTTAAGGCCTCACTGGGCGTGTTCGAGCAGGTCGGGATGGAGGCACTAATTCAAAAGAGCCGAAAACTAACGGCGTACACCGCCGCGTTGCTGGAAAGTCGCTGCGGTGAGCGAGTTGAACTCATTACGCCCTCCGATCCTGCTAGGCGTGGGGCTCAGCTTTCGGTTCGAATTAGGCCAGAAACCGGCGCCCATCCATCAGACAACAGCGCTGCAAACCGTTCGGGCGCAACATCTTCCGGGAAAGAGGTTTTTAATCGACTTGAAGCAGCGGGTGTGATATGCGACTGGCGCGAGCCGGATG
>JABMOI010000180.1 GCA_013204185.1 bacterium | reverse complement strand
GTTCAGACGTGGACTGGAGGAAACTATTACGTGGTTCAGAGAACCCAAAAATCTTGCGCGTTACAAGTCCGACGTGTATAACGTATGAACGCTCTGCCCGCAACCATTGTTGCCGCCCTAGCCAGTGTCCTGGGGGACGGGCCCGCCCCACTACATGAGCCTCGACTAGATGGCAATGAGAGTCGGTACCTCTCGGATTGTATGGCTTCCACCTACGTGTCCTCGGTAGGTGGTTACGTGAACAGGTTTGAAGCCGACCTCGAACCGCTCACCAGTGCCAAGCGAGAGCGGATTCAAGTTTAGGTTTCTCTCGGGTAGTAGACATCTGTCTTACAAGTGGACGGGCACCTTTTATTCGGTTCCCAACCGGGGTCAGATCAGGTGGACGCGCCATAAGGGGTCACGCCATTTGGGCATTCTTGCTTTACCTAGAGTTTCCTATGACACCGGCAGCGCGTTTAAGCGCCTTATTTTGAAAGGCGCGTGCTGAACCGGATTCAGGTCAAATCAACCGGGAAACATTCATTTGATTTTGTGTCATTTAGGTCGAGATTATCATCCTGCCAAGAGATCTTGGAGGCCTGCTTCGACAGAGATTAATGGTTGACATCCAAGGTAACTCAAAATCCATGAAGGATCCACCGCTCCCGGACCAAAAATGCATCGCGGAAAGGTCCAGTTATCAGTGGCTAACGCCATAGCGGCATCTTCGTAGAGATGGGTGGGGCTTATTGATCTTCCGCCACCCACAGCTACAACAGATTGGCTAGAAATCATTTGATTTGCGATCTGAACTACTGCTCTCCCCAAATCTGAGATGTGTAGGAAGTCAAGTCTTCTCTCATTGGTCTGGTCTTTAGAAGGAATGAAAGCATCAGAATTTCCTTTGAGTGATCGAACTATCTTGTCAATCAGTGAGTATCTATTTTGACCAATTCCATATACGTTCGAAAGCCTTAAAATTACGCCCGGTAGGCCCGTCGTAACTACTTGCTGCTCTTCTCGCAATTTCATTTCGGCATATCTAGTGTCCGGCTGCACACCTAGTTCCGTGCTGATCACCCCTCGGATCTGTGATCCATAAACCAGAAGCGACGACATGTAGTGAAAAGAACCCAAATTGGCTTTTTCGGCACCCCTCAATGCGTTGGCCAGAAGATTTTCTTGAGCAGTAACAAATTCTTGGTCTAGGTCTGTCGACGCGATAGGATTTCCTGCCGCGTAGACAATCTGGGAAATATTAAAAGTACTCCAAGACATTGGGTCCTCAACAAAGTTGATCGGCACCAACCAAGTTGTTGCTCGGTCCAACGCAGCCCTTTCGCGTACCTCGGAAGTTCCATTAAAACTACGCGAAGGAATAACCACTGAACGGCCTGATTTCAATAATGAACGAGCCATCTCGGAACCTAAAAATCCAGTACCTCCAACTATCATCACGGTCATTTATTCCCACTTATGAGAATCTGCCGAAACGCACCAGGCCCGCTTAATGAGAATGTCAGTGGTGAGTGGGACCGACTCAAGGGCGTCTGCCGCGCGTTGAGCAACTTGGCCACCAATGTACGGAGTCTCATTTGCAAAAGTTTCAAACTGAGCGCTTTGAAAGGCACGTCGAACGGCTGAAACGACTTCACTCGCAACTGGCGATACATCGATTACCGAAGAGCCCCTGGCTCTACCCTTTTGCCTATTCCCAATGTTGATTGTAAAACAACCAAAAGCCCCGGCTTCCTTTAGCCCCGCAGATGAATTCCCTAACACAAAAACTTGAGTCATTCGTGAAGCCGCCAACACTGCATGAAAACGTCGGGAACCTAAGGATTGCACCACGTGCAGGTTAGCCATCGCAGATCCCTGTTGCAACCTCTTAATCATTGAAATGATCTCGAGGTGCCCCGGATCATTGTTAGGATAGGTGAGCAAGATTTGAAATTCATCCGACATCAACTCAGTCAATGCTCGTTCAAATGCATCTACACATGCTGTTGTGTGCAGAGGATCCAGTGGTATCGGATGTAGCGTTGCCAAAATAATAGGTTTATCTACGGCTAGCTTGAGTTGGCCCAGGACTTGTTCAGGGCTGTCGTGAGCGCCAGAAAGCGCTATGTCGGACGCGATAGTACCAATATTCACAACTCGGGAGGGTTCTTCTCCCAAGCGAATTAATCTGTCCCGTGCAAGCTCACTAGTTGTCAAGTGAAAGTGAGCCAACCTAGATATGGCGTCTCTCAACCCATCATCTAGGGTGCCTCCATCTGTAATGTCCCCACCCTCAATGTGTACAGTTGGGATTCCCATCTGCGTTGCTGCCACAGCAGCACCAAACGTCTCGTGGCGGTCTGCGTAAACCATGCATAAATCGGGCGCCAAATCTTGTAAAACCTTTTGGAATGCAATTGTCGTTTGTGCGATCGCATGGACTGCACCAAATGGCGAGCCATCGACATGCAGCATGGGCAAATGTGCGTAAATGGGCACCCCCATTTCCGCGGCTTCCCATGCAGTTGCCCCGAAACTGTCGTCCAAATGCGATCCGCCCAAAATGACCCGAACATCGAATCGTCCCCGCCGCATACACTCTTTAAGTATCGGGGCTTGCAACCCAAATTCGGCGCGGCTGCCAGAAAACGCTACCAGCTTCTTAGATCCCATGAGTCCACTCAATCACAGGTAGGTCCTGGTTTCACTAGTTGAAGTGTCCGCGCATTAGAAT
>JABMOI010000021.1 GCA_013204185.1 bacterium | reverse complement strand
GGGCAGGGTCTTCGCTTTAACACATAACTACACGGGATATCCTGCAGTAAAGCAAGCCCGACAAATGGTTCAAGAAGGGTACTTGGGTTCGATTCGCAAAATTGTGGTCGAATACCCCCAAGGCTGGCTTTCCACTTTACTTGAAGCGACTGGCCAAAAGCAAGCCTCGTGGCGCTCAGATCCGGCTAAGGCTGGGATTTCATCGGCGCTCGGAGACATTGGGACGCACTGCGAAAACCTAGTACAGTACATTTCAGGACTTGAAATGGAAGAAATGCTGGCCGATTTAGGAACGATGGTTGAAGGCAGAGCGCTCGAAGACGACGCATCCATCTTGATTCGATATAAGGGCGGCGCCAGAGGAATTTTGTACTGCTCGCAAATAAGCATTGGCGAGGAAAACAATTTGACGATTCGTGTCTATGGCACCAAAGCCGCCATCGAGTGGAAGCAAGAGCATCCAAACTGGCTGCATGTCAAATACCCAGACGCACCTGAGCAAATATTCAAGCGCGGGAATGGATACATGGGCCCAGCAGCGGCCCGAGCCAGCCGGTTGCCGAGTGGTCACCCAGAAGCATTTATTGAAGCGTTTGCAAACGTCTACAAGAATGCCATTCGGGTCATGCAAGCTCGAATTCAAGGAGAAACTCCTGACCCGTTGGATGAAGACTATCCAACCGTCCAAGACGGTGCTCGCGGCATTCATTTCATCCATACTGCGGTAAAAAGCCACGAATGCAGAGGGTGGGTGCCGGCCTCGTATGCTCCACCAGCCTAGGAGATGCCTAGTGGTAGGTTTCCCCTCGCAGCATTTTGACCAGCCCCTATTTCAGCAACTCCCAAAAAATAGCAACTCCCAAAAAATAGCAACTATGTCTAGACCCGTCACTCTATTCACTGGCCAATGGGCCGATCTTTCACTTGATGTCCTAGCTGAAAAAGCCGCCTCTTGGGGATACGATGGCCTCGAGTTAGCGTGTTGGGGCGATCATTTTGACGTGCAGCGCGCACTGAAAGAGCCGAATTACTGCGCAGAGCGCCACGCTTTGCTCGCAAAACATGGATTAAAGGTGCACGCCATTAGCACGCACTTAGTAGGACAGGCCGTCTGTGACCTCATTGATGAGCGTCACAAGGCGATCCTGCCCAGTCATGTGTGGGGCGATGGGAATCCTGAGGGCGTAAGGCAGCGCGCGGCGCGTGAAATGATGGATACCGCCAGAGCAGCGAAAAAACTTGGTGTTTCGGTGGTCAATGGGTTTACTGGGAGTTCAATTTGGCACTTGCTTTATGCTTTCCCTCCCATACCTGCAGGAATGATTCAAACCGGCTTCGATGATTTTGCGGAGCGATGGAATCCTATTTTGGACGTATTTGACGAGGTCGGTGTTCGGTTTGCTCTAGAGGTTCATCCAGCAGAAATTGCCTTCGACATTGCCTCGGCAGAAAGAGTGCTTGACGCCATTGGCCACCGAAAAGCATTCGGATTTAATTATGACCCCAGCCATTTTGGCTACCAAGGAGTGGATTATGTGGCCTTCATCCATCGTTTTGCCGATAGAATCTATCATGTACACATGAAAGATGTTTGGTGGTCAAACGATGGCACCGAAGCGGGAGTGTTTGGAGGTCATACCGACTTTGGAGATGTCCGCCGTCAATGGGATTTCAGGTCGCTGGGTAGAGGAAATATCGATTTTGAAGAGATTATTAGGGCGTTGAATCGGGCTGGATATCAGGGCCCGCTTTCTGTTGAGTGGGAAGATATTGGGATGGACCGAGAACATGGGGCCGAAGAAGCCTGTGATTTCGTCCGAGCCGTCGATTTCCCCTCTTCAGATCGTGCATTTGACGCCGCTTTTTCGGAGTCATAAATCACAAAAAAGGTTAGAACATGAATGATCGACAATGGATTGCAACTACGGCATTCGGCGGAGTCGTTGTTTCAGCCTTTTTGTACCTGCCAATTATAGGCGGGATGATTGCGCTGCTTCTTGTTGCCGCGTTCCAAGGCGCATACCTGGGTTGGCAACCCGTTCCAACACCCCAGTTTAGAATGGGTGGTTTGTCTTTTGCTGGAGGGCTATTCATCGGGATGCCCATCATGGGCATTCTGTTGTCGCCAACTGGACCCGGCAACCTCTGGGGCATGGCAGCTGGGTTTGCCATCGTTTTAGGGCTTGCCGTCATGATAGTTGTTCGGCTAGTTCGAGGCAAAAAGGCAGACTAGACGTATCCCGTATCCGAAATAAGCGCAACTTCCAGAGCTCACTCTGGTAACCTCGATGTTTGAATTGTAATTCAGGAATTGAGGGGAGTATCCGTGCCGACAAACCAAATGGAATTGCGACTCGTCCGGACTGTAGACATCTTACAGCGGAAAATCGAGCGAATTGAGGGCCGAAGTCGGCGCATTTCCCAACTCAGAGGACTCATCGTCTTGTTGGGAATTGTCGGGTACGTGGTTTTGTCTCAGGGTGGATTTGTGCAGGGGTCTCGCCTGATTGTATTGGCTACTATTGGCGTTTTTATCGGGGCAGTGGTCTGGCACAACAGGGTCATACGTGGTAAAAAGAGGCACATTCAGTACCAACAAATCAAACGACAGCATCTAGCTCGCCTAACTAGGGACTGGCAAAACATCCCTCAAATCCTGCATTCCGGTCCGGACTCACTTCATCCGTTTGAGTCAGATCTTGATTTGTTTGGCGAGGGCTCGCTTCACCATTTGATAGATACTGCCTTTTCGATTGAAGGGAGCACCCTTTTGCATCGCTGGCTGACGCTTCCCGATCCGGCGGTCAGAGAGGCGACCCGGAAGCAGCAGATGGTACAAGAATTGATCCCCTTGGTCGGGTTCAGAGACCGAATCACGCTAGAAACAGCCATGATTTCTGGTCCTAAAGGCGGTCCATTTCAAGGAAACGTGTTGTCTGATTGGCTCGCCAGCCACAAAGTAAATGGAAGAATTCGTCTTGTATTGGGCATTCTTTTCGGGCTTTCCGCGCTTACGCTTGTCTTATTCGTCCTTAAAATGACTTCCGTGATCGAGTCTTCCTGGTGGGCCTATTCCTTGCTTACCTACGTAGTGTTCTATCTCATGAACTTTGATAAGTGCGAACACCTTTTTGATGAGGCGGAGCATCTGCATGTCGAGTTTGAGAAGGTGCTACCGGTGTTTGGTTTCATCGAATCGTTTCGTTTCAAAACCGGATCTGCCCTTCAAGAGGTTGCTTCTTGCCTTCAAAACCCAGGGGCACTTCCTTCTGCTTATGCTCGGAAGGTGTTGTGGCTGTCTATGGCAGCTGGAACTCAGAAAAACGAAGTGCTCCGGATCGTTCTCAATGTCATTGTGCCATGGGAGTTGTTCTTTGCCTTCGTGCTAGAGAAAATGAAGACCCGAGTTTCCACGCTGTTGCTTCCTTGGTTGGAGGCCCTCCAAACAGTAGAAGCCGCCAGCTCACTCGCCACGTTTGCGACTCTGAATCCAACATATAGCTTTCCAACGTGGACGGATCATTCGGATGATAAACTATTGTTCGATGCCACCGGGCTAGGGCATCCGCTCATTCCGGCTTCCTCACAGGTAAGCAATGATTTTAGGATTGGCAGGGTCCATGACCTAGCGCTCGTTACCGGCTCCAATATGTCGGGCAAAAGTACGTTTCTGCGCACGGTTGGAATTAATCTTGCACTGGCAAATGCAGGGGCCCCGGTTAACGCTTCTAGAATGGAAATCGCGCCGCTTCGCATGTTTACCTGTATTCGTGTGGCAGACTCGGTAAACGACGGAATCTCCTACTTTTATGCAGAGGTAAAGCGGCTAAAACGCATGCTTACTGAGCTAGAATCAGAGTCTGAGTATCCGATGATCTATTTTGTGGATGAGGTTTTTCGTGGAACGAATAACCGAGAACGGCTCATTGGAAGCCGTGAACTCCTCAGGCAATTATGCACGTTAAACGGTGTGGGTTTGATTTCGACGCATGATCTGGAGCTAACCTCATTGGCGGATGAAATGGCAGGCGTCACCAATTATCATTTCCGGGAAACCATTGAGAACGGCAAGATGTCGTTTGATTACCTCTTGCATCCGGGACCCAGCCCGACCACGAATGCCCTCACCATTATGGAGCTAGAGGGGCTGATTCCGAAGCGGGTTAGGACAGAAGGCGGGGAATAGCTTGATTGAGCTGACTAGGTTGCGCACTAGGACGAAGGGGCCAGATTCAAGACCGAATGCGGGCCGTCACGAAGTCCTCGTTGAGAATTAAGCCTAGCGTGCGGACAAGAAAGTCCGCATTTTCTTTAGTGAAAACCAAGGGCGGTTTGATTTTCAAGACGTTGTGCAGCGGCCCATCTGTTGAAATCAGTATACCCTTGTCCCGCATGCGATTGGCGACGTAAGAAGCTTCCTCAGCGGCGGGTTCTAGGTCGGTTTGGGAGCGGACCAGTTCAACACCTAAAAACAGTCCAACACCCCGAACGTCTCCAATGATGGGGTGATGGGGGGCGAGCGAAGCGAGCCCCTCCTTGAGGTGGTTACCAACCGCTAGCGCATTTTCTTGCAGCTTTTGGTCCCGTATTTCATCCAACACAGCGAGCCCCACGGCGCACGACGCCGGATTGCCGCCAAACGTGTTGAAATACTCCATTCCATTGTCGAACGCATCGGCAATGGCTCGGGTCGTTACCACAGCGCCCAAGGGGTGGCCGTTTCCAATCGGTTTGCCCAAGACGACAATATCGGGGACCACACCGTCCAGCTCGAATCCCCAAAACACCGAGCCCGCCCGGCCCATGCCGACCTGCACTTCATCGGCAATAAAGACACCGCCTGCTTTTCGAACCGCTTCCGCTGCGCTCGAAAAATATCCGGGTGGTGGTACAATCTGGCCGCCACAACCAGGAACAGATTCGGCCATAAACGCTGCAATACGCCCCGGAAACTGATCCGCGATCTGTTCAACGTCCTCGGCGTACGCCGCGCCAGACTCGGCCGTATGGCCCTTGTGCTCTCCTCGAAACGAGTCAGGCATACGCACCACGTGCGTTCCAGGGGGCTTTCCGCCGCCTCCTTTGCCGTCAAATTTGTAGGGGCTGATGCCAATTAAGGTCGTTATGTTGCCGTGATACGCCCCATCTAGCACAATCAGGTCCGTATTTCCTGTGTATGCTCGGGCCAAGCGAATGGCTAAGTCATTGGCCTCGCTTCCTGAATTGACGAAAAAGCACACCTCGAGCGGGTCGGGCAACAGGGCAGAGAGCCGCTCAGCATACGCCAGAATGTTTTCGTGTAAATAGCGCGTGTTCGTGGTGAGCGTTCGCATCTGCTTGTGGAGCGCTGCTACTACGCGAGGATTTGAGTGGCCCACGTGCGGGACATTGTTCACCGCGTCCAAATATGCATGACCGCCCGAGTCGTACAAATACTGTTGCCACCCACAGACAATGTGTAGTGGATTGGAATACGACAAACTCAGCGCCGAGCCCACGTGTGCACGCCGTCGAGCCTGAAGCTCAGATAGCCCAGGTGGGTCGGCTGTGTTCGTCCAATCGGGCAGCCCAAGGAGCACAGCGGGACTCGGGGATAAGCTATGCCAAACGCGCCGAACACCTGCAGCCGCAACACCCGGAAAGGTCGCTTCCAAACCCAATAAATCCGTCACAATCTGAAAATGGAGGTGCGGCACCCACCCTCCGTTCTCCTCATATGAACCCAGTTCTGCGAATGGCTCGCCGGCGACTACGGCCGTTCCTTTTTTGGCAGACACCGCCGAATTGTAGCTCAGATGCCCATACAAAGTCCAAAAAACTGGGCCATTCTTTGGGCGATGTTCAAGCACAATACATCCCCCATAATCAAACAGTTCGTGATGGGCGCAACTTGAATGAACAGTACCATGTAGCGGCGCATATACCGCTGCTCCAGCGGGCCTAAAAAGGTCCACTCCCACATGAATGGTCCTGCGCTCACCCGATGTGGTTTCGTATTGAGGACCGGCGTACGCAAGTCGTGGTTCGTTCCAACGGCCCACGCCAACGTGCTCTCCGATATACTCCCAAATCAGCTGGTCCGCAAGGCCTGGAACGGTGAGCGACATGGGGTCAAACTGCTGACTGCTCACCGAAAAATCCAGTAGCACCGGTTCAACTGCCGCCTCGTTACCGGGACGAACAACTTCTGCGAACTGACCTTTTCGATCCGAAATCCAAGTTGAAACGCTTGCCGAACTAGGGACGGGCTCCATGCCCACCGCATCTCTCAATCGATAGGTGGTTAGCCTTGGATAGGTGGACGTGAGCCGCTCTAGACAAGCCCAAGCGTCTTTTTCAGAGATAGCCAGATACTCGTTGTCCGGTTCGACCTTCCGCCCGGCCGCAGACATACACACGCTAATGGCCAACCGAGTGCAAACCAATGCAAAAAACACGTCGACCTCCAGCTCTTTCAGGGGAAATTCGGCGTGATATCCCTGCAGGACATTGCACATAGCCTCGGCCGGATCGGGGCGATGAAGGGCCAGGTAGGCCGCCGCGACTGCAGCGTTGCCAATTCTTGCTGAATGGACGATGTCCCCAAAATCCAGGATACCGGTCACGGGGCGCCGGCCCATCGCAGGCTCTCCCACCAACACATTGTAGTCGTTCGCATCGCTGTGAATGACGGCGTGAGGTAGGTCTTCCCAAACGGGCAGGACCGTTTCTTCGTACTGATCCAGCACGAGCTGGACCATCGCTCTACCGTCAGGCGGCAACAAAGAAAGACGCTCAGAAATGGTTTTTTGGGCGTGGGCTAAGTCCCAAACGAAGTCCTTGGGAGCCCCATCATGGGTAAAGCCATCCAAGCAGCGGTCCATTTTTCCCAACAGTTGGCCCACTTCGTATTCCATCTCGTCCGAAATAGGGTTTGCCAATCCCAACGGCGTTCCCTCCAACCAAGAAACTAGACGCACATGATGCAGACCGCTTTCGAGTTGGACCGTAGCTTGACCAAGAACAGAAGGCACAGGCAGGCCTACGTCCGAAAGGCGAGACATGACTTTGGCCTGGCAGTCCAAAAAGGCGGGTTTCTCGTTCAGGTTCGAGACCTTCAGCACCACTTTGGGACCGCTAGAAGGCGTCAAAACAAAATTCTGGTCCCGGTCACTGGGCAGTTCGTGTGCCGAGCCCACCAGCCCAAACTGTTCGGCCGCAACATCTTCTGCCTGAGAAGGAGTGAGGTTAGGACGGCCAGGAAGCTTGGATGGGGCCATGAAAGTTGGACAATCTGATGAAAAAGCGCGCAGAGTTAGTGCCGGTCCGAAGCAAACGGCGCCACATCCAGAGATGCCGGGCCACCACCGATCAATTCTGAGATCAATTTACCGGTTACGGGGCCCAATGTCACTCCCATCATACCGTGGCCTGTGGCCGCGAACACGTTGGGCGCTGCGGGTAGGGCTCCAATAAAGGGGAGCCCGTCGGGAGAGGCAGGCCTAAACCCAGCCCACGTAGGCACCTTGTCCACTACTTTGTCCACTCCGTCGCAGTACGTTTCTGCCAGACGCCTGATTGGGCTTGCACGGCGTTCGTCTATGCTGTTGTCGTATCCCTGCAAGGCTAGCGTACCACCAAAACGAAGGCAGCCGGGCATGGGCGTGATCGTGACTTTCTCATCCGTCAAAATGCACGGGATTTTGAGACTAGGCTCAGAAACGGGCACCGTAATGCTATATCCTTTGGCGGGTTGAACGGCTATCGCCGAACCCAATTTGGAAGCCAAAAACGGCGACCAACTCCCTGCAGCCAGCACCACGTGTTTCGAAGAAAAACGTCCCTTTGTCGTTCCAACTGCGTGCACCGCACCGCCGCTTCGCTCGAAGGACTTCACCTCTGCATCTAAAAAATGGACTCCTGCAGCGCGAAGATGCGATTCCAGCGCGCGCATAAAACGCTCCGGATGAATGCTCGCATCCTGCTTAAAAAACACAGAACCGGTTAGTTCGGATTTCAAGGCGGGTTCGAGATCCATCGTTTCCTGGGCGCTTAACCGCGAAATTTCGAGGCCTGCGTTTTCAGCCAGGTCAGCCAATTCGAGATTGTCTTTCTTGGCGTAATCACTTCGGTGAAGCATGAGCAGGCCGTCATGAGCCAGCCCAACCTCTTCAAATCCTGGGAGGGCGCACACGTCTGAAAACAAGTCCCGGCTCATTAAACTGAGGTCCCGCAAAATGGGAATGCTGCGCGCAACGTGCTCGGCCGTGCAATGCTTCTGAAAGAGCCAAAGCCATTTCATAAACTTGGGATTGGCGCTGGGCTTGATATAGAGCGGACTCTCCGGATTCATCAACCACTTTAGCCCCTTTGCGATCACACCTGGCGCCGAAAGCGGCACAATGTGACTTGGGACAATCATTCCCGCGTTCCCAGTCGAGGCGGCCTCGGAATACCGGCCCCGGTCCACAATCAAGACGCTAACTCCCGTTTTCTGAAGATAATAGGCGCTACAAAGGCCCACCACGCCACCCCCAGCTATGACAACATCATAGGAATCGTTCATATTAGATCACCTGAAAACCGTGTGCGTAGGGGTCGTCGTCGTCAATCAGGATTTCATTGTAACCCATGATGCGGGCCCACCCCGTTATACTGGGGATGATGGCATCGAAGTCGCCGACTTTGGTCGTGTCTTCGACCTTGCCAATAAACTGACTGCCTATAACACTTTCGTGGACAAACGTGTCGCCTTTCGAGAGCTTACCTTGCGCCGCCCATTGGGCCATACGGCTGGAAGTCCCTGTACCACAAGGGGATCGGTCAATGGCCTTGTTCCCGTAGAACACCGCATTTCGTGCATCTGAGCCTTCCACTCGCGGCGCGCCGGTCCACAACATGTGGCTCATACCGCAAATACGCTTGTCCAGTGGGTGCGTGAATTCGTATAGCTGATTAAGCCTCGTGCGTACAATGGGGCTCCACCGAATGAGGTCTCCCGCCGTAAAGTCTGCGATGTCTGAGAAGTTCTTTTGATGATCTACGATCGCGTAAAAATTCCCACCATACCCCACATCAACCGTGATTTCGCCCAGATCGGGGCACTCTACTTTCAGGTCCGACTTATACAGAAACGATGGGATGTTGATGAGCTTCACACTCGTCACACGCCCGTTGTCCATCTCGTAATACGCGTCGACCCGTCCTGCTGGCGTATCAAGCCGCACAAGACCGGGTGTTTCTGGTTGAACGAGGCCCTCTTGGATCATGACCGTAACGGTTCCTATGGTCCCATGTCCACACATAGGCAGACAACCGCTGGTCTCGATAAAGAGAATGGCAACGTCGCAGTCTGGCCGAGTTGGTTCATACAGAATGGACCCCGACATCATGTCGTGCCCCCGTGGCTCAAACATGAGCCCCGTCCGAATCCAGTCCCATTCTTCCATAAAATGAGCGCGTCGCTCGATCATGGATGAGCCATCCAGCTTGGGCCCCCCCACTTTAACCACGCGAACCGGATTGCCGCACGTATGCGCATCAATACACGTAAATCGATGGACACTCATAGTGTGGGTTCCTAGTCTAGATCCAGGGCCTTTCGGGTGAATGATGTCAGATAGTCTATTAGGCGGTCCGAAGCATAACCTGCTGCTTCACTGTTTCCAACGGCCACAGCTTCCATAATTTCAACGTGAAAGGTGGCGCTTTCAGTGAGGCTACCATGGTGTTGGTAAACCGACCAAAACCGTCTGGAATGTGCGTGCAACGGACTGACGGCTTGATTGGCATACGGATTTCGGCTCGCGTTTTCTAAAATACGATCAACCGCTTTGTCGTATTTCATAAATCCATCCGAATTTTTACTACGCGCGGATTCGAGTAGGAGCGGCGCCAATCGCTGCAGCTCATTTCTCTCCTCCGGCGAAGCTCGGCGCGCGGCTTGTTCCGCAATTAAGCGATCCAACACCCCGCGGGTTTGAAGCAAAGAAAGGTATTCTGATGCGTTAATATCAGTTACAACGATGCCTCTGCGCGGAACTGCCTCCACCAACCGATCTCCCGAAAGTCGCTGCAGTGCTTCGCGAAGCGGCGTCCGTCCAATGCCCACCTTCTCGCTCAATTCGCCCTCCGAGAACAGACTCCCGGGTGGCAATTCCAACGTAACAATCATACGTTCGACCACTTCGTATGCTTGCTCAGCGAGCGATTCAGGTTGAACGGTCATGGATTAAACGTAATCTGAAACGTCAGGTCTGCTGTCCATGGCATCACGAATTACGCCCAGTACAAACTCACGCTCTTCCCCAACGAGTGGAAGGCGAGGCGGACGGGTTAACTCGGTTCCGAGTCCGGTTGCTACTTCGGCGAGTTTGATATTCTGAACCAATTTCACGTTCACGTCCAGATCCAAAAGGGGCTTGAACCAGCGATAAATGTCGCGAGCTTCAGATATGCGTCCAGATTGGATCAGGTTGTAGATGGCAACCGTCTCTTCAGGGAATGCGCAAACTAGACCAGCCACCCAGCCAACAGCGCCCATCAAGAGGCTTTCCATTGCCAAGTTGTCTACGCCCGTGAAGATGGTGTATCGATCGCCCAGGCGGTTGATGATATCGGTAATGCGCCTAACGTCGCCACAGGATTCTTTGATGGCGACCAACATGTCTTCGTCGGCCAACTCTTCCAGCATATCGACCGTGCAATCCACCGTGTAGGCAATGGGATTGTTGTAGATCATGATCGGCTTTCCAGTGGCCTGAGCGGCGGCGCGAAAGTGCGCAATGGTCTCACGGCGATCCGAAGGGTAGAGCATGGCTGGCAGTACCATAAACCCATCGGCCCCATTGACTTGCCCATCTTCCAATGCGTGGCACAACTCCATCGTTGTGTTGAACGCAGCGCCCATCAAAACGGGAACGCGTCCATCAGCCACTTCAACTGCGAGGCGTAAAACTTCTTGCTTTTCCTCAAAGGTCAACGTACTCGACTCTCCCAAAGAGCCCGTCGTGATAATGCCGTGGCAACCGGCTTTGATCTGCGCTTCAACGCCTTTCTGCGTTCCGGCATAGTCAATTGAATAGTCGTCTTTGAATTTGGTCGTAACGGCGGGGAAAACGCCTTTCCAGTCAATGCTCATCGAATTAGGTCGGTTAGTCGGTTGTGTAGGGGTCGGGGATTCATCAAGGAATCGTCGTAATATATCACAAATATATTTAGGTGCAAACGAATCGTTTTGAATTGATGGGCTAAAGTATGCAGTAGCCCTATCTTGACAGGGTTCAGTTTATCCACCTCTACCGCGCAGGCTTTCTATGTCTCTGATCGATTTCCTAGATATCGCCGGAACGTTCGTATTTGCCATCGCTGGTGGGCTGCGCGCAATGCGCCACCAATTGGACTTGCTCGGAGTGATGGTGCTCGCCGTTGCCACAGGCGTTGGAGGGGGGATGATTCGCGACATGCTGCTCGGCTCCACACCTGTAGCAGCCATTCAAAGCGAGCTCTACCTAGGGGTTTGTATCGCTGGTGGAGTGGTTGTGTTTTTAGCCGGTAACCGAGTTGCGACCGAATGGAATCGCGTGGCCATTATCGACGCCATCGGACTGGGCGTATTTGCCGCGATTGGGGGAGCAAAGGGCCTCGCCTTCGGGCTCGGCCCCATTGGCGTCATGATTATGGCGGCGCTCACGGCAACGGGCGGCGGTGTGGTGCGCGATGTGTTAGTTCGCGAGGTCCCAGCCGTCATTCGGCACGACTTCTACGCAACGGCTGCTCTTTTAGGCGGCGGTGCGCTCTATCTATGCCATCTCGCCGGACTTGGAACGGTTAGCCAGATTTGGATAGCCGCCTTCATCACAAGCGGACTGCGTTTTTATGCCATGACTAGGGGCGTCGGGCTTCCGCGAGTTGGAACTGCCGGCAATGACGAACCTTCCGGACCTACGAAATAGCCAGCATGTTCGCGAACCACCGAACTGGCTTGCCCACCACCCGATCCCTGCAGCAATTTTATCGAACTGGTGGCCTGACCGTAACAAAATGCCCCGTTTATCCGTGTAGTGCTTGAAATCTTTTGTCCGCAAAGCACTCATTAGAAGCCATGCTCAAGAATTACATCCGCATTTCGCTCCGCACGTTGAGCCGAAATAAGGGCTATTCGTTTATCAACATAAGTGGCCTAGCAGCTGGACTTGCTGCCTTTGTGCTGATTGTTCTGTTCGTTCAGAATGAACTCAGTTTTGACTCAATGCACGAGCATTCGGCTGACGTGTATCGAATGCAATTGGATGCGGAGTTGGCAGATCAATCCATTGTTACGGCCTCATCGCCCGCCATTATGGCAACCCAATTTCTTGAAACGTTTCCAGAAATTGAGTTTGCGACGCGGTTGAATGACTTTTCCTCTCAGTCTTTATTTACGGTCGATAACGAGCCGTACTACGAGACGGGCGTGTTTGAAGCGGACTCATCAGTTTTTGACGTCTTTACGTTGCCATTGCTGGCTGGTACACCAGAAACATCGCTAAATCGGCCCAATACGGTGGTGTTGTCTGAGACATTGGCTAAAAAATACTTTGACGGTACAGATGCCATTGGCAAGACCATTCGATTTGATAACCGGGTGGACTATGAAGTGACCGCCGTTATGGAGGATACTCCGTATAACAGCCATTTCCGCCCCAATATGTTGCTCTCCTTTGTGACCAACCCTCGAGCTGACGACCCTATTTGGCTAAATAACTCGTTTTTTACTTACCTCCGCCTTGAAGAGGGTACTCCACCTGCTTCCCTCGAGGCAAAATTTCCTGATTTTTTGCGGACCTTTGTTGGGCCACAAATTGAGCAATTTGTCGGGCAGCCGTACGACCAAGCGCTTCAAGCTGGATTCAAGTACGACTGGAAGCTAGAAGCCATGCCGGACATCTACTTGTATTCCACGTCGGAAGAGCAAGTAGGAAAAACGGGTGATATCAGATACTTGTACATCTTGGGCGCCATCGCTTTGTTTGTTTTGTCCATTGCCTGTATCAACTTTATGAACCTCTCCACCGCCAGGGCCACGGGTAGGGCGCGAGAGGTTGGGATTCGCAAAACAATGGGCTCCGAACGAGGTCAGCTCATCAGGCAGTTCTTGGGCGAATCGGTGATGATGGCTAGCATTTCAATGGTCTTATCCTTCCTCATTATCTGGGCCATTTTACCCTACTTCAGCAAACTTGCTGACGCTTCTTTGTCTATTGCTCCGTGGCTAATAGGCGCCATGGTGGTCATCGCCTTGGTAACGGGCTTGCTATCAGGGCTCTACCCCGCATTGGTGCTTTCGGGATTTCAACCAGCTCAAGTGCTGAAAGGATCGTTTGCTCGAAGCAAGCATGGGACAGCTGTTCGCTCCGTCTTGGTGGTCTTTCAGTTTGGAATTTCAATCGTTCTGCTCGTAGGAACAGGAGTTGTCTATAAGCAACTCAACTATATGCAGAACAGGGATTTGGGATTTGAAAAAGACCATGTCGTTGTCCTTTCAATGGAAACGAGGAACGGGTTGGAGACCTTTGACACCTTCCGCTCAAAACTGCTGACCAATCCAAGTATTGTGGATGCGGCGGCCGGAGGACTTATCCCAGGCCCTGGGCATATTCACAACAATACTGGGTTTCGCGCCGAGGGCATGAGTCAGGAGGACTTCTTTATTTCGGCTCTAGGCGAGGTAACGGACGACTATGCTGAAACACTGGGACTTCGCGTAATTGCCGGCAGAGATTTTGATGAGGCATTTCGAACAGACTCAACGGCCTTCGTGATCAATGAGGCCGCAGCCAAACAGATGGGCTTCACGCCGGAAGAAGCAGTTGGTAAGAAATTAGCGCGTTTAGGTGGAAATCCAGACGATTCCGACCGTTGGGCTACGGTAATCGGGGTGGTCGCGGATGCCAATTACAATTCCCTTCATACAGCCGTTGAACCTCTTGTTATGGGGAGATGGAAAAGTGGTCAGCGATATGTACCTGTCCGTATTCGGCCAGAAAACACCCAGGAAACACTCGCCTTTCTTGAGACCGCGTGGACAGCGTGGGAGCCTGGATATCCATTCCGCTACTTCTTTATGGATGATGACTATCAGAAGTACTACGAGCAAGAGGAACGTCTGGGAAGCCTCTATACCTATTTCACAATTTTGGCTGTGATGATTGCCTGTCTTGGCTTGTTTGGCCTAGCGTCGTTTGTCACGACTCAGCGCACAAAGGAAATTGGAGTTCGAAAAGTGATGGGGGCTTCGGTTCCTAGGATCGTGATGTTGCTCTCTAAGGAGTTTACTGTACTTGTGCTGGTTTCTTGCCTCGTAGCCTTTCCGGTTGCTTGGTTTATTATGTCGCGCTGGCTCGAGGACTTTGCCTTTGCTACAACCATAGGCTGGGGAGTTTTCGCGATTTCCGGAATCTCGGCTCTATTAATCGCTTGGCTTACAGTGAGTTATCAAGCTATCAAGGCGGCAACCTGCAATCCGGTCGAAGCACTGCGCTACGAATAGACTAAACGGCAACTTGAGCGCTTCTTGGAGGTCCAACCGGTATTCAATGCTAAAAGTGACACCTTCACGATGATTTTCAGACGTTTCTGCTTCTTTCTATGCATCGCTTTCGTGGCTTCAGGCTGTGCAAGTTCAAAACTAACTAAAGAGCTGGAGACAATTGGTTTTGAGTGGGTTCCTCTTTCTGGTGGACCATTCACCGTGGGGGACGTCTATTTTGAGGACAATCCAGATTCTCGGCCGGTCCATCCGGTTCGGGTTGCTCCATTTTACATTTCGAAATACGAAACCACGTTGGACCAATTCGACTGGTTTACTATCAAAACGGATCGAGAACAGATTTTTCCAGAGCAACTCGATCGTGGTCGACGCGCCGTAAGCAATCTCAATTGGACGGATGCCCAGGCATTCTGCGAGTTTATTGGTGGCCGTCTGCCAACAGAAGTGGAGTGGGAATTCGCTGCTTCAGGTGGCCCACTCAAGCAAATGTATCCTGGTACGAATGAGGAAGAAGAAGCAGAGGAGTACGTCAGATATATTCAAAACTCCCTTGCAGAGGTGTTTCCAGTAGGCTCCAAACTGCCAAATGCGTTTGGCCTCTTTGATATGGGAGGTAATGTAGCCGAGTGGATAGGTTCGTTCTACGAGTACTATCCAGAGCCCGGCACGGAGCCAATTCCATTCGACCTTGAAAACCGCGAATTGCGCATTGTCCGAGGGGGAGGGTTTTCCGCGGACCGTTCCGTCACAAGAACATATTGGAGATCCGGCACGTTGGCTCGCGTTGCAACAGCCGGAATCGGTGTTCGGTGTGCCAAAGATTTTGACTAATCTCAAAGAACCTTTTTGAGGTCATCGTTTCGCCGGCTGAACCTAAGGTGTGGGGAGCGGTTCTACTTGAATAAGAATAAAGGACAAAGAACTCCACTTTCATGTATATTTGCCTACCATTTTCAATAAACCTTATTTAGATTCATTCTAAATAAGC
>JABMOI010000179.1 GCA_013204185.1 bacterium | reverse complement strand
GGACAATATAGCGGCTTCAAGTTCAAACACCTGGATCAATGTTTCGGGGATCCACGAGGTCCCGCTTATCGAAAGCATTGGACAGAAAATGGGGCTTCATCCATTGGTGTTGGAGGACATTGTCCACCCTGAACAGCGCGCCAAACTAGAGGTATACGACCACCACCTTTATATCGTCGCTAAGATGATGTATCAAGGGGGGGAAGGTCAGCACGAAACCGAACAAATATCGATTATTCTTGGCAAAAACTACGTCATTTCGTTCCAGGAACGACCTGAAGATGTATTTGAGGCAGTACGAGAAAGGCTTCGAAGCGGCAAAGGCCTAATGCGTAAAATGGGGCCAGACTACCTAGCATACGCCCTTTTGGACCTTATTGTGGATCACTACTTTATTGTGCTTGAGGATGTTGGCACGCAAATGGAAGCGTTTGAGGAGGATGTGTTGGATCATCCAACAAAAGGGACCATGAGCGCCATCCGGGATCAAAAGAAGAAACTCATCACGTTTCGAAGAGATGCCTGGCCTCTAAGGGAGGTGTTCTCAGGCCTCCTAAGAGACGATTCTGGCCTAATCCGAAAGAAAACAACGACCTACATTCGTGATGTCTACGATCACTCGGTGCAGGTAATCGATATTATCGAAACCTACCGTGACTTGCTGGCTGGTCTTACGGATCTCTATTTGTCGTCGCTAAGTCATCGAATGAACGAGGTCATGCAAGTATTGACCATTATCGGGAGTATTTTCATCCCGATTACCTTCATCGCCGGCGTGTACGGGATGAATTTTGCAGACATGCCGGAGTTGCAATGGCGGTATGGCTATTTCGCTGTGTGGGGAGTCATGCTGAGCACGGTCATTGGCCTCCTCCTATTCTTTAAACGCAAGAAGTGGCTTTAATATCTATGCAAGGTTTTCAAGTTATACCTCAAGATTCGGTGAGCAGTGTTCAGGAAGTGGGGAAAACCGCCTCATTCCTAGAATACTTGGACTCGGTTGTGCCTTGGGAAACCGTTGCAATCGTGTTTCTAAAGATACTAGCCATTCTTGTTCTTGCGTGGGTTTTGATTCGAGTTGTAGATAGGACCGTTCGAATGTGGAATGGCCGGTTCGCTGAACTCCCCACGTACGATCATGGCAGGCAACGAGCCATGACCATAGGCACACTCATTCTGTCCTCAACCAAGTACGTGGTTTGGGCGCTCAGCATTATCATGATATTGGATGAAGTGCAAATTGACGTCGGAGCTTTGATTGCTACGGCTGGGGTCGCCGGGATCGCAATTGGATTTGGTGCACAATCTCTTGTAAAGGACGTAATCGCAGGGGTTCTCTTGTTGTTTGATGACAGCATCCACGTCGGCAATATTGTAAAGGTTGGAACAGAAGAGGGTATCGTTGAGGATATCGGAGTTCGCATTATTAAGGTGCGCCGGTTGAGCGGAGAACTGATCATGATTCCCGCTGGTGAGCTGCGCATATTCGGTAATAAGAGTGTCGACTTTATGAGGGCTGTCGTAGTTGTCGGGTTGTCCTATGGTCAGGAAACCGAGCCCATTATGGAAGTGATGAATCAGGTATTAATGGATTGGGCCAAAGACAATCCAGACATCTTGTTAGACGAGGAGCCGATGGTTCACGCAATTACTGAATTTGCAGATAGTTCGGTAAATGCACGAATGGTCGCAAAAGTGCTTCCTGGGACGCAGTTCGATGCAGAACGTGAACTGCGGCGCAGGCTCAAACGTGCGTTCGACGAAAAAGGAATTGTCATTCCCTTCCCACAACGGACGTTGCACATTGAATCTATTAGCAACCTTGGATTTCAAAAACCTCAAGAACCGGGGCCGGAAAGTCTGGAGCGCACCTAATACAGACGGGAAGACTGGAATAGGGATGAGTAAACGAAAGCTCAGTTGCTGCTAAACACAACTTGCGAATGTGGTGCGTGTTAAGCCAAAACGCGTTGTGATCCCGATCCCCGTACTTCCGATCACCCAAAATGGGATGGAAGATGTGCTTAAAGTGCCGTCTCAGCTGATGTTTTCGACCTGATTTGGGATTCATCTCCACCCATGAATAGCGAGCGGAGGCATACCGTCCCACTGCATTCGGTAACTCAATTCGTTTAATGGTCTGATATTCAGTTACCGCCGCTTGCGCTGGCTTGTCCTTTCGCGCCTTGGAATCCGTTGTTTTGTCCAGCTGCTCTTTTAGAGCATAGTCAATGGTATCTGAATCCAACGTCCAGCCTCTGACCACTCCCACATATTTTTTGTCAACTTCATGCCGCTGAATCAGCTCGGAAACGGCCCTAGCCGTTTCCGAGCTCTTCGCAAATAAAAGGATGCCTGAAGTTGGCTTGTCCAGCCTGTGGACGGGGAAGACATGCGAGCCTATCTGATCCCGTACGACCTGCATCGCATAGACGCGCTCGCTGGAATTTAGCTTGGTCCGATGAACCAGCATGCCTGCAGGTTTGTGAACCGCGATAAACTGCTCATCCTCGTAAAGAACCGTCAGCAATGTGGTCGGAAGGGAATTATAGATCAACTTCCTTTTTCTTGAGAAGGAAAAGGCCGTAATGCCCGCCTGTAACTACGATCGAACCGCTTTTGAAGTACGGATAGTTACTCCACGAAACACCTCGACCGCCGACAGGCGACGTATCGAAGTACGCCGTTTCAAATGGATTTTCTGGGTCAGTGATATCCAAGATGCGCAATCCAGCGGATGTGTTGGATTGGTACATCAAATTGCCTTTTACATACAGGTTATGATCCGTCTCCGTTGTTTTGGCTACAAACTCATTGGCTAGAACGGGTTCGTCCAGGTCTGTTAAGTCCCAAATCAAGGTCCGTGTGCCAGGCACGAGTTTACCCGCTTCGTCCAACTCGTCGTTCATATAGAAATATCGATGATCATCGGTGAGCCATCCCTGATGGGCATAGGCTACGTTAGGATACGTGGCAATCGAAATGGAATAGGGGGCCTCTTTGTTCGTCACATCCGCGATGGAAAGGGCTGTTTCATTGGATCCAAGACAGATTTCATGTCCAACGTAGTCGGCATCCGGGCCGCGATACACAACACACTGCGCATCGTGCGAATATCCAGTACCTCTGCGGCCCGTAGAACCATCCGTGAAGCAACCGGCAAACACTGGGTTGGCTGGATCTTTGAGGTCGATCATGTGCAGTCCGCCGCCACAGGTTTCGCCGCCCGCGCTACTGCCTACCGAATATCCGAATCCAGTTTCCTCGTTAATCACAATGTTGTGAGCGGAGAAAATGTTGGGATAGTGATTCGTCTCCTCGAAGGTTACTGGAGTCGTAACATCTCTGAGTTGGCGCAAATCAAACACCTGCATTCCATGTTCGCCGGCTCCATCAGATACGATATATGCATGATCTTTGTAGACCTTCATGTCCCGCCAAACGCTGATGGTTGCCGTTGAGGGCATCGGCAATATGCCCAAATATTTAGGGTTGTACACGTCGGTAACATCTACAAACGACGTTGCGTTGGAAAGACCCACAATGGCGTATTCCCGGCCAGTTTCAGGGTCTTCCCAGCCCCAAAGGTCGTTTGTGCGAATGCCGCGGTCGGCGCCGAGGTCTTCCATGGAAACGAAAGACGTCATGTCCACATCTTTACACGGGAAATCGAGTGCGTAGTCATCCTTGCACTCAACGAGTTCACCCGCCATCGAATCATAGCCTTCGGTTTCGTCATACAGGTTCGATCCTCGTACCCATTCACCACCACGTAGACTAAATGGCACAACGGCACCTGCTCGGTTATCGACTCCAGATGCTCCGACGGCGGCAATCTCTTGCCCCAAGGCCAGAGTGGATCCAAACGCACTGCCCGCATCTAAATTCGGAACCATCATTTTTGACGTCCCGGTGGGCATTCCATCTGCGTCTAGCTCAAACTCATACACTGCACCAGTTCCTCGCCTTCCGCCTTCACCAGGAGCACCGACCCAAATAGTATTGTCTTTAATGGCGATAGAAGAGCCAAACAAGTCATTTCTGGAGGACGAATAGGCTGAAAGTCTGGTTTTCAATTCAAATTTGTCCTCGGAGCGTGAAAACATCCATACCGTACCGCTTCGATTGGCAAAACCTGGCGAGCCAACGGCTAAATGGTCCCCGTTTACGGTCAAAACGGAGCCTGTCAGGGCGCCTTCAGCTCCCGTAAGGCCTGGTAAAGGCACCGCTTCGGTCCACGTGCCGTCGCTTTTGCGCTCTACTGTCATTACAGTTCCGGAAAGTTGATTGCCGCCAGGTGCTCCAATGAGCACGTTGTTATTCATAATGGCTAAGGAAGCGCCAAACTGAGTATTCAGATCATCCTTTTCCTGCTCAAATAAGGCCTCTTGCTCCAACATTCCAGTGGGTGAAATGGAGAAGGTCCAAACAAATCCTGATCTTTCTGCCGTGCCTGGAGCCGATACGGCAGCCACATTCTGCGTCAAGGCCACGACAGACCCAAATCCAGCCGTGTTGTTTGTGACTGAACTGACGTATTTCCATTCTTGATTCACCTTTCTGTACAGGTGGACGGACGTCGCCTTAGGCGCTCCGACCAGCAGCATATCGCCGGACAACGCGATGCTCATTCCGAAGCCATCGGCTGAATCAGGAGGGTTTGGGGCCATGATGCGGCCCGTTTCAGCCCATTCCCCGTCTCCAGCGGGCGAATACAAGTACACAATCCCGGGAAGGACTTGGCTTTGGCCATCACCAGCTAGAACGGTGCTCCCATGAACGAGAACGGACCCTCCAAATTGTTGGCCGAAAGACACGGTTACAGAAAAAAAGAAGGCCGTTAACAGAAAGAAAAGACGTTTCATCGATCTTGGGGTATTGAGGCCGGTATCACATCCGGACAATGATGCTGGGCTGAATGCTAATGCGCTTTTTTTGACCAACGCGTCGACCAAGGGATTCAACGCTTTCGAAACTTTCTCGGTATCGAAATCCGATCAGTAAATGATTTTTGATCATGTAGGCTACTTCCAGACGAAGAAGCCCATTCTTGTTTGGTCCGTACAGAATATCGTTCAACGACTCCATATTGACGCGATCAAAAATATAGCGGATTTGGAAGGGGAAATCAGGGTCGGAAATTAAAAAATCAACTTGAAACCATCCGCTTCCTTTTCGGCTCCACGAATTCTCTAGGCTCCATTTGAAACGGTAGCTGGATTTATACCGAATTTCCATCCCTAAGTAAGATCCGATTTCGACGCGATCGCGACTTTTTAACTGGTTTCTCTTTGAGTTTACGGCTTCGTATTCAATGCCGTCTGCGAGTGTGACACGCGTCGTGCCTATCCGATCGAATTCATACCGGGAGTTGAAATACCCTGGGACGTATTCGCGGCCCAAAAGACGCTGTTCGAACCATCCTTTGAATCGTGTATTCCTGATTTTGTGTTCTGCATTCAGACCAAGGCCTAACCCAGAACCAAACCCAAAAATATTGGCTAGTTCGGCATATCCTTCGAGCTTATCCAGTCTCGATCCGGGTATGGCAAGGCCTGCATCAAAGGCTAACATGGTCAATGGGCCATGTTGTTTTCCAATTCCCAATCCCAATGAATCGGCACCATCGGGGACCTCCTCGATGAAAAAGGGGAGTCCATTCGCATGCACATTTTCCCAGCGAGCATCTTGGCTGAGGTCCCCAGCTACCGTCATTCCGATGGCAAGACCCTGTGTTGAAGTGGTGGAATCGTCTCGGTAAGGCGCTGTACTTATTCGAAACGCGTACACCTCAGGAGTGGCCAAATTTGACCACATCCCTTCGAAACTGAAGGTTTCGCCTTTGTAATCAGTGGTTAAGCCAGTCTGAGGTTCATTTAAGCTCAGGGTATTTCGGTATCGATTTACAAACTGCCCATATCCGATGTCTGCATCATCGACGTCGCCAAGCCGTGCGTAATACCCGGGGTCATCTTTCTCGCGGTATTGGATAAACCGAAGAATGCTTAGGTAGTCAGAAAAACTATCGTAGTCTTCGTCTCGAAGTCCTTTACGATTCCATCGATACCATAATCTCAGTCCTCCTTTCCAATCTCCAAATGCAATGGTAGGAGCCAACACAGAAGAAATGTACCGCTCGCCCTTTCCGTTGGAATTTTCAAACTTGAGAATTCCCACTTCCGTATCCATGCCAAACGCAAAGTCTGCGTTTTTAATGGATTGCGGCTCATCAATTACTTGAGAAAAACCCTGTTGAGGGGACAAAAAACAAGCAACAATGAGCCAAAATGCCAACTTGGCTAAAACTATATGTTTTGGGCAACTCAGAATTATCGATCTCAGGCATTTGTTCAAAGCTGAAATGTATATATTACAAGCCAATATCGTGTTATCCTCGATCATATTAATCGATCAATCTTATGAAGCAAGCATTAGCCCGTCTTGCACTCATCGCCCTCGTAGCTGTGATTGCGTTTCCCTCAAATTCTCAGGCTCAAGGTCTAAAAATCGGACCTCATGTTGGTCTTAACATGGATGGATCTGATATTTTCTTGGGTGTTGCTACTCAATTTAATCTCCCAATTAAAGAGCGCTCCATGTGGGGAAATTTGGGAATGGACTTTTATCCATTCATCAAAAACGTAACCACCACACGTGTGAATGCAGACGTTCTCTTTCCTTTTGGTATTGGTGGTTTTGAACTTTACGGTGGGGGAGGATTGCTCGCTCAGTTTTCAACTTACGATTTGCCTGAAGGAAGCCCTTTGGATGACTCGGATACCGACATCGGGCTGAATCTGAAAGCAGGATTCCTGCTAGGAAGTTCAGGTGATGGATACCGTCCTTATGCTGAAATAGACCAGACCATTGGTGCTGGATCTGACTTCAGCGTCCGGGTTGGAATTTTTATGGCTATCGGCGGCCGATAGTCTGCAGGTTCTATAGAATCTAGAAGAGGCGCGCCGTAGTATTCGGCGCGCCTCTTTGCATTTAGACGCTTTTCCCCATTTGAATAGAAACCCAATATCGTCATGAGCACCTCACAACCGTCTCAGACACAGCTTCGCAATATGACCTGGAAGACGGTCAAAGATCTTTCAGTCGAAGTCGCCATATTGCCTTGGGGCGCAACGGAGGCTCACAATTACCATCTTCCGTTCGGTACAGATACCATTCAAGCGGACCACATTGCAGCGGTGGCTGCTGAAAAAGCTGTGGGCGGGGGAGCGTCAGTGATCGTATTGCCTGCCATTCCATACGGACTGCACACGCAGCAGCGTGACCTAGCGCTAACCATGAATCTGACAACCACCTCTCAGGCCATCATTTTAAATGACCTGATTCAAAGCCTAGAGGATGCAGGAGTGAATAAGCTACTTATTCTCAATGGGCACGGTGGGAACGATTTTAAACAAATGATCCGTGAGCTTCAGGCCGAGACATCCGTGTTTTTATGCACGACCAACTGGTGGACCGTGGTGGACCAGGAAAACTATTTCGAACGAAGTGGAGATCACGCGGGCGAACTCGAGACAAGCGTCATGATGCATATCGTCCCAGATCTTGTTCGTCCGTTGTCCGAAGCCGGCTCAGGTAAGGATCGAAAATTTAAGATTGCGGCATTAAAGGAGCGCTCAGTTTGGGCTCCTAGGCAGTGGACTCAAGTAACGGAAGACACCGGTGTTGGAGATCCTTCTCGTTCAACAGCTGAAAAGGGAGCTGCCTTTGTTGCAGACGTAACCGAAAAGCTTGCCGCCTTCTTGATCGATTTATCGGCAGCAGACCTTTCCGACATGTACGAATCCTGACTCATACCATTTAAAGGAATACTATGTCCTGTTTGACCCATTTAGAGTGCGCCGCATGTGGACATACAATGGAGTCCAGCACCCTTGTCAATTTGTGCCCGAAGTGCTCCAAGCCGCTACTTGCGCGGTACGATCTCGTAAAAGCAGCATCTTTGATTGACAGAAGTCAGGTTCACCATCGAGACAATTCTCTTTGGAGATATCCAGAAGTGCTTCCGGTACACAACCCTGCTTTTAGATTAACGTTGGGGGAAGGGTGGACACCTCTGCTAAAAATGTCGAAAATTGGCAAAGCGTTGGGGCACAGTGGGTTGTATGTGAAGGAGGAAGGCGCTAATCCAACGGGCTCCTTTAAGGCGAGAGGCTTGAGCGTAGCGGTTTCATGCGCGCTAGAGCGCGGCGCAAAGGCTCTGTCCATTCCTTCCGCAGGAAATGCCGCGGGCGCTATGAGCGCATACGCCGCTTTGGCTGGCCTGAGAGCACACGTATTTATGCCGAAGGACGTCGCTCCTGTGTTTGTTACGGAGTGCGAAGTCCTGGGCGCCGAGGTAACGTTGGTCGATGGTTTAATAAATGATGCTGGACGACTTGCAGCTAGCCATCCAGATGCTCCCAATCGATTTGATGTCTCTACTCTCAAGGAACCCTATCGCATTGAAGGTAAGAAGACGATGGGGTATGAGATTGCAGAGCAGTTTAATTGGGAGCTACCGGACGTACTCATTTATCCAACGGGTGGCGGAACGGGTCTTATCGGGATGTGGAAAGCGTTCGATGAAATGGAGCAAATGGGTTGGATCAGTTCCAGGCGCCCACGCATGGTCTCGGTTCAAGCCGCTGGATGTGCCCCAATTGTCCGCGCATTTCAAACGGGTACAGCACACGCTGAATTATGGCAAAATGCGTCTACTATTGCCAGTGGATTGCGTGTACCTGGAGCCATTGGAGATTTTCTCATTCTGGATGCATTGCGTACAAGCGCTGGGACGGCTCTAGTAGTTGAAGACCATGAAATGCTTGAAGCCGCCAGAAGGTGGGGGGCTGCAGAAGGGCTTTTCGTTTCTCCAGAAGGTGCAGCTACGTTGGTCGCGTTTGAGCAGTTGCAAGCCTCCGGATGGATCGGTCCAGAAGATGAGGTCGTACTTTTCAACACAGGAACCGGTCTAAAGTATTTCAATGCTTGGCAATAGAAATGGACCTTTAAGTCACGAACTACTTGAAAGTCTAACTTTGTATCCGTAACTCAAGCTTCTCACCAAACAGGACGTATCTCCAATGCGAAGCTTACTTACGCTTTTATTTATCGCTTTTCTATCCATTCCCAGTTACGCTCAGACAGTTGTTATTAAAGCAGGTCACCTTGTTGATGTGGCAAACGGCGTTGTCCTCGACAATCAATCCATCTTGATAGAAGACGGCAAGATCACGGCAGTTGGAAACCGAGTCGTAGCCCCAGACGGCACTCCGGTCATCGATTTGTCCGACCAGTATGTGATGCCGGGATTGATCGATGCTCACACCCATTTAGCACTCATGGAGATGGACGGTTCCGACATCAATGATTTCGGTTCGTATTACTACGCTTCACTCATTGAAGATACCTCCATGCGGGTCGCGCAGGGTACACAAATGGCTCGTTCTATGCTCGAATCGGGGTTTGTTTGGGTGCGTGATACGGGTAACAACGGCTTGTACGGCGATGTGACGTTGCGTCGCGCCATCGAAGGGGGCTGGATTCCAGGACCCAATATGGTCACAGCAGGCCGAATGATTGCCCCATTTGGAGGCCAGTTCCAGATGCAACCTGAAAAACCAGGCTTGGGAAATCCTGAATACTTGTATGCTGATTCCCACGAAGAACTTATCCGAGCAGTTCGGGAAAATGTTCATTACGGTGCTACGTTCTTGAAGCTCATTATTGACAACCAGCCCTACATTTATTCGGAAGAAGATGTACGCGTTGCAGTTGATGAGGCCCACGATATGGGTGTAAAAGTCATGTCCCACGCAACGAGTGACGAAGGGATTAGGAACGCGGTTTTGGGCGGAGTCGATTCCATTGAGCATGGGTTTAATCCGACGGACGAAACGCTTCAGCTGATGAAAGATAGAGGTACCTACTTGGTGGGTACTGATTTTCCAGCTTCAAGAGTTGGGGAGAAGCGGCATCAAGAAAATATTGAGCGTAACAAGCGGGCGTATAAAATCGGGGTCAAAATGGCATTTGGGTCAGATGCAGTCTACTACGAAGAAGGTCGGACCAGGGGAGAGCAAACGCTCGACTTTTTTGATAGCTACGTGCACGCTGGTTTCCCCAACTCATTCATTTTGCAAATGACAACGATGAATGCGGCCGATTTGTTGGGCGCAAACTCCGGCGAAATCAAAGTTGGCAAGAATGCTGACATCATTTCCATGTTTCACAATCCCCTTGAAGACATCGGAGCCTTGCGTGGCGTTCAGTTTGTCATGAAAGATGGAAAGACGTACAAAGAAAATGGCAAGTTCGTGTGGGAGACCCCTCGCGTATTGAACAATCCTAGGCGTAAGCAGCCCAGGGGCAATATGTTGAAACAAAACTAAGCTCAATTTTACTCGATTTACCAACTATGATCTTTGAAAACAGCATGACGAAACTAAAATATTTGCCACTGGCCCTGCTCATGGCCACGTTCCTTTTGCCCTCGGCTGCAATGGCTCAGCGTTTTGGAGGCGGGCCCACAGGACCTGATTTTCCATCCGACGATCCCGTGCTAAAGGCAATCTGGGATGAGGGTATGGAGAACTCACAGGTATACGACCTTTCGCAATACCTCGCAGATGTGATTGGGCCGCGCCTAACAGGCGCACCAGGGCATTTGGAGGCGGTTGAATGGGCTGTGGAACAGCTAAAAGGATGGGGCGCTTAGGCAGGCCCTGAGCAATATGGTACGTGGAGAAGCTGGGAACGGGGCGTCTCTCATATCGACCTTATTGAACCTCGAGTTCGCTCTCTAGAAGGCACAATGCTTGGCTGGAGCGTGGCAACGAACGGGCCGAAGGAAGGTGGCGTTGTGCTATTGCCCGAGGTAGATGGCGAAGCGGCTTTCCGCGCGTGGCTACCAAAAGCAAAAGGCATGTTCGTCATGCTTACTCAGGCAGAAGCGAGTTGTCGTCCTGCTTCATCGTGGGAAGAGCACGGCCCGCGTGATGCGGTTGAGAAGTTCAATGACGCTCGAACAGCAGCTCGCGACGCTTGGACTGCTCGGATTGACGCCATCGGAATGGAGCGACAAGACATCGTTGATGCGCTTGAAAATGCTGGTGTAGCAGGCTTTTTCACGAACTACTGGACAGGATCTTGGGGAACGGAACGCATTTTTCCAATGACGTACTCGTTTCGTGCCATGAACCGCAAAGCTGCGGCATTTAACCTAAGCTGCGAGGACTACGGTTTGGTGTATCGGCTAGCTGAAAATGGTCAAGGACCGAAAGTTAGGGCGGTTGCCGAATCGAAAGACTTGGGAGAAAAACCGGTTTACAACGTGGTCGGCATGATTCCCGGCAAAGAGCTACCCAACGAATACGTGCTACTTTCTGCGCATTACGATTCGTGGGATGGGGCTTCTGGAGTGACGGACAATGGTACGGGATCGGTTACGATGCTCGAAGCCATGCGCATTTTGAAAAAAGTGTACCCTAATCCAAAACGCACTATCGTGATTGGTCTATGGGGAGGAGAAGAGCAGGGGCTGAATGGCTCCCGTGGCTTTGCTGCAGATCATCCTGAAATTTTGGAGGGTATGCAGGTTACGTTCAATCAGGATAACGGTACGGGACGTATTGCCAACGTGTCGACTCAAGGTTTACTAGGTGCTGGTGAGCATTTTGCTCGGTGGTTTGCCCAAATGCCTGGAATCTTGGTCGGAAATATCGACTTGAACGTGCCAGGAAGTCCTGGTAGTGGCGGCTCAGACTATGCGTCGTTTATTTGCGCTGGCGCACCAGCATTTTCCTTGTCTGCTACGTCCTACGATTACGGAACGGCCACATGGCATACCAATCGGGACACGCTAGACAAGATTGCATTGGATGACCTAAAGGGGAATGCCACCATCACAGCTTATCTCGCGTATTTGGCTTCAGAAGATTCCAGAATCAGCCGCGATCAGCGTGACCTTGGAGTCGATCCTCGCACGGGTGAGCAACGTACCTGGCCTGAATGCCAGCTTCCTGCCCGCGAAACGTCAGATCGTTTCAAATAGGGTTTAAGGTAGCTTAACAGTTGATTTGGGGCGCCGAAGACCATGTCTTCGGCGCCCTTTTTCTATTTACCAGTCGCGTGGATTCGAATTTCAGATTCCTTTAGCGCCCTGGAAAAGAGCATCAAATCATCTATATCACCCATAAAGGAGAGTGTCTTGTGCGACTCCATCCCTTGGTGGGATTCAAACCCGATGTAACAGGCGTCCGAAGAAAAAAGCTCACGTGGATTCCACTGCGGCTGCGAAGCATTATTTCGATTGACCAAGAGCCCATCCACCGGTTTCCCATCGAAATACAACCGAGGATTGGACTCGGAAACAACGTCCCCTTTCGTCCCATCGTAGACGGCCACCAGGCTCAGCCACTCGTCTTGGATTACGGGTAGGCTCGAATCGACTCCGTGCCCATCTGCATCGGAAAAACGAATCAGGTTGTCGGGCGTGATCCAAAGAGCAAATTTATCGTCGCACGCAATAATGTGTTGATGAATGCCCAACTGGCGTACGCGTAGTTTGACCGCAATCGAAAGCGGCCCATCTAGTTCCAGCGTTTGGTTTTCGGGGAGGTAAACGCGGTCTTGAACCGAATCGAAGCTCCTCGTTTCGCTCTGTTGTGGGTCGCGTTCGATTTCACCATGGTTTCGGCCGGGGGCAAAGTCATGTAGGCGTCCGTCCGATGTAAGACTCGTCATGTCAAATGAGCGGACCAAGTCTTTCGTTGAAATGCCCGAAGCCCCCGTTGGAAGCGCGTCGGAAACGCCTTGATACACATACGGGGAGCCAAGGGGACTTTCAGCGCAGTTATCCCTTTCAACCGTGTAGGTAACGCTCGAAACGATCCACCCTGCGCTGTTTTTTACTAAGCTGAAGAGGTCCACGCCGCAATGGGAGAAAGCGCCCGTGTTGGTATAGAAGTCATACGGCACGGATGCCACCGCCGCGCGGCCGTACACAGAAATAGAAGGATTCCAGCCCCGTTCCAAAATTGGGTTTCCTGGCCGCCTAAACATGGCGTGCACGCTTTCATGAGTGGAGGACCCTGTCCTGATTCCGTTTGGGCTAGCAGAAACCGAATAGAACCGTCCTTCGGGCATATACACCTGGCTCAGGAGGGTCGAATCCGAGCTCGAAAGGGCTTGAAAAAACGTTTGAACAGTAGCCCAAACTTGCTCTGTATCGCTCTGCGCCTTGGCCATGTGAGGGACGGTGGCTCCAAGCAAAAACAAGGCACAAAATGCGCCTAACAACTTCTGAGCGTTGCGACGGGTGAGAAGAAATGCGTGGAAATACATGTTTTGGTCCACTTAATGGGAAAATGCAGCTGGGTTGGAATCGAGCAATGTCCTAATATGGCGATTAGCAATGTCATATTACACCCGTAGGCTACCTAAAGTGATCAAAACCTTCTTTCCTCGACGTGCCGCAGGGCTTCTGTTACTCCTCCTGTTTTGTTCGTCTTCCGTGGCGCAGGAAACGCCATACGACCGAGTGTCTGATCAATACCCCAAGAACAGAAATATCGATGTCTTGAATTATGCCTTCGATATCAAGTTGGCAGATCAATCGGATATGATCGAAATGGTTGCCACGATCGACGTGCTTTTTGTGGGTCCTGGCCAACACCAACTACGGCTCGACCTAGTCAAAACCTCGGATGAATTGGATGGAAAAGGGATGATAATTGACTCCATCACGATGGACGGGGCGTCGCTAGCATTCCAACATCAGGGAGATGAGCTATTGATTGACCTCGGGCGGGAAATGCCTAAGTCGGAGCGCATTCAGGTTAGCGTGACCTACCACGGCCGGCCGGCCCTTGGGCTCATAATCGGCCCTACTAAGTACGGTGACCACTCCTATTTCAGCAAGAACTGGTCATCAAGAGCTAGAAATTGGCTGGCCACGGTAGATCATCCCTATGATAAGGCGACAAGTGAGTTCATCGTGACTGCTCCCGAAAAGTATCAAGTCGTTTCAAATGGCTTGATGATTGAAGAAACCAATCTCGGAGACGGAAACAGGCGGACGCATTGGAAAAACTCTGTCCCGATTGCTCCCTGGCTGTATGCATTAGGAGTTGCCGAATTCGCCGTTCAACACGTCGGTACATTCGATGGGAAGGACATTCAAACGTGGGTGTATCGTCAGGATCGAGACGCTGGGTTTTATGACTTTGCGGTGCCGACGAAAAAAACGCTGGCCTTTTATACTGACTTGGTCGGTCCCTATTCGTACGAAAAGCTGGCCAACGTTCAGGCCACCTCGGTTCAAGGGGGGATGGAAGCCGCATCCTCCATTTTCTACAACGAAAAAGCTGTGGTTGGAACGAGACCAAGAGGTTGGCAGAACGTGATTGTTCACGAAATTGCGCATCAATGGTTTGGAAACGCGGTGACTGAGTCCGAATGGAATCATGTGTGGCTCAGCGAAGGCTTCGCCACGTACTACACGCTCCTCTACAGGGACTACGCGTACGGAAGAGAGGATTTTGTTAACGGCCTTAAAGCCTCTCGCGCCCAAGTGATCAAGTATTACATGGAAGAAGATCCAGATTATCAGGTCATTCCAGATCACTTAGAGGACTTGAATAAAGTCTCTACGCTCATGACCTATCAAAAAGGAGCGTGGACCCTGCATATGCTTCGCGAATTGATGGGCGTGGAGGCGTACAACAAGGGCGTGCGCACGTACTATGCGGAATTTCAAGACAAGACCGCGCTAACCGGCGATTTTCGGCGTCACATGGAAGCAGCCTCAGGAATGGACTTGCGCAGCTTTTTAGGGCAGTGGCTCTATCAAGGAGGTGTTCCAGAGCTCACGGGGTCATGGAGCCACAAAGACGGACAACTACATATCGAGCTAATCCAGACGGCAGCAAAGTATTGGTTCGAGCTGGATGTAGAGTTGGATGTACAGCTTGAAAACGGAGAGATCAAACGGATTAACATGCACCTGCTTCCAAGAGAGGGCTCCATACTATCGGTCCCGATTGAAGGGACGGTTGTAGATGTGATTGTTGATCCAGAAACCGTGCTCTTAGCCCGTTGGAATTTTATCCAGAAGAAGTAGCGTTACAAAAACAGCTATCCAACCCCGGCAGGCAGTGCTATCCGCCTAATGTGGCTCGTCCTGTGGCGGATCGAGGACAAGAACCAGAAAAGGCAGCCCCGATTGGAAACGTATCGGCGAGGAACTGCCCATATACTTTCAAGTAGGCTACCCTGTACACTTCGTTACAGTCTCGGTAGGGCCTGTCTATATTCTTTAGACCGCTCTACGCGACACCTTGGGCCAAATCTCGCCCCGGGAGCCTGTGCCCCACCCCCTACCTTCCCCTTCATGACCTCCAGACTCTGGAAAACACTTGCCTTCGCCCTTATCATTTTATGCTCAACATCCCCAAGGGCTGCCGATGCGCAGGTAGCTCACGCAGACTCGCTGGTGCTGGCGGCCCTATTCAACGCGACAGACGGGCCCAACTGGAACCGGAGCGATAACTGGCTGACCGGAAACGTGGACGACTGGTTCGGCGTCAGCACGGCCGCCGGCCGTGTCACGGGGGTCAATCTCCAGAACAACAGACTGACCGGTACGCTCTTCTTGGGACTCGGCGTCCTTACGGGCATGACCAGGCTGGACCTCAGTCAGAACGCGCTGTCCGGTTCAATTCCGCCCGATTTCGGGAATCTGTCAAGTTTGACCCAGCTCCACCTCGACGGCAACGGACTGACGGGAGCTATACCGCCCGAATTGGGACAGTTGACGAGCCTTCAGGTCCTGGAACTGGAAGAAAATGGCGGACTGACCGGGAGCCTTCCCGCCGCACTGGGTCTGCTCGCCAGTCTCACTAAAATCGACGTCGGCGGCAACCAGCTTACCGGTGGCATTCCACTTGAATACTGGTCGATGCCCAGTCTGACAGATCTGAGCCTGGACAACAATCAACTGAGCGGCAGCCTTCCCGCGGAGTTGGGGCTGGCAACCGCTCTGACCCATCTCGAACTGACCAACAACGCGTTCAGTGGGGACATTCCGGTCCAGCTCGGGGCACTCGTCAATCTGCAGCAGCTCTTCCTGGGCAACAACCAGCTTTCGGGGACACTTCCTCCGGAGGTTTCGACCTTTTCCAACCTCTTCTTTATAGAGGTCCAAAATAACCAGCTGACGAGTATGCCTGATCTGTCGGGCACACCGCTGCTATTCGGCCTCAAGCTCCAAGCCAACCGACTCGAATTCGACGATATCGTGCCCAATGCGGTGGCCGGGACCCAGTACGCCGGAAGCTTCAGCTATGCCCCGCAAGACAGCGTCGGCGAGAAGACGGCCGTGACGGCAACCCAGAGCACGCCCCTCGCCATCACCCTGACCGTAGGCGGGACGGGGAATGTGTTCGCGTGGTACAAGGGCGGCGTTCTTCTTCCGGGTGAAACCGGCCCCACGTTGACAATTCCGTCGGTAGACGTTTCGGATGCCGGGGTCTATGAGGCCAATGTCACCAACCCCGGGGCACCGCTGCTTGCGCTTTCGACGCGCCCGACAACTGTATCCGTGAATTCTGCTCCGTCATTTACGAGCACAGCGGTCACGGCTGCGGCCGGAAACGCGCCCTATTCGTATTCCATCACGACGACCGACCCCGACGCGGGCGACACCCGCGCGATCACCGGCACGGTGCCGTCGTGGCTGACCTTGACAGACAACGGAAACGGCACGGCGACGCTCGCGGGGACGCCGACAAATGCCGAGATCGGCGATCACGCGGTCTCCCTCCTGGTGACCGACGCCGCGGGAGCCAACGCCACGCAGTCGTTCACCGTCACGGTAGCCAACACGAACGACGCGCCCAGCTTCACGAGCACAGCGGTCACAGGGGCCGATCAGGGGACGGCGTACACCTATGACGTGACAACCACCGATCCCGACGCGGGCGACACCCGCGCGATCACCGGCACGGTACCCTCGTGGCTGATACTCTCCGACAACGGAGACGGCACGGCGACGCTTGCGGGGACGCCGACAAACGACCATGTCGGCCCCCATGATGTCGAACTGATCGTGACGGATGCCGCAGGCGCGACCGCGACGCAGAGCTTCACGATCACGGTGACCGTGGACGATCCTCAGAGGCTGGCGCTGACCGCACTATACGAGCGATTCTGTGGTGACCAATGGACGACGAAAACGGGTTGGAATACGGCAAGCCCCCTGTCTGACTGGTTCGGTGTAACCGTGGACGACTCCTCGCATGTAACGAAACTCTCGCTTCCCGACAACTTCAAGTATTTCGGCAACTGTCCAGAGGCGGATATCGCCGATCCCTATGGGGTGTTCCCTCCGGACTTTTTCGGCGGACTGCCTTTTCTGACCGACCTGAATCTGGCGGACAACTGGATCAGCGGCCCCGTCCCGGAGGCATTGTTTTACATGCCGAACCTGGCCAGGCTGGATCTGGCGCGTAACGCGTTCTTTGATGTTGCCTACAATTTCTGGGGGTATCACTGCGGTGAGGAGTGCATGATTCCCGACAGCGTCAAGGGATTCGGGGCGTTCGACTTGGAAGGGTACGGCGGCTATAGCGAGTGGGGGCCCACGGGTGGGTCGCTTGGGCCTTACACGGCGCCGCTGACCTATCTGGACCTCTCGTACAGTTTTATTACGGGAGGTTTTGCTCCTCCGGGTTTCGCGCCGTCAGGGGAGCACCCTGACTACGGGGGGCTTGGCTATTTCGATGTCTCCGGCAACTACCTGTTCGGTGACCTCGAGCGGTTCCTGCAGGATGGGGCTGTAGTCAACCGGGTGTGGGAGGAGCCGGACCCATTGGACTGCAAAGAGATATTTGGAGAGGGGGCTGCCCCGTGTAAGAGGGCTGAGGGTTTTCCGAGGTGGACCATGAACCTGTCCGATAGCGGGGTCAAACCCAAAATCCCCTACGGCTACGCCGAGGACGACAACGGCAACCTCGTAGACCTCCGCCCCGTCAGGGTCGCTGTAAATCTGTCCATTGGTGGTGGTCACACATCGTACGAGCTCTCCGGCAGCATGTGGCTGGGGTCTTGTGAGTTTGGTTTTGGACCCTGTTACGCAAAGGCGGCCACTAAATCTGGCAGTGTAGGCGAGCTGGCCTACGCTGTTTTTGATGTTTCGCATAACAACTCGGAGGGAGAGATTCCCGCCTCCATCGGCAACATCCCGTTCCTGAGGGTGCTGAACCTGGGCGATAATCGGTTTTCGGGAACCCTTCCGGACGAGCTCGGGAATCTGGTATTTTTGGACTCGCTCGTTCTCTCGAACAATAATTTCTCCGGCGAGCTTCCGCAGTCGTTAACGGCGTTGACCAACCTGACGTTTTTCGATTTCGGCGCCAGTGGAGCTGTACCGCCGAGCGATCCGGCGTTTCAGGACTGGCTAACGGGTGTCGCTACTGTGATTGCCACGTTCGCCGAGACTCCGGAGGCGCCGAGCGATGAGTTTGGTTTATCGGCCGTGTATCCGAATCCGTTCCAGGGGTCGGCCAGCTTCATGCTTCGGATCCAGTCAGCACAACATGTAAGGGTTGCCGTATACAATGTTCTTGGACAGCGAGTGCAGGTGCTCCTGGACGGCGTGCTCACTCCCGGCGAACCGCATCCGTTTAGAATTGACGCTCACGGCCTACCTGCGGGGCTGTATGTGATCGCTGTTCAAGGCGAGACCTTCCAGGCATCGGGTACTGCGGTGGTGGCGCGGTAGGGAGCTCCCGAGGGTCTCGCAGGGGATCACGGGTCCTCTCTCGCCATCCTCTAAACGCACATTCCAAACACAAAAAACGCCACCCAACAGCGTTGGGTGGCGTTTTTGTAAGATGTGTGTGCCCAGGACTGGACTCGAACCAGCATGCCCTTTCGAGCACCACCCCCTCAAGGTGGCGCGTCTACCAATTTCGCCACCT
>JABMOI010000178.1 GCA_013204185.1 bacterium | reverse complement strand
CTTGAGAAAACCCTTCTCATGCTAATTCAAAGGCATTTATTCGCTTAAGGCGTGGCGGATTAGTCCGATTTTTGGCGTTATAAGTTGATTGATGGCACGATTATGCCCCAATTTGGCGCGGTTTCTTCGATTATGGCGCTATTCTTCCCCCCAGCCAATAGAAAACAAATCAAACCTCGCCCCTGTAACCGCGAAATAGCTCACTTGTCAGACGCACGGGGAAATGAATGAGCATTATGCAGTGGTACATATGCAGTGGTACGTATGCAATGGTACGTATGTAATGGTATGGGCGTACAATGTGGGCCAAGAAGCAACGAAGTCACAAACGACATCGCCTAAAATCGCGCAACAACGGAGCGGTATAGCGCCAAAATCATGGTTATCTCGCCAAAATGGCTACAATTGCGTCAATAAATTCAAGATAGCGCCGTCATCCACACGAAATTTCAGGTGGCCGGAGCTGTTTGTTTTCCAAAAGCGGCCAAATTCTGGCGTTTTTGTCCTTTTCATGGACAGCGATTGAGTTTGCTGAACGAATCGCGCCACTTTGTGAACGGGGCATACTAGTCACTCACTGCCAACCGGTCCATGGCAACTGCTGGAGGCCAACCACTCACTACCAACCGCTCCGGGCCAACACCGCGCCCGCGAGATCCCCACTGTTACCCAAGGCGCCGAAGTAGCTTCGTGAATTTGTTAGATAGGGGCGAATAGGGCGGTTGAACCACGTGAAGGAGAGCAGCTCCCCAGTTGCGCTTCATCACCACCTGTTCATTGCTGAATGCTTTGAAGCCGGCTTGGCCGTGGCTTCGCCCAATACCTGAATTTCCTTCGCCGCCAAACGGCCCAAATGGCTGGACGAATTGGAGGAGGGTGGTATTTAGGCACACGGCGCCTGTACGCACGGCGGCGCTGAAGCTTTCTGCAATGCCCCGTTTAGTTGAAAAGATATAGGTCGACAAGGGTGGAGGCCGCGAAAGAATTTCGGCAACGGCCTCTGCCTGCGAACCCACTTCAATCAAAGGAAGAATGGGGCCAAAAATTTCTTCCTGAAGGAGTTTGCATTGACTGGAAACATCGGTAAGAATGGTTGGCTCTACATAACGCGAATCCGCATCCAGTTCGCCGCCAAAAACGACGTTGCATCCAGCGTCAACCGCTTCGCTGTACATAGATCGTAAACGTTCAAAATGAGCAGGGTTTATGATCCGGGCATAGGCCGCGCCCTTGCGTTCGGCGGGGAGGTCACCATAAAAGTGCTTGATTTGCGAAGTTAGTTCCAGTTCAAGTGCTTTTTTGACGCTTTTATGGACCAAAACGTAATCTGGAGCAATGCACGTTTGGCCCGCGTTGGAGAATTTGCCAAAGCAGATACCCCGGGCGGCGGTCTTTAAATCTGCCGTTTCGTCCACATAAACGGGTGATTTGCCCCCCAATTCAAGGGTGACGCTCGATAGGTGTTTCGAGCCTGCTTCCATTACCACCTTTCCAACGCCCACACTTCCCGTAAAGTGAATATGGGAGAAAGGTAGGCTCAGCAGCTCTTTTGAAAGCTCACGATCCCCTTCAAGGACAATGGCTTCGTCGGTAGGGAAAACCTCCGAAATAATATCTTTCATCAACCGGCTTGCATGGGGCGTGTTTTCTGAGGGCTTAACCACAAAGGGGCAGCCTGCAGCAACAGCATGAATAACCGGTCCCATTGTGAGCAGCAACGCGTAATTCCATGGTGTAATGATCAAACTTGGGCCCTTGGGATGATAAACCACGTCTGTAGTGGTCCCAAGCAGATACAACGGCGTCTTTTTTCTGCGTGGCTTAATCCAACTCTTAAGGTGCCGAATGGCGTGATTCACCTCGAAGATGGTCGCTGCAATTTCGGTTAGGTCGACTTCGTAAGACGGTTTCTGAAAGTCCTTCCACAGCGCTTCTTGGATGTCGGATTGCCGGTTGAGTAGCGTACTGCGAAGTGATTTGAGCCTGCGAAGGCGGTCAGAGACACTTGGGTTCGGCTGAGATCGGAATTGCCCCGAGAGGTGGCTAAATGCTTCTTGTGGCGTCACGATAAAACCGACGATTCAATGAATTGAAAGGGAAATGACTCAACTCGATCTGCAAATATACGGTGGAACCGTGATAGAACCGGATTCCTACAAAACAGCCTTTGTTCAAACCTCGTGATGCGTACCTTTCGGCATGCTTACGCTTGAACTGATATCTGAAGCTGAACGCACGCTAAAACCTGTGATTCGGTGCACACCCATAGAGGCCAGTCCTGTACTTTCGGATTTGCTTGGCGTGCCTGTGTGGTTGAAACTAGAAAATCTTCAGATAACAGGAAGTTTTAAGGCGCGCGGAGCGTATTTCGCCCTTAAAAAAGCCCAATCAGAGGGGCTAAACCACATCGCGACGTGTTCAGCCGGCAATCATGGGAAGGGCGTTGCTTGGGCTAGTAGCCTCTTGGGAATGAAATGTACCATTTTTGTGCCCCAAAGCGTCGATTCTACAAAGCTCGAGGGTATGATTCGGTACGGCGCTCAGGTCGAGAAATCGATGTTTGATGGGTATGATGAAACGGAAGTGTGGGCCAAGGCCGAGTGTGAACGCCTTTCGATTCCCTTTATCAGTGCATTTGATGATGAACGGGTCATGGCGGCCAACGGCGGGACGGTGGGAAGCGAAATCCTGCATCAAGTCCCTGGCGTAACATCTGTGGTGTTGCCACTTGGCGGCGGCGGGTTGTCCTCGGGCGCTGCCTTTTATGTCAAACATCACAACCCGTTGTGCGACATCGTGTTGTGCCAGCACGTTGGGTGCCCGGCTTTTAACCAATCGGTTGAGATGGGAGAAGCGGCGCTTCAAATGCCAGCCATCAAAACATTGGCTTCTGGGCTAGAAGGAGGCATTGGTGTAAAGACTTTCGAAGTTTTGAGGACCCGGACGGACTCGGTTCAGCTCGTAACGGAATCTGAATTGCGCGTCGCCATGAAATGGATGATAGAGCAGCATCAGCTAATCGTAGAAGGTTCTGCTGCCGTACCCATTGCGGCTCTATTGAATCCCGACTTTCCTAAGCCCAATGGACCCTTGGTGGTCGTGATTTCAGGCCGCAACGTGGCATCTTCAATCGTTGCTGACATCTTAAAGACCTAGACGCTTCGGCTGGGCGTTGGGTAGGCTGTCTTTTGGTTGTGTTGAAAACCTTTTAGGGGCAGGATTCGGCGAAGTATGCCGTGTGAAGTACCTTAGGTGTTGCGCTTAGGTTTAGAGCGTATTCTAAGGCCTTCAATAGGCACCGTTTATTTTGAATCCCCACCGATATGCATTCAATTTCCCGTGTTTCCCTCATTTTAGCGGCCTGTTTTCTGATCGGGCTCGCCGGTTCAGAGGACGCTAGCGCTCAGCGCCAGAATCAAGAGCCTGAAATGACCACGCTGGTAAAGCCAACTTCGGCCGAGGCCAGACGCGCAGCCTTTGCCCAGCGTCAGCGCCTGTTTGAAAACTCATTGCTGTCTGCTGTACCGGTAGACAATATTGGGCCCACCATTATGAGCGGCCGGGTCGTGGATATTGACGCACAGCCCAGCGACCCTTCCCATTTTGTGGTGGCCTATGCTTCAGGCGGTCTTTGGATAACCAGGAATAATGGGCAGTCTTTCGACCCACTGTTTGACCATGAAGGCGTTATGACCATTGGCGACGTGGCTGTGGATTGGAATACAGGCACAATGTGGGTTGGTACAGGCGAAAACAACTCCAGTCGCTCGTCTTACTCCGGCGACGGCGTGTATAAAAGCTCAGATTGGGGCAAGACCTGGAATCACATGGGCCTCGACGGGACACACCGAACGGGTAGGATTGTCCTTCATCCATCAAATTCCGAAACCGTTTGGGTGGCTTCGTT
>JABMOI010000177.1 GCA_013204185.1 bacterium | reverse complement strand
CCGCAGTACTCAGTACAATATATTTGATACTCCCCAACCTCAGTGGCTTCAAACCACAGCGAGGTATACCGATTGGGAATCAAGTCCTGTTTTACCCGAAAAGCCGGAATAAAGAAACTGTGGAGCACGTCGGTGCTGCTCATCATTAGTTTCACAGGACGGCCTACCGGCACGTACATTTCTGTAAATGAGGTAGCTCCTTCAGCATACTCAAATTCCCATGCCCACTGCTTGCCACGTACTGTAATTTGATACGCATCAGGTGGGGAGCTGAGTAACTTGAGGTACACATCAAAGCCCCAGACAAAAACAAACATCACTAGGATGGTTGGGACTACAATCCATGCAGCCTCCAAATATTTGCTTTCGTGAACTGGTTCAGGCACGCTTGTTTCGTCTTTCCGCTTATAACGAAACATGAAGTACAACTTTGCTGCAATGACGGCAGCAAATAAAACCGTACTAGTCCAAAAAACGAACCAGAACAGGGCATCGACTTCGCCTGCAACTGTCGACATGGCATCTGGCAACCAGATTGATCCTTTATCGCCCATGTTGGATTATGTATGTATTAATCTTGAATACAGATCGTGAATCAACGACTTGAAAGACGCTCATTTTGCTTTTGACGTTCTCGTCTCCAGAAAATAAACATTCCTAAACCGATGATAAGTAGCGTGAACAAGCCTCCAAGTTTCATCAAATTGGTTGCGTGTAGCACATATGAATTGGAATCAGGGTCGTATCGGTAACAATAAAGTAAGACCTGGTCCAGTGGCGACCCGACTTTACCTTGGGATGCTTCCACAATTGCCCTTCGCACATCTGCACTCGGGTAATTGATTCCGTTAATATATCTCGTAACAAGCCCGTTGCCGCTAAGAAAAATCAATGCAGAAGGGTGCGCAAATTCCTGTGTGGATTCAACCCATTTGAATTGAAATCCGACGGATTCAGTCAGCGCATCAATGCTTTCCTGACTCCCCGTTAAAAAATGCCATCCCGCTTCTGCGTTTGCTTTTCCAAGCTTTAACATAATCCGTTCTTTCGTTCGAGAAGCCAATTCTGGCGTTTCGACGGCGGAAAAACTGATCGTTAACACTTCAAATTCCTCTCCAGGAGTCCATGGCATTAATTTTAACGTTTCCGTAAACGACTCCAGAACCACGCTGCAAAGCATAGGACAATCGTGATAGACAAAGTTTAAAATGACCGGTATTTCACCATCGAAATACGAAGCCAGTTCAACATTATTGCCCTCTTCGTCTACAAATATCGTAGACAATGGGATTGTCTCTCCAAGTTTCTCCTCCAGACCTACACCGTTCAACGAAGGCGGTAAAGATCCGGACTGAGCGTATCCCTGTTTCGCAAAAACGAAAAAGAAAAGGACAAAGAGCTTATAGTATGTTGAGAAAGAACAAATGAACGTTTTAATAGGATTAGTTACCCGCTTCGCGAGCTTCCATTTCCATTGCCCGTTCAATAGGAATGATGTAGCGGCCATTATCTGTCTTGCCATAGGAAGTCATTTTTGACGCGCCCATCATCTTCGTTTCGCGTAATGCCGGATAACCAGAAACCTCTGTTGCAGAGACTTTGGCATCGTGGAATTTCATTCCTGCATAGGCCGCGCCGGCAATGACCAAAGCGACTACCACAATAATGGAAACAAACATGCTTCCAAAGATGGCAGGGAAACTGAGTCCCTCAGGTTCTACGCCTAATGAATTTGAATCGTGTGAAGACATATCAATTCAATCTAATTGTGATTCTGCTACGAATTGGTAAAAGTAAGCGACTTGTGGAGTCGTGGGTCGCGCTGAGGAACGAGTGCATGGCGACTAAACCGATACATGAACGCCGCGGCAAAAACACCGAACAATCCCAGCCAAGCTGAAATGTCGTACAACCCCAAAGAAGCATGCTCTGACTCCATGACGGGCTTAATCAGCCAAAACATGTCAAACCATTGCATTGCAATCATCCAAACACAAATTGCACCCAAGAAGGGAAGCAATCTCTTAGACCAGCGGCCCAAAAGAACGATGAATGGAAAAATAAAGTGGCCAACTAAGAGTACGGCAGAAAAGGTTTCCCAACCGTGCTCCATCCGGTGGCGGAAGAAAACTGTTTCTTCTGGCAAGTTACCGTACCAAATCAGCATGTACTGACTAAATGCGATGTAGGCCCAGAATACAGTAAAACCAAAGAGGAATTTGCCAAGGTCTTGGTAATGATCCACTTTGATCTCTTTTTTCAGCATTCCATTTTTCTGAAGCGTCAGAGAAACGAGGATCATGACCGCCATAATGGTCATAAACGAGCCTGCAAAAAAGTAAATTCCAAAGATGGTTGAAAACCAGTGTGGGTCTAGCGACATCAAGATGTCGAACGCCGCAAATGAAGTCACTACCGCGCCGAGTCCAAGTCCAATGGCAGAGTATTTCCGCTGAAGCTTAGGAATAGATGGGTCAGGGTCGTTGTCCTGACGAATACTAAGCGTATACAGCTTGAATGAAATAAACGTCCAGACAATAAAGTAAAATGCAACGCGAACGAGGAAAAAAGGAGTGTTTAGGTACGCTTCCTTTCCTGCTAATACGGCATCGTATTGCTCGCTGGCAGGGTCAAACAATTCGAGATGCGTCCAATGGTAGAGGTCGTGCATTCCCAACAGTATGGGTATCCCCAAAATGGCAAGCAGTGGGAATGACCACATCAGGGTTTCAGGAATTCGCCGAATAACGACGCTCCAGCGAGCTTTTGTCAAATGCTGAATGATGACAAAGAAATAAGCTCCAACCGCAATGGAAAGACAAAACGCCCATCCAATCAGGTACGAAAAATAAAAGGAATGCGAGTCGGTTACCCAACCCACGGCGCTAACTACCAAGCCGGCTACTCCAATAGCCATTGGCAACATCCAGGCCATTTGAGACCATGAATATCGGTAGTTCGAATCCGCCTGATTAGCTGTCGACTTCAGTGGGTCAATCAGCCAAAACAATGGATTATTTCTTTTTACTGTCTCAGACATACAGCGTTTGCTCTTTTTTCCATCCAAAAAGGATGGCTATCGAATCAAAGTTTAGCGTTCATTTTCCGGCACATCATTGACGTCAGCATACTGACTTCTCTGAAGTGCGCGAACATAAGCAACAATGGCCCAGCGATCGTTTACTGGTACTTGTGAACCATATCCCATCATGGTTCTAACACCATTGGTAAGGACGTCATAAAAATAGCCGTCAGGCTGGGAGCGAAGCAGATCAGAATGGTAGGTTGGAGCAGGTACGAAACCGTATCCGCCCGTCATTATGATTCCCTTGCCATCTCCTGAGAGTCCGTGACACACACTACAGAAAATCTTGTACCGATCTTGGCCGCGTTCAAGTAATTCCATAGTCACAGGAACTGGGATCTGCGTCCAATCACCAGATTCCGATTTCCCTGTCCACAGGGCTGTATCGTCCTTCAAGAAGCCGCGGGCAATCGTGCCTTTTACGGGCAACCTCATTGCTCTACCATCGGCAAAAAACGGATTCGCTTCCTGAGCTTCGAATCGCTCTTGCTTATCCATATTCGGGTTGATATGGATCGGTCGGTTTTCCGTAATCTTTCCCTGACATCCTGCAAAAACCAGGGCGACCAGGAGCAAAGATGGAAGGCCAATATGCTGTTTGTATCGATTCATCGTTGTTGATGTCTCTTCTAGAATGGAGGAATCCATGTTAGAAAAACTAGTCCTCCACTCCTTTGTCACGAATGGTTTCAATGTTCTTTCCGCCTAAATCCTTTAGCAGTTTCTCGGTGTTCGAAAGCTTGAACATCTTGTCGCTTGCCGCAATGTGAAGGAAAAAGGCGTCGTCGGTGACGCGCAAAAAATTGGTCGAATAAAACAATGGGTTGTACGGACGAGGAAGACCATTTAAGGCAAACATACCCGCAACCGTAGACAAACCGGCCAACAATACGGTTAGTTCAAACATGACCGGAATGGAGGGCTCAATAGCAAAAAACGGTTTGCCGCTAATGTTGATGGGGTAAGCCACTTCGCCTATCCACCATTGAAGCGTGGTAGCCAACGCCAAGCCTGCGATTCCACCGCCAAGAGTAATCCATCCGACAATGGAGTTACCGAGGCCCATAGCTTTATCCATTCCGTGGATCGGGAACGGAGAATGTGTATCAAAGTGACGGTATCCGGCTTCACGCACCGCCTCGGCGGCATGAAGCAAAGCTCCCGGGTGGGGGAACTCAGCGAGGACGCCGTAGACCTGGTCTTCCTGGGCTTCATAGATGCCCATCGTGGCCTTTACTTCGCTTGCAATCTGATTTAGCATAACTAGGTTATAAGCAATTAATGAGCGGAATTACCATCTGCGGAAGACACGGAAACCGTGTGTTCTGCAGCGTGCCCATCCCCTTCGTGATCGTAAAAATGAGGATTGGCTTCAGGCAAAACTCCCTTCACTTCTGAGATGGCCACGATCGGTAGGAATCTCAGAAACAGAAGGAAAAATGTGAAGAACAGACCGAACGTACCGACAAACGTCAAGACGTCGACAAAAGTTGGGCTGTAATAGTCCCAAGAGCTTGGTAGGTAGTCACGGTGCAATGACGTAACCGTGATCACAAAGCGCTCAAACCACATTCCGATGTTAACGAAGATCGAAATGACGAACATAAACGTGATGTTGCGACGCAGTTTTTTGATCCAAAAGAACTGCGGGAAAAACAAGTTGCACGACATCATGGTCCAGTAGGCCCAAGCGTAAGGTCCAAACATGCGGTTGGTGAACGCATATTGTTCATACTGAACTCCCGAGTACCAAGCGATGAAAAACTCAGTGATGTAGGCAAAACCGACCATGGAGCCAGTGAGCAGAATCACAATGTTCATCTTTTCAAGGTGATCGATCGTGATGATATTCTCAACTCCGTAAACTTTCCTCGCTACAACCATCAGTGTTACCACCATGGCAAAGCCTGAAAAAATGGCTCCTGCAACGAAGTATGGTGGGAAGATCGTGGTATGCCAACCCGGAACGACAGAAACGGCAAAGTCGAAAGAAACCACGGAGTGCACTGAGAGAACCAATGGCGTTGCGAGGGCTGCCAATAGCAAATACGCTTTTTCGTAGTTCCGCCAGTGACGGTTCGCGCCAGTCCAACCCATTGCGAGCACACCCATCACTTTCCTTCTGAAGCCTGTCGCACGGTCACGCAGCGTGGCAAGGTCGGGAACGAGCCCTACGTACCAAAAAGCGGCTGAAATGGTGAAATAGGTCGAAACAGCAAACACGTCCCAAAGAAGTGGGCTCTTGAACTGCGGCCACATGGCCATTTGGTTTGGAATTGGAAACATCCAATAAGCAACCCAAATACGGCCCACGTGAATCCCTGGAAATACCAGCGCACAGATAACGGCGAAAATGGTCATGGCCTCGGCAGACCGGTTAATGGCCGTACGCCACTGCTGCCTGAAGAGGAACAGAATAGCCGAGATCAAGGTGCCTGCGTGGCCAATACCGACCCAAAAAACGAAGTTTACAATGGCATAGCCCCAGCCGACGGGGTTGTTCAAGCCCCACACTCCGGTACCATTCCACACCAAATACGCGATCATAGTGATCATGAGCATCAGCCCAGAAAGGGCCAATCCAAATGCACCAAACCAGGCAAGTGGTGTTTTTTTCTCCGTATGTGAGGAGACAATCTCTGTAATGTCGTGAAACGAGAGATTCCCTGTTACCAGCGGTGCTTCGTCGTGGAAGTCTGCTGTATGTGCGAGAGTCTTGTCCATGCTAGCCGTACTCAGGGGAGCCTTAATGTCGTATAGTGATTATTAATGATCGATCAAGCCAAATTTGGGTTTGGATTACGAATCCTACCCAAATAACTGACTCGAGGCTTTACATTGAGCTCAGCAAGTAACTCGTACCTGCGATCCGAAGTCCGTTTTTGTGAAACAGCGCTATTCGGATCTGCAACGTTTCCAAACGAAATAGCTTGAGAAGGGCACGCCTGCTGGCAGGCAGTGACCACTTCGCCATCTTCAATGGGGCGGTTTTCAATGTTGGCTGTCTTATTGACTGCGCGCACTCTCTGAATACAGAAAGAGCATTTTTCCATCACCCCACGAGAACGAACCGTAACATTTGGATTGTGCGCCATCTGTACGGTCTCAGGCAACGTTTTCGTCCAATTGTAAAAATTGAATCGACGCACTTTGTAGGGACAGTTGTTAGCGCAATACCGGGTTCCGATACACCGGTTATAAATCATCTGGTTCGTTCCATCAGGAGAATGAACCGTAGCTGCTACCGGACAAACTTGCTCACACGGTGCGTTTTCGCAGTGCTGACAAGGAAGCGGTTGCAAAACCATTTGTGGGTCGTCAAACGTCGCTCCGTCTCCACTCACAAAATACCGGTCGGTACGAATCCAGTGCATGTCGCGTCCGCGACTTACTTGATCCTTTCCAACCACCTGAATATTGTTTTCCGACTGACAGGCAATTATACACGCACTACATCCAGTACAAGTATTTAGGTCGATGACCATGCCCCACTGGTAGTCGTGGTATTTGGATGATGTGATTTCTTCTGTTTTAGAAGGGTGGCTATTTTCCCACAAGGTTGGATAATCTGCCCAATCCTCACGGATTGGCTTGGGTTCGCCGGCTGCCACAAATTTTGGGTTGGCTCGGTACTCCTCAACAGTTGCCTGTCTGAAGAGGCCACGTTTTTTAACGATTTCGCCTTCTTCTTGGATAGCGCCGTGATCTTGCGTTGACGCAATCATAAACCCAGAGCCAGCTTTCGACGCTGTAGCTGTCGCGATCAGGCTCGAAAGGCTATTCACGCTCTGCCCAACTCCTGTCGAAACAGCGCCCTGTCCGTAGACATCGGTTACTTCGCTTGTATCAAAAAAATTGGTTTTGCGAATAGCTCGGTCGCTCACAATGTTGCGCCCGTACCCTTTCGTTAGCTGTACTGAATCGTCGGCGAGGCCGGGTTGAATCCAAAGAGGGATTTCAACGCTGGCTGAGCCTACATCTAGCTTAACGATATCAGCGATGTACTTACCACCATCCAACTTGGCACTAAGGCCTAGTTTCTCAGCCGTTTTGGGATTCATCTGAGCGACGTTGTCCCAAACTACCTTCGTGGTCGGGTCTGGAAGCTCTTGCATCCATACGTTATTCGCAAAGCTCCCGTCCAATACTTTGGGGTCTAGACGCGTAACAACTTCTAAGCCTGTGTGAGCGGCTACCGAAACACCGGCCATCGCTGCTTGAACGCCAGACTGTGAAACCGAACCATTCACGGAGCGGAACCGACTTCCTTCGTGGAATCCGTCATGAACCACTTTTCTCCATCCTTTTTCGAAGTCTCCGGAGAACATAGAACGCCAAGTTGAACGAACTAAGTCGTAGCCAAATTCCTCGATTCCAGAGCCAAGAAGCGCTACAACCTCTAAAACAGAGTGCGCGTCGTCGTAAAGCGGAGCAATGAGGGGCTGAACTATACCGTGGACACCACTTCTGCTCGTTCCGTCTCCCCACTCCTCAAGGAAATGAGTCTGCGGAATGGTCCAAGTTGCCTGCTGTGCGGTTTCGTCTTTGTGCATTCCTACATGAATGCGCTCATCTACCTTTGCGTAAGCTGCCGCAAAACCAGGGTGGCTGTAAACCGGATTTAAGCCTAGGGTAACGATAACGTCAACATTTCCTGCTGCGATATCGGCTTCAATAGCTTCTAATTCTGCGTGAACGTCCGAAACGTCCTCATTTGCATCCAAATACTGAACCGTTGAGCCTACGGCTCCGATCGCAGTGTTGATGGATGCCGCGAGTGCGTGAACGCCCGCTGGCTGGTGATCTCCAACAAGAACAACACCGGTAGAACCAGCGCTTCTTAAATCGCTTGCTACTTCTTCAATCCAGGCGTGTGAAGCGTGTACGCCTGCATCGCCGGCATAAGCACCAAGTGCTTTAGCCAAGGCTGCAGCGAACGAAGCAACTTCGGCAGACTTCATCCGAAGTCTGTTGTCGGCCATACCGCCGGTAATTGAATAACCACTTTCAACAACGTAGAGACGGCTCATTTCGCCCGTGCCTTCTACGTTGCGGCTGGCACTAAATCCACGTGCGTTGGAAACAGAGTCCTGATCTACAGATCCCATGAAGTCTGCGTCCAAACTCACAATAACTTTGGCACCCGCTAACTGATGCGAAGCCCGGAGGCCGCTACCAAATGCAGCGTTAAGGCCACGAGCTGCTTCATTTCCTCCAATTGGGCAATTTACCCAACGAACTGAGCTAAATCGTTGTTCTAAGTTCCGACGAGCTGCGGCAAACGTCATTGAAGAGCTTGTTTCAGCCAGCACTACAACGCGCGAACTGGCAGACATCGAAGCCGCGAACGATTTAAATGCTCCCCAGCTTGACGCTTCTCCGTTATGAGAAACCTGACTCATGCGATCAGGATCGTACAGGTTCAAGACTGAAGCCTGCTGATATTGAGACGTCGTTCCAAGGCTATCCAGATGCTCAGGATTGCCTTCGATTTTCCGGGGGCGGCCATCGTAGCTCTCAACCAAAACGGGGTGGAGCGATCCTCTAAATGGCATTCCAGACGCATAAAAAACAGGAACTCCCTCAACACGGTCTTCCGGCATATGGGAAAACGGCACGATGTGCTCAAGCGGCTTACGGCAGGCTGTGAGTCCAGCCATGGCCATCGAAGCACCCATCAACTGGATAAATTGACGACGGGTGGCTCCTTCTGGAGCATTGGATGCGCCGGGGATAAATTCTTCCCCAGAGATCCGCTTGAATTCGGATGAATTCTCATACTGGCTGACGCTACGCCAGAAACGGGAACGAGGTGTGTCCTCGTTTGCGTCGAAAGATTCAATGACTGGAAGCTCGATCATAATCTATTTGGTATCGATGCGTGTAAAACCGTAAGGCCGGAAAATCAAAAGCTGTGATGTTTCCAACGCTCGATTAGTAGTGGCAAGCTGAGCAGTTAGTGGGTGGTTTAATTCCTTCGGACAGTATCCGAGCCATGTTGCTTGTGAGGAACTCTTCAGGATACTCATATCCCATAGTGGTAACCTCACTGTTGGGGCGCAAATACAGTTCTGGATTTCTGTGGCACTCTAGGCACCATCCCATAGAAAGAGGCTCTGAAAGAGATACCACTTCCATTTGGTCTATCCGGCCGTGACACGATTCACACCCAACGCCGTTATTGGTATGCACCATGTGACTAAAATTGGCATAATCAGGTAGCTGATGGACTTTTACCCACTCGATGGATTCACCAGTTGCCCAGCTTTCACGAACCGGTAGCAGTTTCAATGATTCCGTTCTAACCTGGCTATGGCAGTTCATACAGGTCTGAGTAGCCGGAACGTTAGAATGGTTGGCATCCTTCACGTTCGTATGGCAGTACTGGCAGTCCAAACCAATCTGACCTACATGCAGCCTGTGGCTGTATGCAACGGGTTGTTCAGGGGCATAGCCAACGTCGGTGAACTTCGGGGAAAAGAAGTACCAAACGAATAGAACGGCGAAAACGCCACCGGCTATTGTGCCCAAAAGAGTTAGGGTCGGAAGGGTGTTTACCTTCCTTGAAAAAATCTGCGGCATCCAGTACGTGGAGTTGAGTCGGTTTGCGAAATCACAGAATGGCAAAAAACTTAATCAAAAGCGGAACGCAATGATAGCAGGTAGCCCTTGAATTTCAGACTAAACGAAATCGCCATAATGAAACCTAAGATATATATTATTGGGGGCTTACAACAACTAGAGTCTCGTGAACACTTTATAAAGTGTCAGGGAATTACCGTCAAGGCGAATGATTGAGTCTGAAAAAACGTCGAGTAAGAAGGGCGGCGGCTGTCGCTAGACCTAACACCAAGCCCCACCAAAGACCGACCTCGCCATAGCCCAAACGAAAAGCCAAAACATACCCAGCAACCAACCCGATTCCCCAATAGGAGAACGCGGCAATAACCATGGGAGTACGGGTATCTTTCATCCCCCGCAGCGCCCCCATGGCAGCTACTTGGATTCCATCCACTACTTGAAATACAGCCGCCAGGGCTAGCAAACTCACCGCCACTTCGATGACCGCAGCATTCTGCGGGGCGTCAAGGTCCAAATACAAAGAAACGATGTGCCTTGGAAAGAGCCAAAACCCAAGGGCAGTCATGCTCATAAAAAGGACTGAAATGCCAATTCCTGTAAATCCGGCCAGCGAAGCTCCATTCGCATCTCTTCGACCAACGGATTGCCCCACCCGAACAGAGGTAGCCATTCCAATGCCAAGCGGAACCATAAAGGTGAACGCAGCACATTGCATAGCAATTTG
>JABMOI010000020.1 GCA_013204185.1 bacterium | reverse complement strand
TAGATTCATTCTAAATAAGCCGTACCTTATTAGATACGCGCTTCTTATTGCAACCCGCTTTCTGTTGAAATTTATGAGCCCAATCCACGTTCCTCAGCCATTGACCAGCTTCGCGGCAGGCATGATGGTTCATCTTGCGTTTTTCGCGTTAGGTGTTTCTGAAGCGCAGCGATTGCGTGAATTGGGGGTACGTGAGGGCAATATGATTCACATAGTGAAAAATGGAGATACATTCGTCTGCTGTGTTGAGTCAAGCAGAATTGCACTTCGTCGCGAAGTAGCAATGAATGTATTTGGCACCCCATCACCATTATGACCGTTGCCGACCTCAAACCCGGAGACCGAGCCGTGATAAAAGGTTGGCTAACAGACAGCCCCCCAATTCGGTTGATGGAATTAGGAATTCTTCCGGGCACAGCCATCGAAGTCGTTCGGTTTGCTCCTCTAGGGGATCCAATTGACATTAAAGTTCGAGGGTACCACCTATCCATCCGTAAGGAAGATGCCTCTCAAATCGTTCTTATAGACTCTTTCTCAGCTTAACAGTGGCAGTTTCTCAATCGCATAGTTCCAGCCGGCGCGTCGCTCTCATTGGCAATCCCAATGTCGGTAAAACCACGGTTTTCAATTTGCTTACCGGCATGCGACAGAAAGTTGGTAACTATCCTGGCGTAACGGTTGAAAAGAAAACTGGACGGATGGAAGGCGATGTCCCCGTCGAAATCATCGACTTGCCTGGGTCGTATAGTTTAAGCCCAAAGTCGCTGGATGAACGTATTGCCTACGACGTTCTGTCAGGGCACCTTGCTGGGGAGCCTCGGCCGGACTTAGTTGTCTGTGTTGTCGATGCCAGTAATTTGGAGCGAAATCTTTACTTGGTTTCACAGGTCTTAGACCTTGGCATTCCAACGATTGTTGGGCTCAATATGATGGATGCGGCCGAAGAAGCGGGCCTTTCAATTGACATCCCATTATTGTCTGAGCGCCTTGGTGTGCCTGTTTTACCCATGTCCGCGTCTCGGAACGATGGCATTGGCAAGCTAAAGTATCAGATCAGAAAAGAGGAGTTGGCTCCGGTTTTGGACCGGCAATGGACATTGATGTCTGCTGTTGAAGTGGAGGTCCCGGCCTTGATTGAAGTGTTGGCTACCGAGGCCCCAAAAGTCCCAGAGCGCCAACGTTTTATTGAAGTCCTTCAGTGTCTGACAAGCGACACCATGTTAGACTACTGGACAAAGTGGGCGCCAGAGTTTCAGAAGGCCGTCCAAGCCGTACGTTCCCGTCTTCAAGAAAACAAAGTACCCTACCAGCAGGCTGAAGTTATTGGAAGGTACGGATGGCTTAGCCCCCTTGTGGCGCAAGTTGTTACGCGGAAAAAAGACCCAGGTGCAGCGTCTGTTTCAGATCGAATCGATTCTGTGGTCACGCATCGTGTATTTGGTCCACTCTTATTTGCCTTACTTCTGTTGCTCATTTTTCAGGCGGTCTTTTCGTGGGCAACGCCGTTGATGGACGTGATTGAACATGGGGTCGTCTTGCTCGGCTCATTGGCTCGAGATTTCTTCCCGGCAAGCATGGCTACAGATTTATTGGTTGATGGGGTCATTTCTGGTGTTGGCAACGTCGTGGTGTTTTTGCCCCAAATATTGCTCTTGTTTTTCTTTCTCGGTTTGATGGAAGACACAGGCTATATGGCCAGATCTGCCTTCATCATGGACCGCCTGATGAGCCGCGTCGGGCTGGGTGGCGGCTCTGTAGTTCCCTTGCTTTCCTCTTTTGCGTGTGCAATTCCGGGAATTATGGCGGCGCGAACCCTTGCAAATCCACGGGATCGGCTCATTACCATCATGGTAGCCCCGCTCATGAGCTGCTCCGCTCGGCTTCCGGTCTACACGCTGTTTATTGCGGCTTTCTTGCCAACTGGTACTGTTTTGGGGCTGATCACGTTTCAGGGACTGGCCATGTTCTCGATGTATCTGCTCGGGACAGTCATGGCGTTTGTGGCATCACTGGTTCTGAAAAAGATCGTTTTTAAAGGAGAAACCTCCTTTTTTGCGATGGAGCTACCCCCGTATCGGATGCCGCGATTCAAGCAGATTTTTTGGCGCATGATCGACCGCTCGAAAGCGTTCGTTATTCGCGCTGGTAAAATCATCTTTGGGATGTCTATCGTGCTCTGGGGCCTCGCACGTTTTCCTGTAGCCGACCTCAGCCCTGAAATGGCATCGGTGCGCATGGAGGCCGACCAAGCGTACTCTGTTCAGGTAGATAGCCTAATGAGTCTCGGGAAGTCACAAACTGAAGCAAGTGAACTGACGGGAAAAGCAATGGCGGCAACTTACCATTCGATTAACGCTGCAGAATCAGGGTATCTGATTGAGCACAGCTTTATTGGGATGATAGGCCACGGATTGGAGCCCGTGATGAGACCGCTTGGGTTCGACTGGAAAATAAGTGCCGGCATCGTGTCCGCATTTGCGGCGCGCGAAGTAATTATTTCGGCTCTTGCCACAATTTATAGCGTAGGGGATGTCGATGAGGACAGCCCCCTTCTGCGGGAAAAACTGAAAGCGGATCGATACCCGAACGGGGATCCGGTCTATACGCCGTTGGTGGCTGTTAGCTTGTTGGTCTTCTTCGTCCTAGCCTTGCAATGCATGAGCACCCTGGCCATAGCCAAGCGCGAAACGAATTCGTGGAAATGGCCCGCCGTTATGTGGCTCTACATGACGGGACTGGCCTACTTATTCTCCTTAATCGTGTACCAGGGCGGCACAGCGCTCGGCTGGGGCTAGGCCTCTGAGCTGGGGCTGGGCTGGGCGCTCGAAATTGGGGCTAAATAACTCCGGCGTACATGGAATCTATGAGCGCCTCGTAGTTGGCACTAAGGACTTTCCGCTTGAGTTTCATGGTAGGCGTCATCATGCCATTTTCAATCGTAAACGGCTCCAGAACCAACCTGAAATTGCGAATTTTTTCGTGTGCGGCTGCTTGGCGTGAATAGGATTTAAATAGCTGCGAGAAGACTTTCAGCACTTCCTCTGCTTCCAGTATTTCCGATAGTTTCGACGCGGCAATTCCCTGCTCCTTGATGTAATTCCTGATGACCTCCTCTTCGGGTACGACTAAGGCCGTTAGGTACTCGCGAGCCTCTCCAACAACCATGATTTGATCAATCCACGGTTCGTGCTTGAATCCTTCTTCGATGGGACCAGGGTAGATATTTTTTCCGCCCGCGGATACGATCATGTGCTTGATTCGATCGGTGATCAGCAGATAGCCCTTGTCAAAACAGCCTACATCGCCTGTGTGGTACCAACCATCGGAATCTATGGCTTCTTTGGTTGCTGCTTCATTATTCCAATAGCCCTTCATGATATTGGGACCTTTAGCCAAGATCTCGCCCGCTCTGCAGGTTAAGTCGTTTGGGTAGCTATCGCCATGCAATTCTGCAATCAGATCACCATTCTCTAGGTCTTGAATGCCAATTGTTACGCCTGGAATTACATGCCCTACTGCCCCATAACGAGGATTGTGAAAGGGCGAAATAGATAAAACAGGCGATGTTTCTGTTAAACCATACCCTTCTACAATGGGAATTCCGGCGGAAAAAAAGAATTCTCCAATTGCTTTGGGAAGCGCCGCGCCACCAGAAACTCCAAATTCGATTGAGCCGCCCAGTTTTTCGTGCAGTTTGGCAAAAACGAGTTTGTGGGCGAGGGCCTTTTTGGCAGACAAGATGGGCCCTGGCTTCTCGCCACGCGCCGCAATGGATTGATACTTGAAACCAACCTCCCGAGCCCAATGGAAAATCTTCTGCTTCGTGGGGGAGCCTTCTTCGACCGATTTCAATACGGTGTTGAAGATTTTTTCGTACAGCCGTGGTACGGAAAGGAGCACCGTGGGCTTTACGTCAAGAATATCTCGCGTTACGGTATCCACGCTACGCGCATACGAGATAATCATCCCGGTTGAAAGCGTTCCTAAATAGCCCCCGAGGCGTTCAAATGAGTGGCACAGAGGAAGAAAGGAAAGGTGACGACCGCCCTGCTTGAAAGGAAGGCGCTCAATGGCAGCCTTTAGGTTGGAGCAGAAATTCTTGTGCGTTAGCATCACACCTTTGGGATTCCCTGTGGTGCCCGATGTGTAAATGAGCGCCGACAAATCTTCAGGCTTTACTCCGGCTTCATTCGCATGAATGGCTTCTTTAAACTCTTCATAGAGCGCTTTTCCGCTCTCCATGGCCTCATCAAAAAGGTCCACATACGGTACATCGTCCTCATCTTCCCGGGTTGGCACCATGGACACAATTTTGTTCAAATGAGGGCACAGATCGTAAATCTGAAGCGCTTTTTTTAGTTGAATCCCGGTAGAAACAATAAAAATACAGGCTTGCGAGTCATGAATGATATAGGAGACTTCATTCGAGGGGAGTGTTGTGTAGAGCGAGACGTTGGTAGCTCCCAATAGCTGGGTAGCCATATCTGTAAAAGCCCATTCAGGTCTGTTTTCAGACAGAATAGCGACTCGATCCCCTGGACGTACTCCTTCGGAGTATAGATATCCAGCCATGGAATACACTTTGTCCTTAAACATCTCCCACGAGATGTCCGTCCACTCTTTTGTGTCCTTGTCCACGTAACGTAGCACAACTTGATCGGAACCAGCATGAAACTTAACCAGGCGGCTAAAGAGCTGGGGTACGGTATCGAAATCGACTAAAGTTGGCATAAATCTCGCTTTTTATGAACAAAAACCGACCTATCAAGTGGCCGTTCCGATAACTTGTTTGAGTGAAGAATAGCCCTCTGCATCCATCAATTGGACCAGACCTTTTTTGATGGTTCGGATAAGTCCTGGCCCGTGGTAAACCAAACCAGTGTATACTTGAATGAGAGAGGCACCTGCTTTGATCCGTTCAAACGCATCTTCGGCGCTCGAAATGCCACCCACGCCGATTATGGGTACTTTTCCATTCGTTTTACGATAAATATAGCGCACCAACCCATTGGATCGATCGCGAATAGGCCGGCCACTCAACCCTCCGTTTCCAATTTTTGCTAGTCGCTCAGCTGGCGTCGTAAGGCCGTCTCGGTCCGGAGCGGTGTTCGTGGCAATAAATCCATCCACGCCGTGCGCCAAAGACACCAATAGAAGCTCATCGTAGAAACTGTCCAGCACAAATTTAGACGCCGTTGGAGGCGATACTTTAACCAAGACAGGTACTTTTCGAGGCATTTCCGCTCGAACTTTCATCACTGCCCGGAGCAAATCGTCCAGCGAATTGGGATCCTCAAAGGTTTTTCCTTCCGTTGTGTTTGGACACGAAATATTGAGCGCGATGTAATCTGCCCATGGCGCCAGCACGCGAAAACTATGGCAATAGTCTGCGACTGCAGCTTCGCCAGCAATACTTGGGTCGTGCGTTTTGGCAATATTGACCCCAATAGGAAAGGCAATTTGGCCTGAATATCTTTTCAAGCGAGGCGCAATGGCATCCGCTCCGGCGTTGTTGAGACCCATCCGATTGATGAGGGCCTCATCTTGAGGTAGCCTAAACGCCCGAGGTCTCTTGTTGCCCTTGCTCCGACGCGCACTAACAGAACCGACTTCAACAAAGCCACAACCCGCCTTTTTAAAGAAAGGGACGAGTTGCGCATTCTTGTCGAACCCAGCCGCTAAACCAACCGGGTTTGCAAACGTCTTTCCGAACAGCTCCTGGTGCAAGCTGGGATGCGCATACTCGAACATGGAGTCGAGCAAAAAGGGCGTGGCGCGCTGCGCAATACGAGCTGCCGATGTAGCCACTCCGTGCGCACTTTCTGCGCCCAGCATAAACAGGATTGATCGGAGGGATGAATACATGCAACTAGCGGATAAGTCGGTTACGAAGTCCGCCTAAGATACATCAATTCATCCGGTCCATTCACTTCCCGTAGCCTACCAACCTGGAACGAGTTGGAAACCAAAATGCGATCCTTTAACCGGCCGTTGAAACGGATGTGCGTAAAAGATTTCAAGTACGGTGTATCCGAACAGATTGAATCGGGTAGAAACCCCTGCGCTGAAAACTGGAATCCGATCCGTGGTTGGTCCGGTTTCCCACTTCAATACGGGAGCATCGCTTTCGGTCCACGAAACGCCGCCGTCAGCAAAGAAGGAAATTTCAGTTGGCAAGTACGGGAAATTGATCAACCCGTAGGATTCAGTCCCGAATAGGGGAATGCGGACCTCAGCGCTAGCCAGTCCCAAACGGGTACCGAGCAATCGTTCGGTTTCGGCACAAGCCTGGCCATTAGCAGAAGGGGTACATTCATCCGGGTTGTCAAACGACTGGAAGCTGTATCCTCGAACAAATCCGAGACTGTTTGAATATCCCAGGTACTCTCTGGTGAACAGCGTGTTGGCACCTTCTTTCGCACCGTAATTGCCCACGTGGAGTCCACGGAAAGCGAACGTAAACGTACCCACTTGAAAGTATTTACGATAATCTGCCTGAATGCGAATGTAGGTTTCAGACCCAACAAACGGCGCAACCTCAAATCTGGAACGACCACCACGAATGGGCGACGTGAAGCCGAAGAAGGAGTAATCTGAAACGAGCGCAAGCCCAGCTTTCGCAAAATACACAGGGTCTGGTTCCTGCGAATTCAAATCCGTTCGTACGCGGCGTACACCCAAGGCGCTGTAGTAAAAGGTATCGACCTCATAGTCGAAACCATACCGAGTAAAGCCACCGGTTGCTTCAATTCGCCTAGTTGCGGTAAACGGATAAGACGCGACCCCGTCTAGATTGTCGACGTAGATGCGATACCGGTATTGATTAATGACTTGAGAAGGCAATCCAGTCTCTGTGTCGTAGCGTGGGAGTTCCCATTGGGAATCGCCAAAAAGGACCGGTGTATGACCTCCGAAGCCACCCCAGTTGAGCCTGTTTTTTCTGTTTAGGTATCCAACTTGAGCGCCAATGTCTTTAAACGTGCCGTTTGCTTGTGCCACAACGGTCAAATTATGATTGCCTAGCATATCGCTAAAGTAGAACCCGACTCCGCCTGTCACGCCGGATCCATAGACTCCACCGGCTGAAACGCCCACGGTTGGTGGAGCAACAAAGTCTAACTTGAGCCGCGGGCTGTACACTTCGGCCATGTAATCTTGATCTGGGGGAAGTCCCGTAAGTGGGTCGTTCAGATAATTGCCAACTAGCCCTTCGTCCAAGCCGCGGTATGGAGGCAGAACGGACGCAATAGGTCGGTCTGAACTTTCGCCAATCTGGATTAAGACACCTTCCAATTCATCGCTTTCGCGGGCATACACGGTGTATTCAGAGTTACCAAAAACGGAAAACATCATGCGGCCACTTTGAGCTGCCACCGTCATAGCGGGGGAAAGGGCGGTAATGCCTGAAACGCCCGTTTTTTGGTTAGTCAGCTTGTAGACGTCCTCAGAATCAAGGTCCATCCGGTAGATGTCCTTAAAGCCATCGTAGTTGGAGATAAAGTATAAATTTCGGCCATCTGGCGAAAATTGAGGATTGTGATGGGCCCCATTAAAAGGTGCAATCACCCGAATATCAAGAGACTCCACATCGATAATGGCGAGACGTTCGTCTTCGAATTGGAGCGTTCTGAAGTTGGTGCCGTTCTCGCCCCGATCTGTGGTGAAGGCAAGGGAGCGTCCGTCGGGCGACCAAGTTGGCTGCAAATCGGCATACCGATCGTTGGTAAGCTGCCGAACATTTCCAGATGCCATCTCCAGCAAGTACAGATCGCTTATTCCCCCATCCATTCCCGAAAAAGCCAGGGTATTTCCGTCGGGAGACCACGCTAAATTGGTGATGGCAGACACGCCAGCCACGGAAAACCGCTGTGTGACAGATCCCTTGGTCCAATCCAGGATCGAAATTTCGTTATCACCCTCGACAAACGTGATGAACGCAAAATTACGGCCGTCTGGAGACCACGAACCAGCAGAAGCAATAAATCGGATGGCATCGAAATGCGCATCTCTATTTCCACTTTTTAGTTTGCGAATCACTTCACCCGTGTTCGCATCTGCAATAAACAAGTTGATTTCAAACAGGTCCTTTTCAGACAAAAACGCAACATATTGACCGTCTGGGCTGACCACGGGGGCAATATTTATTTTCCCGCCATCGATGTCGGGAGCCAAGACTTTTCGCCCGGCCACGTCCGCGCTATCACGTTCTACTGTGAGTGGCAGATACGTATCCTTAACCGTTTGAATCCATTCGGTTGAAAGCGAATCAGCTGTGATACCTAGGGTATAGACGAATGCAGAATCCACGCCCACTTGCCCTGTAAGCTTGAAGAGGTTTGCAACGGCGGCGTCTCCATATTTGCCTCCGATGTACGCTAGATACGCCTGCCCATATCGATATGGGAAATAGCTCATATCACGCGTGATCGTTTCAATGGTCGGCAAGTCGTCTCGAAGCGCGGCATCCCGCATCCACATGGCCGTATGCGCATCCAGCCGTCCTACAGAAAAATATTCTGCCATTCCCTCCGTTAACCATAGCGGCACTAACTGAAAGGCAAAGCGCAACGAGTCGGATCGGGATAAGGCGATATCGTACTGGAATGAGTGCACTAACTCGTGACCCAACACGTGATCGGTATCTTTATAGCTTCCCGTGAGCGGCATAATTACCCGCTCTTTGAGCGATTCGGTTACACCACCCGTTCCTTCTCCCACTGCGCCATTAATGGCATTCGTTTGGTGAAAATCCGCGTCGTTTGCGTAAAAAATGATTGGTTTGCGCTTATAAAACTCGCGCAAAAAGGTGCGAGAGTGTCGCTGATACCACCGCTCAGCCATTCTGGCCGCATCTGAGACTGCTTCTTCTTCTTCCGGATAGAAAAAGATCTCAAAATGGTCCGTTTTGAATGATTTGAATTCGAATTGGTCGTATTGAACCTTGTTTCGACCAAAATATTGAGCCGAAACCGTACTGGGCAGCATGATAAATGCCATCAAACACACCGCCAGAAACGTAGCGCGCCGTAAACGCTGAATAGATGTACTCATAGATAAGCCTTGATTTGCTCTGGGAGAATGCTGGCGGGTGGGGGGGCTTCTCCTGCTAAATGTCCTTGGTTTTACGCATTTCATTCCATCGGCCACTAAACAGGAAACCGTCTAACGAAGAGGGCTTTCTCGGGTTGCCGTGTCCAGAATAAATGCCTGCAGGTTAAGAGTCGCAATTTATTGCGTGAAAAAGACCGATTTTGTGTTCAATCGTACCGAAAAGAAACTGATTAGCCCGATCTGCCAGATGAACGGAACTCCGCTATGCCATGGGCGATAACACTCGTGTTCTCATTTCTACACAGAGGATTCCTTTCCTCATTTCAAGCACGCATCAGTCATGGACGAAGGTCGGTCACGAGTTCGCATTTTTTCAGCTATTGTTCTCATCATCTTGGGCACCTTGTCCTTAAGGCTTGTAAAAATGCAACTGGTGGACAGGCAGTCCCACACGGGCAAGTCTGAAAATAATTCGATGCGCGAACATCGCGTGCAGGCTCCCAGGGGTCGGTTTTTTGACCGAAACGGAACCCTCTTGGTTGAAAATGAGCCGTCTTACACGCTATACGTTACTCCCTTCTATTTTGACGATGAGACCATTCCGCTGTTGGCGGACCTAATCAACGAGCCAGATTCCTCGGTTGCTCGTCAAATTGAATTGGCACGCGCGTTTAGCCTCCACAGAAGAAGTGTAGTTCGCAGCGGGCTTACGCTTTCTGAACTTGCGCGAGTCTTGGAGCAGCGGCACGTCCTCAGCGGCATCGACTACGATATTACCCAGAAAAGAGCCTATAAAACCGATGCTCGGTTTACGCATGCGCTAGGTTATGTGCGCGAAATTACTGCGGCGCGTTTGGCTAAAATGGATGATAATAGCACGTACCGACGTGGCGACCCCATTGGCCAGGGTGGACTCGAGCTGGAATACGAACCGTACATTCGAGGGGCGGCAGGCGCAGACTTTAAGATGGTCAACATCAAGGGCCAAGTTGTTGACGACTACTTAGGTGGCAAGATGGACAAGTCCGCAACGAGTGGGATGGACCTAACCCTGACCATTGACGCCGACCTCCAGGCATTTGCCGAATCGTTGTTTGTTGGAAAGCGTGGCGGCGTGATTGCGCTCGATCCAAACAACGGCGAAGTCCTTGCCATGCTCAGTGCACCAGATTATGATCTAAATCTGTTTTCCTCCCGTCTAGACCCTAAAACATGGAGCGATTTACTCAATTCGCCAGATGAGCCGCTGTTCAACCGAGTCACACAAAGCGTTTTGGCTCCGGGCTCAACCTTTAAGCCGTTGATCGCATTGATGTCCTTGACCAAGGGTGCGATCGACGAAAATTACACGTATTTCTGCAATGGCGGGCATCCCTTGGGTCACGGAGATTTCTATAAATGCCTGGCCAAGCATGGGTCTCTTAATGTGGAGTCGGCCCTCAAGGAATCATGCAATTCTTTTTTCTTTGAAATGATGCGTCTGCAGGACGTTAATTCACTACATGATTTTGCTGCCCCGTTCGGTTTTGGCGAGGCACCTTACTTAGATATTGCTCGCTCCGAGATAAACTCAGGACTGCTCCCCGACTCGGCGTACTACAATAGTCGACTCGGCGAACAAAAATGGACGCAAGGAACGATTATGAACCTAGGTGTTGGCCAAGGTGAGCTGCTCATTTCTCCACTGCAGTTGGCTCGCTACGTAGCTGCCCTAGGAAATGGTGGAACCATGGTTACGCCGCACTTGGTTCGTAATATGGTCGATCAAGAAACCGGGAGAGTTGAAGTGCCAGAGATCGATCCTCCGAATAAAATTGATGTCAATCAGAGATATTTGGATATAGTCAAGAAGGGCATGCGACGAGTTATTACTGAGGAGAGTTACTGGCTAGAGATTCCGGGCGTTACCAGTATTGGAAAAACGGGCTCGGCCCAAAACCCTAGATCTGGGACGTCTGATGCCTTGTTCATTTTGGCAGCTCCTGCAGAAAACCCTCAAATAGCCATTGCAGTCATTGTTGAGAACGCGGGGTTTGGATCAGGTTCAGCCGGCCCAATTGGCAGCTTTATGGCAGAGCGGTATCTGACGGGTAGAATTAACCCAAGTCGTGACATCTACATGAAAAGCATGATGTCACGAAAAAGTGCTGTAGTAGACGGTAATTAGGAGAAATAGTGCGTACCTGGTACCGAAATTTAGATCCCATTAGCCTCATAGCCTGGATAGGACTTGTTCTATTTGGGTTAGTGGCCATCTATTCAGCCACGCATGGACCTGCGTCCGAAGTGGCTTCTTTTGAGCCGAAGGACAACTTCAACAAACAGCTAATTTGGCTCGGAATATCCGTGCTGGGTCTGCTAATCGCCTTGGTTTTACCGATCCGGTTTTTCCAGCTAGCAGCCTTTCCCATTTATGGAATTACGCTGCTGCTGCTGGTAGCTGCCTTGATATTTGGCCGTGAAGTTAATGGTGCCAAATCGTGGCTTTATTTCGGATCAACTGGCATTCAGGTTTCAGAATTGGCGAAAGTTGGGACTGTTATGGCAATCGCTCAGTTGGTTGGCATACGAAGGCCCAAGACCATGGACTTGAAGTTTGCCTTCATGTTGGTAGGGCTCATTATGCTCCCAGCCACCCTCATTGTCTTGCAAAACGATACCGGAACGGCTCTCGTTTTTTTTGGCCTGATCCCAATCGCCTTGTTTTGGAGTGGGCTTGAGTTCAACCTGCTCCTCATTATGATATCGCCGGCCATTGCAGGGTACTTGGCGGTGGTTTCCCAGACCTGGGCGTTCGTTTTTGCCGTCCTGTTCACAGGTTATATGTGGTGGCGAACGAGGGACAAACGCATTGGGGTGGTTTCTGCAGTATCGACATTTGGTGTGGCTGCCTTTACTCAGTTTGCCATTACGAAAGTACTTAGCGGATATCAGCTTGCGCGCGTCCTCTCATTTACGAACCCAGGAGACGAGGCGTTCAGGCAAAACGTGGGCTACCACCAGGTGAACTCGATGGCGGCCATTGGGAGTGGAGGCTTTGCCGGAAAAGGGTTTATGGAAGGGACTCAAACACAAGGCGGGTTTGTGATGGAGCAGTCCACCGACTTCATTTTTTCAGTAGTCGGAGAAGAATTTGGATTCATTGGCACCATGATCATTTTGATCTTGTTTGCCACCTTGCTGATTCGGCTTGTTCAACTCGGCGCCAACATGAAGCATCCTTTTGGGGTGATGATGGCGGGTGGTGCAACCGGTGTTTTTCTGATCCACGTGTTTATTAACATCGGGATGGCTACGTCTTTGCTACCCGTTGTGGGCATTCCGCTCCCCTTTATTTCGTACGGGGGGTCCGCGCTTCTGGCAAATTCAGCACTTCTCTCGATTGTCCTGGCGCTTCATCTCAAGAAGGACGACTTCTCTATTTACGGCTATTGACGCTTTTCAGCAGACGGCACCGCGAGTGCCCGCCTGCTTCGCCTAATAGCCCTGATCAGGCGGCCGAGCGCATTCCGGTTAACATTCGGTTACGCTTACTGCGAGGCCGCCCAGCGACGTCTCTTTGAATTTGAGCGACATTTCTTCGCCTGTTTGTTTCATGGCGGCAATGCAGTTGTCCAGCGACATGAAGTGAAGTCCGTTGCCTCTCATGGCCAACGACGCAGCGGTGAAGGCTTTGATGGCGCCAAATCCATTGCGTTCGATGCATGGCACCTGCACCAGGCCGCCCACGGGGTCACACGTCATCCCGAGATGATGCTCCAAGGCGATCTCGGCCGCGTTTTCAATCTGAAGCGTTGAGCCGCCGCGAATCGCACATAGTCCGGCCGCGGCCATGGCCGCGGCCGACCCAACCTCGCCCTGGCACCCAACCTCGGCGCCTGAAATGGAGCTCCGATGTTTGATCAATCCGCCAATTGCTGCTGATGTAATCAGATAGTCTTGAATCTGTTGGTGGGATATGCCTTTATGCTCCACCATGTAGTATAAAACCGACGGAATAACGCCAGCGGCGCCGTTCGTAGGAGCGGTAACCACCATGTGCCCCGCGGCATTTTCCTCATTCACCGCCATAGCATAGGCGCAAAGCCAGTCACTTTGAGTGGCCTCCTCGGGCTGAGCGACCAGTTGTTCGTGCAGCCCTTTTGCTCTGCGCTGTACGTTCAGGCCGCCTGGCAGCGTTCCCGTCACGCCCAAACCGTTCTCAACGCAGGATTTCATGGCCTGCCAAATCCGATTGAGGCCTTTATCCAACTCCACATCGCCGTGATGCACGTGTTCGTTTTCGCGTTTCATTTCCGCAATCGAGAGCCCACTGGCCACAGACATCGACAGCATATTGGCGGCCGATTCAAAGGGGTATGGAAACGCAGGTCCTTCTTCCATCCGAAGCGGAGCTTCAATTGAACTAATCTCGGCTAGCGTACTGATAAACCCACCACCAATAGAAAAGTAGACCCCTTGCATAACCTCATTCCCATTCCCGTCAATGAGTTGAAATATCATCCCATTCGGGTGCTGTGGAAGCGGATCTCCGCGATCAAATACAATGTCATTGGGCGGGTGAAATCGAACGACCAGGTCACCGATGTGAAGCTGTTCTTGCATCCACAATTCGGATACAAGCTCATTTACATCTCTTTCTACCAGTTCACCGGGCAAGAACCCATTAAATCCTAACGCAATGGCGCGATCTGTGGCGTGGCCTTTTCCTGTGTAGGCGAGCGAGCCTTTTAAAAGACAACGGACGTGCAAGTCGGTGCCTGCAAGGTCTTGTGCAGCAATCCGTTGGCGAAATCGGTGTGCGGCAACCATGGGCCCCATGGTGTGAGAACTTGAAGGGCCAATTCCAATCTTATAGAGGTCTAGAACTGAAATAAACATGGATTCGTATCGATTCTGGGCAGGGTGTGCAGAGAACGAACGATTCTAAACAAAGATCTGCGCCGTCGAAAAGAGAACTATTTGGTGGCTGGCTCTGCTACAGGGCTTTTCCCAAGAAAACGACGTAGAAATGCAGCGGTTAGCAACCCAAAGACCACTGTAAGCCCCAAAAAGGCGGGCTGGTCGGGATATTTATCCATCAGATCATAACTGAAAAAGAGGGACGGGGAGGCCAGCAACACATTTAGCATGAGGACGGGCCTACCATAAATTCCGCCTAACGGGGCATGTTTGTTCATAAAGTTGATCCACGCGACGCCCAAATAAGCGGCTCCGAGGCTTTGAAGAGCCCAAACCAGAAATCCCGAAACATCTTGTCCCACAGCAGATGCGATTTCCGCAGGCATAAAAATGAGGCCGACTCCAGCTATTCCATATAGAATAGAAGAAATGAGAAGCTCGAAGTTGGATTTCATGATTCCATATTTGTTTTGAGCATTGGTGTAGTGCCGGCTCAATCAGTTACATATTCCGCGAATCATACGCCCAGTGCAGCAACGCCTGCCGTTGGCGAGGCCTACACGTATAGTCACCTCGGACACAGTTTTTCGTCAGTTGTGCAATATGTCTGCGAATGGCTTTCCATCGTTTTATTTGCCTCGCGTCATCCTCAACTCGGCGTCCCATAAAGTATCTGCAATACCACTGAAACCAGCCTCGAGGATCATCTTCGTGGATCCAGCCTTTGCGCTGCCATTCTTTCAGGGGTTGCGACGCATCGACACCGAAAAAATTAAGGTTATGATTGGCTTTCTTGGGACTAAGGCGCGCACTTTCAAACCAATCAGCGGGAAACTCATCTCTGCAGTCCGTCATGTACCTGCCTCCGAAAACTCCCATTTCCAACATATCCTTGGGAGTTAGGTCTGGACAAAATTCTGGATGAAAATTCTCGCCGATGGGCTCAGAACGAACATACTCATAGCCCGACTGCATCAAGTCGCGGACTTCAACTACGATCTGAGTCATACGTGTCAGGTGTTAAGAGGGTATTCCGTCAAAAAAGTCCACGGCTCCCGTTTCTAGAGAATACTCGGCTCCAACCACAATGAGTCCTTTGGTTTGAATTAACTCTTCCAGTAAAGGTGAGCCGTGGCGAAGGTGATTTGCCGAAGCCCGAATGTTTGCGCGAATAGATCGTTCAAGCAGCAATTCATAGTCTTGTGCATCGGTCATTTCCATCATAGAAACTACTGAAGGCTGAATACGGCCGACAATGGCTTGCATGTTTTGAGACCGTTGTTGCAGGGGAAGCTTCATTTCATTGATGGTCGCCGAAACCGCACCACACTGAGAATGGCCTATGACAACAACCAGTCGGGTTTCGAAGGCTTCTGCGGCAAACTCAACACTGGCCACTTGGGAGGGCGCCACTACATTCCCTGCAACTCGGATAACGAACAAGTCCCCGAGGCCTTGATCGAAAACCATTTCAGCTGGAACGCGAGAATCGGAGCAGCCTAAAATGATCGCAATTGGATTTTGCCCATCAACCAGTTTGTCACGGAGCCGCTGGCTCGGCCTGGAATTACTGCTTCTGAAACCAGCTACAAACCGTTCATTTCCTTCTTGCAATAACTTGAGTGCTTCTGAAGCGGGTATCATTTTTTACATCAAAAGTGGGAAATGAGCACGTATTTTACTTGGGTCTGGGGTAAGTATAGGTTCAAAACAGGTCAATTTCAGCTACCCTGTGAAATCTCAACCCTTCAAACTGATGAAATAACGAACTTTATCCGTGAAATTTTGAATTTAGTTGAGGATGTAGGAATCTTTTTGTTGCAGTTCCGTATTATTGTAACGAAATCGGCTCTTCTGCCCTCTCTTCTTCGACGTCTGGATCTTCGCCCGTCCTCCGAATTCCTTCGGCCCTGGTTAAGCGTTTTCTC
>JABMOI010000176.1 GCA_013204185.1 bacterium | reverse complement strand
TCGCTTAAAAATAGGCACGATACAAAAGACGCACGTTCCGACCTGGCTCTGGCATGATGCTTTTCACGCGGGAAAGGTGGTCGCGGTACGCCGAGTTGGTCATGTTATCAATTCCCACGAAGATGGAATTGAGCTTGGTGCTGTCTACAATGTCGGAATAAAGTTCTTCCCGACTGATGCGCATCATGTGCTTGGCCGCCGGTTCTGCTTTTTGGTCCTCCTTCTTCTCTGGTGCTTTTTCTTCCTCTATGCGCGGAATGGTTGCTTCAACGGGGAGCACCACCACGCGAAACCCTTCCAGCCCGGCGTATTTTTGTTCAAGCAGGTCCAGCACGCGCTCCGTCTGTTCGACGGACAGCAGCATTTTCACCAACGATTGGTTTTCGCCCTGTTTTTCCCGCCAAAAACCGTAGATGGAGTCCTCCGCGATGAGTTCGCGGACGTTTTTGGCGTCTGATTCAGGGAGGCTAACTTCCAGCAATCGAAGTGGCATGGCGGTCGGGTGCTTGGTTGTGAGAGGGGATTCAAACAAACGATCCCCCTGCGAGGTACAACGCCTCAGATCATGTTCGGTCTCTAACTTTGCGCGCCGTATTTACTCTCCAGGATCAACCATCCAAGATCAACCATCCCTTTAAACACCCTCGAAACGTGAGCATTTTATTTTCCATTATCCTAGTTGTGACGCTTGGGATTTCCGAAAGCTACGCCCAAGGTCTACCCATTCGCCCTGACAGCTTGTCGCTTTTTGAATTTGGTTCTGCAAAGGAAGCATCCTGGCGCGTAGTAAATGACGGCGTCATGGGTGGTCGATCCAAAGGATTTGTGAGCTTGGAAGAGGGTACCCTTAGGTTCACCGGCACACTCGTAACACGTGGCGGTGGATTCACATCGCTTAGGGCCGCCAGGCCCACTGATTTGAGTAACTACGACGGACTCGAATTACTCGTTCGCGGAAATGGAAGGACATTTGAGATAGAGGTGTCGGACGGAGCGAGGCTACGCGGACGCTCAGTATCGAGGCGGGCCGCGTTTAAGACCACGGATGAATGGATCGTTGTGCGCGTTCCGTTTAGCTCCCTCCTGACAACTGTTTTTGGCCAGCCCGTTAATGTAAAATCGATCGATTTGTCTAATGTGGACAGTTTTGGACTCTACATAGCCGATGGGATCGACGGCGCCTTTCGGCTAGAAGTCGATGCGATCCGAGCCTACCGGGTTATAGATGAAACGGGAGACGATAACTAAACTGAGAGTCCGCTTCTAGGGCCACTTATTCTCGAGCCAACACCGTCATTTTACCATTCATCGTCGCGCGGTGGCCAGGGAAGGAGCAGATAATATCGTATACGCCAGGCTCCAAGGGGGCCGTGAACTCGATAGTCTGTTCAGCTTCATGACTCAATAAGTCAGAAGCTACGATGATGATTGCATTCTCTGGGATGAATCCATTTTCAAATCCAGCACCCCCCATGGCCTCGGCCATCGCTCCAACCGCTTCACCTTGCCCTGGAGGCACAATCATGAAGTTGTGCGGGAGGAAATCATGGTTTTCGAAGCGGATTTTGACCGTTTCACCCGCCGTGACCGCAAAATTGGGTCGGTTGTATCGCATCTGCTCAATGACTGTCCCAACGACTATCAGACCATCTTCCGACTTTCCTTCGAATTGCGCAGCAAGCTGTTCTGGCGTCATGTCAAAGGGCGATCGGTCAAGTGCGGGCACGAGGGCAGAGGAGTCGTGATCCCACAACATTTGAACACGTTCGGCGGCGCGACGTGCGTGTGCAACGGGGGAAGAAAGCACCTGAGCGAGCAATTCCCTGTCCTTGACGTTATGCTGCTGGTGCAGCCACAATCCTTCAAGCATGTGATGCGCATCATTGGCGGAGGTTGGGTCAAACCCAGCAAGCCACTTTTTCGCAGCTGCAATCACTTCGTCTGTGTTGCGCTCAGAAAGCTCGATGCGGGCCCGGTTCCGGACGCCGTTGACCGGATTTTCTAAATGTTTCAGCAGGGCTTCGATGGGTGCGCCATCAATTTCAGCATGTTCTGTGAGCGGCCTTCCCGTAGCCGTGATGCGGTAGATGCGTCCATGCTCGTGGTCGCGATTAGGGTCACGCACATTGTGCTGCATGTGCCCAATAATAGCGTTCGCCCAGTCGGCAACGTAAAGCGCCCCGTCGTCCCCAATCTCAAAGTCGGAAGGACGGAAGTTGAGATCCGACGAATCCAAGAGGTCGTCGGTTTCGGTCCCATCCACAAATCCCGTGTTGGCGTCAATCTTCAAGTCGTACTGCTTGATGCCTAAAAACGCGATCACGTTCAAGAGAACGAAATCCCCTTCCATCGATGGCGGAAGATGCGAACTGGAAATAATGCCGCTCGACGTAACCGGTCTAACGGTATTCTGGAGCAGTTTTCGCATTTGAAATGCTCCTGGCGCGTCTTCGCTAGGAACGACCTGATAGGCTCGGCCTCCGGTAGCATCGGTGGCGTAATGGTAGCCCCAGTAGTCGAACGCAGTGCCGTGGGCGTTCGGAGAATTATCCGCGTGAAAACTGAATTCGTGCGTGCGCGGGTTGAACCGGTACATACCCGAGACGTCCGATTCTTGGTTGTTGGTCCACGGTGTTTCCACGTTTGAGACATTGAAGACGCCTCGTTGGTAGTAAATGAACCCATCGGGTCCGTAGGTGAAGCCATTGGCTGAGTGATGTGTGTCCGCTGAGCCGAGGCCGCCCATCAATTCGATGCGCACATCGGCCACGTCGTCGCCATCGGTGTCTTTAAGGAATAGCAGGTTGGGGACCGAAGCCACAATCACGCCGCCGTTCCAAAACTCGAACCCGGTGGGATTGTGCACTTTGGCAAAGGTAATGACCGTGTCTGCTACGCCGTCCCGGTTTTCATCCGGAAGAATGAGCAGGCGGTCGTCCATTTCCCCCAGTGGCTCCCACTTGGGATACGTGGCCCACGAAGCAACCCATAGGCGCCCTTTTGTGTCGACAGCCGTCTGAACTGGGTTGACGAGCTCTGGAAACATCTCTTCTGAAGCAAATAAGTTCACCTCCAGGCCGTCTGGCAACTTCATGGCCGCCATCGACTCTTCGGCGGTGGCGTATTTAACCGTTCCCGTTTTGCTTTCGCCGTCTTGAATCTGCTCTTCGCCGAGGTTGGTCTCCACTTTTACGGGAGGGGGGACGTTGGAGTCGTCGGGGGTTAAGGTGCGGCCGCGAGCTGCTGCCCACACGACTTTGTCGCGGTTGGCGGTCATGACGTCAAGCTGAACCAGTTCGTGGTTCAGCACGTCGTAATTGGTTTGCCCGTTTGTGAAAGAGAGCAGCGAGCGGCCGCCCCACACATCGTTGCCATCCGTGGCACGGTACCTGTTGAACCAGTGCCAGTTTTTATCTACAACTGCTTGGCGAACGGTTTCTAGTTTGGCTTCGTCTTCTTTCGGAGCCCAGCCCAAGATGGCCTCGGCTGCGATTCGTCCAACCACTCGGTTTCCTTCTCGATTGAGGTGCACGCCATTGATAGTCAGGGCCTCCTCAGAACTCTCATAGGCAGCGAGGGAAGGATGAAATAGATCAACAAAATCAATTCCCTTTGCCTCGGCGACAGATTTTGTAACTTCGGTGTAGGCTTCGAGGCGTCGGTTGTGCTCAGTGCCATCTGGCAGGTTTGGATCGTTCAGGTTCTCGAAGGCAATAGGAGAAAAGAGGACGATGCGAGGCGGACCGTCTCCGGTGTAGGTTTTAGCCTGCGTGCTATCAATCCACGAGGTCAGCGCTTGGCCATACCCTTCCGCGTCGTCGTAGAACGACTCATTGTATCCAAACATTACAAATAAGACATTTGCGCTTGAGAGTTCTAGGTACGCATCTTCGGAAGGGAATCCCACACTTCGGGGGCGGCGGTCGATTCGGTCTCCTGAGAAACCTTGATTCCGAAACACAAGCTCAGAGCTGGATAGCTCGCTCTGCAGGTAGGTTTCGAGCCAGCCGTCGTGCTGCATGCGATCCGCCAGTGCGTTACCTATCAACACAATATGGTCGCCCTTATTGAGCTCAATTGCGGGGTCGGGCGTACATCCGACAACGGTCGTAAGCAGTAGGGCCAAAAGGCCGAGGCGGACACGGGTTGCAATATTCATGGTGGGGAGGCGTTTAGCGTGAGATTAGTTCTCTTCTGTTGCAGGCTGGGTCGTGGGCTTGGACGCGTCCATGATGGGCGAATCCCATCCGGCCATATCCGCAGGGCGTACGCCCAATCGGTATCCGTCGAATGCAAACGTTACTGGGTTGTAGGGGCCTACGAAGTCAATGTTCATGTCGCTCGTGATGGAGTCTTCCATCCCAGCGGCCCAAAATGCAGCATTAATCATCATGCGCCGGAATCCGTCGTTCAGAAAATCTTCCGAAGCGCCGTGGGTAGTCGTGAAAACGCGACCTTCCTGGGCATTCGCGCCCGTGTAGCTGCGCGTCCAAACAACGGGGACTTGCTCTTTTTCGGGATCCGGCTCGGCATCTGCCGACATTCCGTTTAGCACAACGCCAACGGCGAGAGGCCGGGAGTCAGGCATTGGATTGGCGAAATAGCCGCCCGATTGGACGTGCATATCGCTTACGCCCATCATAACAGGATGGCCAGCTTCGGCTTCGAGCGGCACGACGAGCGAGCTCTGTTCGTGGTTAGTGCCATAGTGCCCCGCCCACGTTTCGCCCAGAACTTGGCGGCCAAAGCCTTTCAGGTACTCTTCACCCTCATAATTCCAGTTGTATTTGGCAAACTGCCCTTCGATACCTGCAAAGGCGTGGGTCGATGTGCGAATACCAATAACTGGACCTGATCGGTCTAAGTAGTTCACGATATGCTGCATTTCGTCTTCGGGAAAGTCCTGAAAACGAAGCCCCATAATGAGCAAATCGGCGGTTTCGAGCGCTTCAAGGCCCTTGATGTTAGAGCTGCCCGGTTCAATAAATCCTTCATCATCCAGCGTAAAGAAAACGCTTGTTTTGAAGCCGTACTGCTTCGACAATATCCGCGCCATGGCAGGCAGGATTTCTTCCGATCGGTATTCGTGATCCCCGGCGAGCATCACAATATGTTTGCCGACTCCAGGGCCCTCGTTTCCTTCATACGTAACCAAATGAGGGTTTGGGTTGGTTTCGAGTTCAGGCATAGCGGCGTCCTGGCAGCCCACGAAAAGGGGCGAAAACATCAGTAAGACTAGGAGCGAGATTCCAGTAAAGGAACGTTGCGTCAGGCGAGCGAAGTCCGGCATAGAGGTAAACGAGAAGTGGGTGAGAGTCGAAAAGAAACGCGGTGGGTAGCTGTGATGCAAGTTAGAACAAGACCTCGATCCCTACCGCAACGGTACGAAGCGCGGCGGGGAAGATAAATAACACCTCCGATCCACCCGGATCTGGGTAGGCCGTGCTGTTATATTTTTTATCTAGCGCATTAAATACATCGAGCGACAGGGTATAGGCGTTTCGCGTGTAGGCGAGGCGAGCGTCTACCGTCGCGTAGTCCGGCAGTGCTTGAGCGTTGGCGTCGTCTATGTACATTTTTCGAAGACCTTTTAAGACGACGCTCGCCGAGACGGGTCCAAGTTCAGCAACCACGCCCCCACTAAACGAATGCTTTGGGATGGCTTTGACGGCATTTCCTTTGTTTTCACCCCGTTCTAGGGTCACATCTTGGAGGGTGTAATTCAAAAACGCCGAGCCAAGGCCTTCTTTCGCCAACTTAATGCCCGTTTCTATTCCTTTGTGGTTGCTTTTGCCAATATTAACGTTGGAAAAGGATTCGAACGAAAAGTCAATCTCGTTAGTCATGTCGATGGAATAAACCGACGTGCTCACCAAGGCCGACCAACCACTGGCAGTCATTACGCGGTGATAAAATCCAACTTCGTAGCTCGTCCCTTCCTGCGGTGTCAGTGTTGCGCTGGCAATGCGGATGGAATAAGGAGGGAAGGGCACAGGAAATGCGCGCAAGTCGTACAACTGGTCGAGCGTCGGCGCTTTGAAGGAGCGGCTTGCGTTTGCGTACACATTCCCCACGTGCTGGCTGCTTGAAGCGTAACGGTAGTTGAGGCCTGCTTTTGGGCTCACTGCAGAGTGCGAAGCGCTCGGAACAGCTTCGGATAGCCCTGCTACTTCGTCAAACGAATCTTCTAGCCAATCGGCGCGTGCGCCGAGTGAAAGGTTGAGACGCGGAGTTGGGTTGATTTCGAGTTGGGCATAGCCCGCAAAACCCGATCTCGAAGCGGTGCCGTCTGAAGAAATGTCGCCGGCATCGCCCGAAGCGCCGAGGTACGCATCGCCCAGACCGCCCGTTGCAATGGGCGCGTAGCGCGTGTCCAACGAACCGTAAAACGCGTCCACGCCCACTGTGAGATGGTTATCCATGGAAAAAGGGAGGGAGAGATCGGCGAGTTGGACGCTGGCCTTTACTCCTTTAGCATCTACCTTTCGCTGCTGCGTGTCTGCGAAATCAGCGCTGAGGGGCAGGGTCCTAATGAGGTCTTGATTTCTGAGGTGTCCGGATAGGGCGGCCGAGAGCTGGCCAAGGTCTAGGGCCCATTTTCCGTCGAGCGAAGCTCTGTACGTTTGCTCGCTTGTACCGTCAAATTGAAAGAAAGCCAGGCTCTCGGCGCCTTCTTTGGTTTGGTCAATAGATCGAAGTGGACCCGGCGAGTCAAACTCCCTAAAGTTGGCTGAGCCGCTCACTTCAAGAGATCGAATGGCCTCTTGCACCAACATATAGGATCCCTGAAGTGTGCCCGCGATGCGCTTACTGTGATCGCGGAAGCCTTCACTTTCGCTATAGTCGCCCAACAATGAGTAGCGAGGGCTCAAGATGGATGCTTGAGCTGCTCGAACGCCGTAATTGCCTGTGCTGGCCTTAAACCGTTTTGTAGTTTCAAGTGGCGCCTCGGTGCGCACATTCAAAACGGCTCCAATCGCGGCATCGCCATACAGAGACGACGATCCACCTCTCAGGACTTCGATGGTAGTCGTGGGCGAACTCGTGATGGCCTCCCAGTTCACTAGTCCGTTTTCCATGTTGTTAATCGGCTTCCCGTTCAACATCACAATCACATATTCGGCCTCTCCGCCGCCATAAAAGCCGCGTGTAACTGATTGCGGCGCATAGCCTAAGCCATCAAAGTCTAAGAAGGTTATTCCGGGCAAGAAGCCAAGTAAGCTAGCCGCATTTCTATTTGGGAGGGCGCTGAGTTCGCGCGCCGATAGGACCGACACGCCAGCCGTGGAAGAGGAGAGCGTTGAGGCCGTGCGCTTGGCGGTGACCACAATGGGATCCAGCGTGCGCGTGATGAGCGTGTCGGCTACTTGGGCCTGCGCCTGTGAAACGAAGAAAAGGGCTAGGAAAGCATAAATCGATAGGCGGAGTTTCATTGAGAGCAGGTCAGGTTATTGGGCAATCGAAGAGATACCACGGAATATAGTTCAGAGAAGGAAGTCAGGCGCCCTGTTGGATGGATATCTTTCTTGGGAATGCAACATGCGTGCTGAAGTACTATTTTGTCCACCGATCGGCGTCTCATTCAGCAACATCAAACAACCGTGATCACAAAACGAATTTCGACTGCTCAAATTCTGGCCAATTTGAAGGCAAAAGTGGATCAGCGCATCCCGATTATGATTTCGTCGGCGGGGAGTGGCCTGGTGGCTAAACTTCTTGAAAGATGCGGCACCGATTGCGTGAATACGTTCTCTGGCGCGAGGCTTCGCGCCAATGGGATGGGGACGATGGCCATGATGTGGCCCATTCTCGATTCAAACCGCCAAACGCTCGACTATACCCGCGAGGACATTATGCCGGCCATGGCAGGGAAGGCCTTTGTGTGCGCCTGTCTGAACGCAAACGATCCGCTCAAGGACATGCGGATGGTGCTCCAGGATTGCAAAGACATGGGCGTCAACTCGGTGTCTAATATTGGCCCCTCTATATCGTATGTCGATCACGACTCGGAAATCTATAAAGTGCTCAATTCGGCCGGAATCACGCTGCAAAATGAGATTGAGATGCTGAAGTTTGCCCGCGAAGAGATGGACATGGTTACCATCGGGCTCGGTTTCACGCTGGAGGACTCAATTGCTGTGTGCAAGGAAGCGCGGCCGCATATTTTCTGCTACCACGCGGGGACCACAAAAGGGGGCCTCAAGGGGTATGATAGCGGCTTAACCATTGAGCAGACCGCTGAGCAAACGGAAGAAGCGTACCGGAAATGCCGCGCCGTGCACCCGGATGTCATTTTAATTGCGCACGGCGCGGCAATGGAGAACCCTGAGGATGCGCAGTATATGCTGGACCATACGTCGGGCCATGGGTTTTGGACTGGATCCTCGACCGAGCGCCTGCCCATTGAACGCGCCGTAACGGCGGCTGCGTCTGAATTCGCTAACCTGCGCTTTTCTAAGTAAGCCTATGAAAACCATCGCCATCCTCGCGACTCTGGACACCAAAGCGGCCGAAGCCGACTTCATGCGGCAGCAGATTGAACGTCTCGGAGGGAAAGCGCTCCTGATTAACATTGGCGTGCTTGGCTCTTCATCCATCGAAGCAGATGTGACCAAGGAGGAGATTATCGAGGCGGGCGGAGGCTCTTGGGCCGATTTGATGAAGGCGCCCACCCGCGAAAAAGCGAATCCATTCGTGGTTGCGGGCGCTACCAAAAAGATGTTGGAGCTGCAGCAATCGGGCGCCATCCACGGCGTGGTTGC
>JABMOI010000175.1 GCA_013204185.1 bacterium | reverse complement strand
ATACTCTTACTATTCTCTAGACCTCGGAATTACTCGCGCACTTGAAGGCGGTCTGTCTCAACTCAGAAATATGTACACTTCCTTCGTGTATTATCACGATTTGTTTACTCAATCAGACCGTCTAATTGCCGTTCAGTCCTTGATGACCGAGTAATTCCAGAACGAGTATTTTAGAATTGGACTAGGAAATTGGGCCAAATGCCCAACCTGAAAAATAGCTGCCTTCTCGGATTGATTAAGCAAGCGCCTGATGGTACCTTTTTTGATGGTTCTTTCGGACGTATCGCCGAGATTCGCCCATCCCACCCATCATTTTATATCGACTTAAAACAGAGTTAAATGAGGAATTTCCAAACCTATCTATCGATTGCTCTTGCGATATTCTTAGTCGCAGGATGTGCGACGTCAAAAGATACCAAGACCGCAGCATCGACATCCGCCGCAGCAGCTGCAAAAGCAGCCGCCGCCAAAAAGGATGATAAAAAAGGCCCCAAAGCCTTTTCAGAAGTCATTAAAGACACTTTTGTTAAAGACGACGGCGTTTTTAACGTGTATAAAGACGATCAGACCTACTACTACGAAATCCCTAATGACCAGTTAGGAAAAGAATACTTGCTGGTTACCCGTATCGCCAAAACGGCAGAAGACATTGGATACGGTGGTCAAAAAGCCAATACCCAAGTCATTCGGTGGGATCGCAACGGGGACAACATCTTCTTGAAAGTTGTTGGTTACGAAAACAGAGGAGATGAAGACGATCCGATTTACGAAGCCGTTCGCAATTCGAACCTTGAACCGATTGTATCTGCTTTTGAAATCAAAGCGTACAACGCAGACACTTCAGGTGTCGTGATTGACGTTACGTCACTATATGATTCAGACGTGCCAGCCATCGGATTGCCTTCGTTTTACCGCACGGCCTTTCAGGTTCGGCGGGTAGACGGAAGCCGTTCATATATCTCTTCCATGAAGAGCTTTCCAACGAACATCGAAGTGCGCCACGTCCTCACCTACGAGGCCGCAAAAGCACCTTCAAATTCCTCGACGAACGCAATTACTGTCGAAATGGCACAGTCCATGGTGCAGCTTCCTGAAGTCCCAATGACGCCTCGTCTTTGCGACGATCGGGTCGGTTTGTTCAGCGTGGAATTCACCGAGTACAATGGCACGCAGCAGAGAGCAGAGACTAAATGCTATGTGACTCGCTACAAACTGGAGCCCAAAGACCCAGCAGCTTATGCTCGGGGTGAATTAGTTGAGCCAGTAGAGCCTATTGTTTACTACGTGGATCAAAACACTCCAATGAAATGGAGAAAACCACTTATTCAGGGTATTGAAGACTGGAATCGCACATTTGAAGCAGCAGGTTTCAAGAATGCGATCATCGGGAAAATGGCACCGACTGCCGAAGAAGATCCTGATTTCAGCCCAGAAGATGCCCGTTACTCTGTAATTCGCTATTTCGCCTCTGACATTCAGAATGCTTCAGGCCCGCATGTTCACGATCCTAGAACGGGTCAGATTTTGGAGTCGGACATCAACTGGTATCACAACGTGATGTCCTTGCTTCGGAATTGGTATTTGGTCCAAACAGCGGCCATTAACCCATTAGCACAGAAGGCTCAGTTTGACGACGCTGTTATGGCGGAGCTCGTTCGTTTTGTTTCGGCCCACGAAGTCGGTCACACGTTGGGCTATCAGCACAACATGGGTTCTTCGTACGCATATTCTGTAGAACAGCTGCGCGATCCAGAGTTCACAACTGAACATGGTGTTTCGCCCTCCATTATGGATTATGCTCGCTTTAACTATGTTGCTCAGCCCGGAGACGGCGTGACACAGTACAGCGCTCAAGTAGGCGAGTACGACGATTGGGCCGCAAAATGGACGTATTCTTGGTTTGATGGCAATCGTACCCCAGAGCAAGAACGTCTCATTCTGAACAATTGGGTTAAAGAACGTGCCGACGATCCATCTATGTGGTTTGGTCGTTCAATTCCATCTGACCACCGTGCCCAGACTGAGAATATTTCCAATGACGAAATGGAAGCATCTCGCCTCGGAATCTTGAATCTGGAGCGCATCCTAGACAAGCTCATTGATTGGTCGAAGGAAGAAGCTGTTGATTACGATCAGCTAAAAGAACTGTACACCAACGTTGGTGGTCAATACAGCCGTTACATTGGGCACGTTTCTGCCAACATTGGTGGTATCTACGAGCAAAACAAAACGACGGATCAAGCAGGAGTCGTTTACACACCTGTTGCTAAAGAACGTCAGGAACGGGCCATTCAGTGGCTTTCAGATTATGTTTGGACTACTCCTGAGTGGTTAATTCGTAATGACATTCTTCAGCGCATTGAGATTGTTGGCACCGAGAATCGGATCCGCGGATATCAAGTTGGGGCGTTGAGCCGAGTCCTGAATATTCAGGTTCTTGCTCGACTTTCTGAAATTGAGACCAGATACGGTGGCGACAACTACACCATGATGGACCTCTTCGCAGGCGTACAGAAATCTGTATTCTCGGAATTAGCAGGTGCTTCGTCAATCGATTCTTACCGTAGGAACCTTCAGCGTGGTTACATCGATCAGCTGGAATCACTGTTGAATGCTTCTAATTTCTCTGCGGTCGGTTTCTTAGCTGAAATCGGGTACACGACTGTCAATGTTAGTCAATCTGACATCATGGCGGTAGTTCGTGGTGAATTGGAAGATGTGAAGTCACAAGTTGATAGAGCGGCCACCAGAACTCGCGACTCCATGACACGTCTTCACCTACGTGATCTTTCAGCCCGCATCGATTCAATTTTGGATGGAGATGAGGACTAGACGATAGTTCGTGTTTTAGGTCTTTTCAGTGGCGCGGCGATTTTATCGCCGCGCCACTTTTTTTACCGTCACACTTTTGTCGCCGCGCCTACGTGCTTTTAGCGAACTCCCGAAGTCTGGACTTCAACTTGAAATTGATAGAACGACTTTTTGAAAGAACCCGTATTCTAGCACACTCAACTCACTAGGTGTTCATGGTCTTGAAGTCGCGCAACATGATTCTTCTTTCGATAGCAGTTTTGCTATCGATGTCTCTGTGGTTTTCAGCCTCAGCCGTTATCCCTCAACTTGTAGAGGAATGGAGCTTAACGCCCGCGTCGCAGGCGTGGATGACCATGTCCGTTCAACTTGGATTCGTCTTTGGAGCATTGTTGAGTGCCGTGTTGAATTTACCGGACCGGTTTAAAGCCCAAAACGTGATAGCGGTCTGCGCCCTTTTAGGGGCTATTTCCAATTCCTTGATCCCACTTATATCAACTGGCCCAGATTCTGCCATCGTCTTTCGATTTCTCACCGGTGCATTTCTCGCCGGTGTCTACCCGCCGGGCATGAAAATAATGGCCAGCTGGTGCAATTTAGATAGGGGGAAATGCATTGGAATATTAGTTGGAGCCGTAACCATTGGCTCTGGCCTTCCTCACTTGTTGAATGCATTGGCTTTTAATTCCATTGCTTTTCCTGGCTGGAAAGCTGTGATGCTGGGTACCTCCATTCAATCCCTTGGGGCTTCAGTAATTGCGTTTTTGTTCGTTCGAACAGGACCATTCATAGGCTCGAGAGCCGCATTTGACTGGCGAAAGGCAGCGGCTGGAATTACTTATAAGCCCGCCAGATTGGTCAATTTCGGTTATTTCGGTCACATGTGGGAGTTATACGCCATGTGGGCTTGGGTGCCCATCATGCTGATAGCCAGCTATAGAGCATTTGGCTGGCAAGAAGAATACGCCCGTTTCGCCAGCTTTGGGGTCTTCCTTCTAGGGGGAGCTGGCTCGTTTCTAGCTGGAGTATATGCCGATAAGTTTGGTAGAACGAGAATAACCCAGATATCCCTTATCGCTTCTGGATGTTGTTGTGTGTTAGTTGGATTTACGTTTTCAAACCCCGTTCTCCTAACGGCCACCTGCCTCGTTTGGGGCTTTTTTGTAATTGCTGACAGCGGGCAGTTCAGCGCCGCTCTAACCGAACTCGCGGATCCCAATTATGTCGGGACGGCATTGCAAGTACAAACGAGTATCGGGTTTCTGATAACTCTGGTGACTCTCCAATTAACACCTATTCTAATTGACATCATCGGATTCAATTGGGTTTTCCTGATTCTCGTCCCAGGGCCAATATTTGGAGCCATTTCCATGTCAAAGCTTCGACGCCTGCCCGAAGCGGCACAAATGTCCAACGGCCGCCGCTAGTTCGCAGCCAAAAACTCCCTACGACCCTGGCGAAGACCCAATGTGAATAAACCCAGACCAATAATATGGATGCGAAATCGGACCGTCCGATGTGATGAGTTGGATCTTGGAGTTCCGTAGCGCAGAATCGATTGATAGATCGGAGTTTAGATTCAGATAAAACTGCCTCATCAACAGCATTGTCGCCGTATCATCGCTAGGCCAAAGGGATGCAATAATATTCTTTGCTCCTGCGTAGATAAATCCTTTTGCAAATCCTGAAATACCAACAGACCCACCGGCAAAGTCCAGTGCTGTTTCGCAGGAACTCAAAACAACCAATTCAGCAGATATTTTTAGTCCAAAAATTTCGCTGGCATGAAGGATCCCGTCCTCACCTGACGATTCGTTGGTTTGTAGTAAAATTCCAGAGTTTACGGGACTGATCTGATCTGCAAAACTGTGTGTAGCGAAGTGCAAATAACGGAAGGCCGTTAGATCTCTTTCTTTCAAGTCATGTTCTGTAACGGAATCTCGTAAAAGAATTTCAGTTTGATCATTCCAAAGCCTTTTCCAAAGCGGGACTCTTGAATCGATTATTTTCTCAATCTCAGTTAGCTCACTTAATGAGCCTAACAACGGCTCAAGAACTAGATCTTGTCTCTCTGCAGTTGTTGAAATAGATCTTAAAAACGAATTGACGGCAGGAGAATAGGCTTCCTGAGTATCAAAGACAGGTCCCAGTGCTAGTAACTGAGCCTTGAACTTAGGTAGCTGAATTTTAGACTGCTCCACAAGTAGGGTTGCAGAGTAGCCTGTATTGATTCCAAATGACTTTATCAGGAACGGAAAATCTTGAGCAAATCTAGACGGGTTGGTTTTGACATCTATTGGTGCTGTGAGCAGTGCATCAAAAGGAACTTGATTCATCATTTCGTTAGGAATGATCAATAATTTGGAGTTGTTCATTTCCGCAGTAATAGGAGCTATGAGAACTTGATGCAATTCATGTAATAAGTCGAAGTATTTTTGTTCAAATACACCTGAATAAAAAGATGCAAATTCATATATAAGTTTAGATACAAAAAAGCTGTCTGATAAGTGGAAAAGTTTCATTGAATCAGAATTAAAGGATATAGCGTAAACCTGACCCTCGGATTCGAAATACTGGATAGCTGCTTGGTTAGGCTTTAGTAAAATGTGAATAACATCCTCAATACTAGCGTAAATACCACCGTGTTTAAGTGAATAGTATTTAGGATATATACGCTCTGTATATGACACTAGGT
>JABMOI010000019.1 GCA_013204185.1 bacterium | reverse complement strand
GAACCTACGACCCTGCGGTTAACAGCCGCATGCTCTACCACTGAGCTACCGAGGAATTTCGCATCGGATTGAATTCCCGAGCGGCCCGAAAGATACCGTGATGTTTAACTCAGGGCAAGTCCTTTCTACAAGTTTTCAATTTCTTTGCAAATCTATTTTTCCCAAACATTATTTGAGCGGTCTACATCGGGGAAAAACTGGTCGCGATCAATTTCAACTCGAGTAATAGAACCGGCCTTAAAGGTCAGTTTTGCTGAGCGGCTTCCTGAATGCCATTCAGAAACGGGAATGGATGCCGTTGCAACGTCGCCATTGGAATAGGTCACTGAAACGACCGCTGGAAACGCTGAAAGGCCCAAATCATCAACTGTCACGACTACGCCAACGTTTGATTCTTCAACTTTAGCAATGGCTTGGTCCAGAGTCCACGTTTCGAAAAACATAGTCGTCCAAAACCAATCGTAGTCTTTGCCAAGTACATCGTTAAATGTGTTGAATAGATCGTACGGCTGCGGGTGCTTGAAAGCCCAGCGGTTGGCGTACTCGCGATAGGCTTCCATGAAGCGGTCCTGCCCAGCGATGCCGCGGAGTGCGTTTAGAGCGACTGCTGGCTTGTTGTAGGAGGCCAGGCCGCGTGCACTGCCATCCAATGGATACTGGTCGCCGTGGCGCATGGGTTCAACTTCGTCCCCTGTACCGGCTATCCGGTAATAGCCTTGACGTTCTGGCACCCAAGAATTCTGATTCCAAAACTTGGCAGATCCCTCGGCTGTGTTAAATGAGGTGAGTCCCTCGTCCATCCACGTGTTTTCCTTTTCATCTTGGGCAATGATCATAGGAAACCACATATGACCAATTTCATGGAAGGTCACCCCAAAGAGACTTTGATCGTTTCGTCCGCCTCCAATATGCGTGATCATTGGGAATTCCATTCCGCCTCCAATGACCCCTTCAGCTGTTGTCATGTGAGGGTAGGGGTAGGGTAAGATCATGTCTGACATGAACTCGATGGTAAAGCGAGCGAACTCAGCAGACCTCGGCCATACCTTCATTTCTGGCCGGTAGAAAGCAAAAATATCTTTGAATGAACCGTCAGGTAGTTTTGCTCTGGTCGCGTCCCACAGGTATTTGTCTGATGTGGCAAAGGCAAAGTCGCGCACGCTTTCAGCTTGGAATTTCCAAGTTAGGCTACCCGTCGGGCTGGTTTTTGTAGCTTTTCCAAGGTCTTCTTCAGTAACCACGCGAATCACATCATCCGTTGACTTCGCTTGTTTGAGGCGATTTGTGGTCTGAGCAGTGAGAACCTCATCGGCATTGACCAGATTGCCAGTTGCACCAACTACATACTGTTCGGGTACGGTAATGCTCACGTTATACGTCCCGAAATCGGCGTAGAACTCTCCATTTCCCATGTAAGCGTCTGCTTTCCAACCATTCACATCGTCATAGACGGCCATTTGTGGAAACCAGTATCCAACGAAGTAGATTTCGCCGTCTTGCCCAATGCGAGGAGCGCCTGCTTCAGGTACTTCAAACGACCACGAGAAGTCAAACTCAGCTGATGTGCCGGATTTAATGGGCTCTGGCAAGGTGATGTACATTCGGGTGCCGTTAATCCGATATCCCACGTCTCTTGAAGAAGATCGTTCAAGAAGCTCATCTCCGTTGAAAGCAGCGCTAGAGAGGTGCAATCCTCCTGTCAATTTCTGAGGTCTGTTTCGAACCACTCCTTCTTTATGCAGGTTTTGATGCAAGTGCACGACTACTGTGCTGAGGTCGTCTGGCGAATGGTTTGTATAAACGATCGTTTCAGATCCACGCACCGTGTTAGTTGAGGGCGATAGCGATGCGTGAATGGTATAATCCGTTTCATTCATCCAATAGGAGCTGCCTGGTTGTCCGCTGGTCGTGCGCGTTCCATTCTCTACAGCCCGATCAAACTTAGGATTCGGTATGACAGGGTAGGGGACAGGGCGAGCTTTCTGGGCAACACTTGGACTCACCAATGCGGCCAAAAGAAGGAGGAAAAGAAACTGTTTCATCGAGATCGGCTTTTGAAATTGAACAAGTACGTCCAACCTAACAACCACCAAGCATACAAACGTAGGGGATTAGCCAATTAGTTCGTTACGGAAAATACCTTACACGCGGCTTACAGTATAAGAATGTATCACAAGAGCCTGCATGGGCAAAAAACACATGAACAATCGTATTACGCTCCTTTTATTAGTCTTTGTATTCTTTTTCGTGGGCTGTGAAGGAGCGAAAGCGCCCATGGGAGAGCCTGGGGAAGTTGCTTTGGATCCTGCATTGATTGGGACGTGGATGGGAATGGATGAGGACGACGAAGAGGCGTCAATTCTTACTATTTCTGCGTTGACTGACAATGAATACAAGCTTGTTTACACGGATAGCGGAGATGAGAAATCAGAAACGATGTATTTAAGAGGCTTCGTTTCATCCGTAGATGGAGTTCAGTTTGCCAACATTTCGTGTTCCGTTTGCGAAGAAGATGAAAACGAAGAGTGGTACTTCTTTGCCTTTGAATTCGAAACAGATAATGTGTTGCTAGCCAGAGCGTTAGAAGATGGCGTTTACAAAAAAGGATTGAAGGACCTAACAGAACCATCTCAGATCAGAGCCTACATCAAAATGCACCAAAAAGATGCCGAGTTTTTTTCTGATGACATCGGACGGTTTTTGCGGAAAAAGGATTGATTCGGATTGTTGGAAGGCATGTAATTGAAAAAGGGGCGGGCACTTTTAGTGCCCGCCCCTTCTGCTTTAAAACGAATAACTCGTTTTAAAGCAAGATCAGATACGTCAACTTAGCAACTCCAACCATGCTGTTAAGCAACAAGTCGGCGCGCGGATCAAATAGCGTTTCATTATCTCCTGTCACGTGATACGATGTGTTAAACACAAGGAACAAGTCTGAACCAGGAGTATGAATCCAGTCAATTCGAATGTTAGCATTGACGTTACGCGAGAAGTTGTCATACTGGATCAGCGCTTTGGCAAACAACTTGCGGCTCACGCTCGCAAGAATGTCGACCGAAGCTGTGGTCGCGCTAAACTTTCCATTTGTGATAGGAAGGTCAATATTGCTTTTACTGATCCCGCCTCCGAGCGTGAGGTGTTTTGACTGTCTGTAACCAGCAGTTAGGCTCATATCCGTCCGGTCGCCACCATAAAACCCACCTGTCTGGACATTTAGAGTGCCTGAAAACTTGCGGCTTGGGTCAGAGGTAAATCGAGCACCAATTCGGTTAAACGAGTAGTCGCCAGGTAAGATGGTCGCATCAGGACGAATTCTAAACGGGCCAATGAGGCGATCAAACTCACGCGAGCCTGAAACCTGAATATTATCCCGCTCACGAGAGGTGAATGAGACGCTTGGGTCTATTTCCCAGGACTGTAACTTACCATCTTGTCCCGTGATGTTAATACCCATTGTGTGAAAGGTCATCTGACGAAACGGGCCCTTCTCGAATAACGGGCTATAGGTGACCGTAGCAACCGATTGTCTCATGTCCCGACGACGGACAAATCCAAGAGCAGGACTGTAGTTTTCGCCTACACTCGTGTAGCCTAGACTGGCTCCATACACATCATCGCGGTAGCTAACGCTCACACTTCCTGCTTGGCCTTCGTTTCCGGGATCTGTATCCGAAACGGTTGTAAACCAAGCATCCATGCTACTGGCCGTTCCGAACCGCTGAGAAACGTCAAATCCAAGGGCGCGATTATAATTGCCAGCGCGATCATAATTGGTGAAAATAACGCCTGCTGAGCCACGTTTTAGGAAGTTGGTTTGGAGCCTAGCAACGGCATTGTTGGCTGACTTATCGCCAAAAATCTGGCCCATTTTATCGGAGAATGATCCTCCATCTGGAGCCGTTTCAATATTTAGAATCCCGACGTTGAACCTTCCGATCTGTCCGGTGAGTCTCGATCCAGCCAAAATAGCCTCGGACAGACCAATACGTCTGGAGAAGAACGTCTGAGTCCGTCTGGAATCTCCGTGCTCAAAGATGCCTGAACGCTCAAGAAAAAACTCCCGTTTTTCAGGAAAGAAGAGACTGAACCGGGTCAAATTTAGCTGAGTGTTGTCAGATTCAACCTGGGCAAAGTCCGTATTGACGGTGAAATCCAACGTCAAGTTTGAGGTAATACCGTATTTAAGGTCAAACCCTGCATCATAATTCGTGTCCGAGTCTGTTTTTTCGAATCGAAGATCATTCCGAACTTTTTGAGCACCTGTAATGAAATATGGTTTGATCTCAATGTTCTTTCCGCGACGAATGTTTTTCAACCCAGTAAGCCGGCCATATCGCGAAACGGTTTTGATATCCGAGTTATATCCGGAGCCATAAGTAAGGGGGATTAGGGGCCAGTTCTGGATTTCATTTTTACGGTTGACCGTGCGTCGCATCCAGAGGCCAAAGGTTAGGTCGTCTCCCTCAGGAAATCGAAGTTGCCGGAAAGGAATCCGGACTTCCATGGACCATCCTTTATCATCAATAACTGTTTCGCTGACAAAAACCGCATCCCAGCTATATGAATCGATGGTCATCTGTTCGTTTGCAATCAAGGCATCATCCTGAGTGCCTAATGCATTCATTTCGAAAAGAAAAGCATTTCTTCCATCCAGGAACGTGTCAATACCAATGTAAGCATGATCGTCGCGGTCGTTTCTACCACCGCGTTCCATGTTTTTAGCTCGGATTAGATGCGGTTCTTTGTCGAAAAATTGGAATCCGAAATACAAATAGTCTTGGTCGTACCCAATCTTGACCCAGCTTTGTTCAGTGGGTTCGGCTCCTTCAATCGGCCAACGCTGGACAAAATCTGCCATGGGGGTAATGGATTGCCATGCGGCATCATCTAAGTTTCCGTCCATACGAGGAGCATCCTCTATAAAGGTTGCCTCAATAGATGGAACCGCTTCCTCTTGACCAAATGCCAAGTCTGGAGCGATGCACAGAAGCGCCACTAGTATCGAAATCCGTAGCTTCATGGTGTAATTTGATTGAAATTGAGATAATTGGGATGGTAGTCTGAGTCGCCCAATATAGCCGTAGTGAAAGCGATGTAAAAACGTTACATAGAGTTGAATAGAGAATTCGTTCTTCGTACCACCTGGATCCTTCGAAAAACGATAGAACGGACATCGTTTGGGTGGAGTTGCGTCTGTGGCGGAATTGGTAGACGCGCTGCGTTCAGGGCGCAGTGGGCGCAAGCCCGTGGGGGTTCGACTCCCTTCAGACGCACAAACCCCCGGCGCGCAGGGCGCGCCGGGGGTTTTCTTTTCAATTAGCTTGACCGTGTAAGCTAGTTAGACCGTACTATCAGAAGGAGACAGAGAATTTGCTTCTTTCGTGTTGCGTGCCAACGGGTTAGGGCCAATATCTGAGTTTCGGGTGGAAGTAGTTGAGGCTCCAGATTCTGGCAGACTGGTTCTAGCAGAGACGCGCGGCACGGACTTCAACACGTGGATCAACTCATCGATTTGCATGGGCTTAGATAAGAAGCTTTGCATTCCTGCCTCATAGCATCGTTCACGATCCTCTTTCATGACGGCTGCGGTAAGCGCTACGATATACGGTCGCTCGGACGCAGGCCATTCTTCTAAAATGCAATGAGTTGCGTCAATACCATCCATTTCCGGCATGTGCATATCCATTAATACAACATCAAATGGTCGCTTTCTTAGCAAATTAAGTACCTCTATACCATTAGATGCTATTTCAATACTATACCCAAGTCGTTCAAGGGTGATCTCAAACAATCGTTGGTTAATGGTATTGTCTTCAGCCAATAGAATTCGAAGGGGGTGCGTAAGGGCCAGAATGTCACGCTTTGTGGGCGTTTGAAAGACTTCTTTTTCCTCGGTAACAGGCGTTTTAATCAATGCATCAATCAAAGCCGCATGCAAGTTGCTTTGTTTGATTGGCTTATTCAGCCGTATGGTAGATTGTCTTCCAGTACGAGACGATTTTGAAACGCTTCCCAACGAAATCATTTCTATAACAGGAACGTGTTTGTAAATCGCTTGGGACTGTAGCGCATTCACAATGTCCACGTTGAATCGATCAGAGGCATGTTCATCAACCAGAAGTACTTCAAAACGAATTCCCGCATCCAAGACGGCAGATAATTGGTCCGAATTCTGAGCAAGTGTGACTTCCATACCCCAATCTAGGACTTGGGTCTGAAGCATTTCAGCAATGGTGTCATTGGATTCCACAACACAAACACGCGCTCCTCTCAACTCAGTTTGGACACCGTAAATCTCCGAAGATGTAGCGCTTTGTTCTGCGGCTGAAGCAAGAATGGTGAAGTGAAAGGTTGTACCGTGGCCCACTTCACTTTCGATCCACATTTTCCCTCCCATTAGCTCACAAAGTTCTTTGCTAATGGTTAGTCCAAGGCCCGTTCCCCCATATTTTCGGGTAGTTGATGCGTCAGCCTGAGTGAACGAATCGAATAGGTATTGCATTCTGTTTTCAGGAATGCCGATACCGGTGTCCGATATTGAAAAGTGAAGCACATGTTCGGGGGAGCCATTCGAAGAAATTAGCTTGTCTTCCAGGCGCAGCCTTACGGACACTTCGCCTTCCTCAGTAAACTTGACGGCGTTCGAGATCAAATTAACTAGAATCTGTCGGAGCCTGGTCACGTCTCCCATGACGAAATGCGGGACATCGAATTCAATGAAGTGGGTGAGTTCAACCTGTTTGTCCTCGACTTTCATCGTCATCACATCAAGCGCTTCCTCTACACAGTTTCGTAGTGAAAATGGTTGATGTTCAAGATCAATCTTTCCTGCTTCTACTTTTGAAAGGTCTAGAATATGGTTGAGGATTTTGAGCAGAGCGTCGCCACTGGTGCGAATGATATTAACGTATTCCCGTTCTTGAACGCCTAGGTTTGACTCTAAAAGTAGGTCCGTAAAACCAACTACGCCGTTCATCGGCGTCCTGATTTCATGGCTCATGTTAGCCAAAAACTCACTTTTTGCTCGAGCCGCATCAAGTGCCAATTCCTTCGCCTCAACAAGGGCAACATTGGTGCGCTCTAGGTCTTCTGTTCGCTGAGCTACCATGTCCTCGAGTTCGCGCTGCTTATGCTCCAATGAGCGCGTGTTAAATCGAATCAAACCGATTAAGCCGAACACTAATCCAGCTCCAAACGCAATGTAAAACCACCACGTTTGCCAAAACGGCACTGTGATTGTAAACGAATACGAGGCAGGTTGGATATTCCAGAGACCGTCGTTGTTCTTAGCCCTTACCAGAAACGTATAGTCTCCTGGTGGCAAGTTTGAGTAAATGGCAGAACGTTGTTTCGTTTCTGGCGACCATTTTTCCTCAAATCCATCCAACTTGTAGGAATAAGTCACTTTTTCGGGAGCAGAAAGGCTCAAGCCAACAAAGTCAAAACTTATGTGGTTCTGATTGTAGGGGAGAATAGGTTGTTCTGGAACCTGTGACCACTTTGAAAACGAATCGGTATAGAGGGTCCAATCGATGTCCTCGAAAAACAATCGAAGACCTGTAATTTTGGTAATCGGTTCTACTCGATTTAGCACGTCCTTTGCAGGATTGTATTGAGTCAAACCCGCAACTGTGCCAAACCAAATCGTACCATCGTTTGCTTTGTGAACGGCGTGGTGATTGGTCTCAATTCCAAGGAAACCCTCATTTTTCCCATAAGACCTAATATCGATGTCGCCTGAATTGTAATACCGGCGCGTATCGATTCGATTAACTCCTTTGTTTGTGCCTACCCACAAGTAGTCTAAGTCATCAAACTGAAGGAAGTAGGTCATTTCGTCATTGAGTCCACTCTCCATTCCGAAATACTCAACACTCGGATTGGTTACAGGACTCGATCCCCGGTGCAAGAAAACCCCGTTTTGTGTCCCTATCCAAACATCTCCATTTTTAGATTCTCGAATATCTGAAATCCAATATGAATCGAGTGGCTGGTTCGTTTCGTAATGGCTGAACGAGGTCCCATTGAAAATGTCTATTCCACTTTTGGTACCAATCCAGACCGTTCCATTGCTGTGAGGCAAGACAGTCGTTATTTCGTCAGAAGAAAGGCCATCTTTAGAGCTATATGCAGTAAAGGACGTTCCATCATATTTGAAAAGTCCGTCTCCCGTGGTGACCCAAATATCGCCCGATTGAGATTCTCCGATGTACGTAACCGTTCGAACGGGAATGCCACCAAGATTCCGGTGGGTTCTAAACCGTTCATCTTTATACTGGACAAGTACATTGCGCAATCCCAGCCACATGGATCCGTCTTGACCTCGATGCATGGATAGCACTTCTTTTTTGCTAAAAAGCCCCCCGGGGTCGGGAATTGCTTCAAAATTGGATCCGTCGAATTGGCTAAGACCGTTTTGCAAGGTGACCCAAAGTGTGTTCTCTGGACCATCCTCAATGCTCCAAACCATATTTCCGGGCAATCCATCGTTTTGTCCATAATGCGCAAAAGCGGAAGGGACATACTTAAAGATTCCTTTGCCATCGGTTGCAAACCAGATGTTGTTCTCTCGATCCTGAAGAATGGATCTAATTGGAATAGTACCTAGGGTTCTGGGCGAAAAAGGTTCAAAATGGTCGCCTATTTTTCTGGCTGCCCCCTGCTGAGTCCCGACCCACAGTGTTCCAGAACGGTCTAGCGCAAGTGAGAGAATCGAATTGGAAGGGAGGCCGTCGCCAGATGTGAAGCGATCGAATTTCTCGCCATCGTACCTAAACAATCCGTTGTCCGTCCCAATCCAAATCGTATTTTTTCCATCAAATGTGATCGACTGAACTGTTGACGTTCCCAATTCAGACTGTTTGTCCCATTGGAGGGTTTTATCTTTTTCAACTTTGAAAAGGCCATTGGTCGAGGTTCCGACCCAAAGATTGTCGTTCTGGTCTCTTGTTAGCGATTTGAATGCGAGATCAGTAATTCGCTCATCTAGTGTTGGGGCGCATTGATTCCCTGAAAAGGTGCAAAGCCCGTTATCCGTTCCGAGCCACAAGTGTCCCACGCCATCTTCAGCAATAGCCCGAATATCATTTCCTGGAAGTCCGTTTGAAGTCGTGAATGTTTCAATTGCGACTCCGTCATATCGAACAAGACCATTCTTAGTACCAAACCAAAGCACTCCGGCTCGGTCTTCGTAGATGACCTGACTCTGGAACACAAATTCGGAGAGTTCTCCTTCGTGAGCAAAGCGAGTAAAAGAGACCCCGTCAAACTTGGAAATCCCTCCGGAGAAAAGGGCTAGCCACATATCACCGCGTTTGTCCTGACGGAAGTCCCAGACCTGTGACTGATGAAGTCCTTGTTCTAACGAGTAGGATACAAGTGGCTGATTTTGTGCTTGAGCAATAGGTGTAGCGACCGAGCAGAAAATGCTCAACAGTGTGATTAAACACGCAATTTGGCCATGTCTAATGCGATTCTGTAATTGGGGGATGCCCATCAAGATACCCGTTGTTCAAAAAATGGCGCTGAGGCCCTTCTGAGGTCTATTTATTTGGGTATCGTCAATTACAAAATCAACTAAAGGAAAGGTTGATGTTTGAATCTATCGTCGAATAAAACTGTCAACCACTGACTGGTCGTATCGCTCAAGAGTCCTGGCGTGCCATTCATCTTCAATGGTCCAGAGTGGTGAGGGGTGGCCAGATTCCCACAGTTCCAGTGCTCGTCTCATTCCGCCTGTTTTTTCAGGGAATGTTGAGGCCAGGTCATGCGCCTCTGATATGTCGTCGTTTAGATTAAATAGCCAATGTTCGTTTTCTGGTGTTCTAACCAGTTTCCATTCTTTAACTCTAATGGCAGCGCCCCACTGCATTTTCCAAAACAGTGTATCGTGAGGGGCGGATTCCTTTGACCCCTTGAGATATGGGATCAAGTTGACGCCATCAAACAAGCCTTCCATAGGCGCTGCCCCCCCGGCACTTTCAAGAAAAGTGGGGAGAAAGTCTAGAGTAGAAACAGGCGAATCGTAAACCATGCCTTCTGGAAGCGTTCCGGGCCATGACATGAGATATGGTACTCGATTTCCACCTTCCAAAGCCGTCCCCTTGGCACCTCGAAGTGGAGCATTCAGAGAGCCATTAAAAGGCATTGCGCCTCCGTTATCGTTGGCAAATACGATCAATGTATTCTCCCTCAAACCTAATTCCGTTAGCTTTTCTATTACCTTTCCTATGTTTTCGTCTAGAGAATGGGCCATCGCAGCATTTTTTGCTCGTACCGGAGTCCTAAAACGGTCTGTTTCGAGCGCCAAATACTCAGGTTTTGCTTGCATGGGTGTGTGGGGAGCGGTAAAGGAGAGGAACAAGAAAAACGGATGTTCTTGGTGCCGGTTGATAAAATCGACAGCACGATTACCAAATTCGTCAGTCAAATAGGTGAGTGAATCCGGAGAAACTTTTTCCCAGCCATTTTCGATGGTATCTGCAGATCCTTCCAAATAAGGTCCACTCCCTTTCCGTAGGCCAAAGAACTCGTCGAACCCCCTATGCGTCGGATGAAACTGGTCCTCCAACCCGAGATGCCATTTTCCAACCAAGCCTGTCACATATCCTTTTTCTTTTAAATAGTCGGCAATCGTCTTCTCAGAAAGGGGGAGACCTCTCACTGAGTTTGGAACCGCGGGATCGGGTTGTCCCGGGAGGTTAAGTTCGTGCCCAAAACGCTGTTGGTACTTGCCCGTAAGCATCCCCGCTCTAGAAGGAGAGCAAACCGATGCAGTTACATATCCGTTAGTAAACCGAATGCCCGATTGAGCCAACTTATCAAGATTGGGGGTTCTGATATCAGTGCTGCCTTGAAATCCAAAATCAGCATAACCTGCATCATCGGAAAACAAGATGATAAAGTTGGGTTGAACCACCTTGTTTTTCGGCGAAGGCTCCCAATCGCTACAGATAAACGAAAGCAAGAAAAGATAGAAGACGATTAATTTCATTTTGACTACGTAGTTTGCATAAGCGGCTCGCTTTAATTGGAATGTAACTTGTAGCAAGTAATGTCTGAAGTATTTCCTTTATCTGACTCGTATTCGATATCCGACGAGCAATTGGAGTTCTACCGGAAAAACAGGTGCATCAAGCTCTCGAATGTGTTCTCCGCTGCTGAGATTACTCACTACGAAGAGGGCATAACAGCTGAGGTAAATCGCTTAAACCATGAGAATAGACCTCTTGATGAGAGGGATACATACGGCAAAGCGTTTTTGCAGATTACCAATTTGTGGAAGCGGAATGAGCTCATAAAGTCCTTTGTGTTCAGCCCTCGATTTGCCCGAATTGCGGCAGACTTAATGGAGGTGGATTCCGTCAGGTTGTATCATGATCAGGCCCTCTACAAAGAGGCCGGGGGAGGGTTTACCCCGTGGCATGCGGATCAATACTACTGGCCGCTGGCTTCAGAAAAAACAATTACTGCTTGGATACCACTCCAAGAAACCCCGCTGAAGATGGGCGCCTTGGAGTTTAGTGCCGGGAGCCACAAGCTTACCATTGGTCGAGATTTGGCGATAAGCGATGACAGTGAATCAGTCATCCGGGATGCGTTGTTAGCAGGGGGCTACAAGCACATAGTAGAGCCTTTTGGGCTGGGAGATGTCAGTTTTCATGCAGGTTGGACCTACCACCGTGCGTCTCCAAATACGACCGCAACTACGCGTAAAGTGATGTGCGTCATCTACATGGATGGCGAAATGCGGCTTGGAATGCCCACGAATGACCACCAGCAATTGGACTGGGATGTATGGTGCCCAGGCGCTGAGGTAGGTGAATTGATCAATACTCCGCTAAATCCAATCTTATTCGAGAGACTTTAGCAATTCATTGTGCTTTTCATAGCGTATAATTAATTCCCACTCGGCCTATAAATGTTTTTGAAATGGTGTCAAATCGTATGAAACGACTTTTAACTTTCGCTCTGTGTTTTGCCATTTATGCCCCACTCGCAATGGGTCAAACCGTCGAGAAAAAATCCATTCAAGGTTTAGATGCAACCGGCGATGACTTCGTGTATTTCAATTTGACCTCAGGGGAGATTATTGCCAAAGAAGCTGCTGCGTTTGGCGGTTGGGATATTGCCTTTCAAGGCACCAACATTCAAGTAAATGGCGAAGCGCAATTTGTGGATTCCAAGTACGATGAGTTAGTAGAGGCCCCAGCGGATGGGTTTTTAGCCGAAGAGTCCGGCCCAGTAACCCTTCCGAGTGGTGGAACCGATGGCTGGTTCAATTATGACTTTAATTCGCATGTCATTTCGCCCATTGCAAACCGTCTAATCGTGGTCAAAACGAAGGGTGGACAATACGCAAAACTTGAAATATTAGACTATTACAAGGTTACGTTTGGCGATAATGGTCCCGCACCAGCCCCTCGTTACTACACGTTCAAATACGCCCTCCAAACGGCCAAAGGCCGCAGTTTAATAAACTAGTTCCTTTCGGGTTGCGCCCTTATTCGTACCGCAAGGCCGAGACAGGATTCATGTTTGCAGTTTTCCAAGATTGCAGAACTACGGTTCCGGCTGCAATTGCCAGTGTGATGAGGGATGCACCGACAAGAATGACGGGGTCTACTTCCGTATGGTAGGCAAAACTTCCCAGCCACTTTTGAGACGCAATCCACGCAAGAGGGAGTGCAATCAAGTTGGCTAGCGCAACCCATCTAACAAAGTCAAATATCAGTAGCTTGATAACCGATTGTGATGAGGCTCCTAGCACTTTTCGGACTCCTATTTCCTTCGTCCGCTGAGAGGTGGAAAAGCTTACTAAGCCAAAAAGGCCTAGGCAGGCTATAAATATGGCTAGCGTGGAAAAAATATTGATCACTTTTCCCGTAGACTGATCACTCTGGTATATTTGCTGGAATTCTTCGTCTAGGAAAGAATAGGTAAATGGATAATCAGGATAAACCGAGGCCCAAGCAGACTCAGCCGCTTTTAGCGCATCTGTGATGCGTCCGGATTCAATGCGGGCTATAACCGTTCCACCGACCTGTTGACCAAGAGGCAGAATGACGAGGGGTTCGATGTTTTGATGAATCCCAGCGAAGTGAAAGTCCTTTACTACGCCTAAAATGGCAGAGCCAGTTGAATCTTGATTGCCAAAAAATATCCGTTTTTCAAGCGGGTTATCCCAGCCCAGTTGACGAACGGCAGTTTCATTTATTAGGACAGCCCCGGTTTCGTCCGCCGGACGATCCCTGTCGAAATTACGACCCGACGCGAGCTCAATACCAAGCGCAGGCAGTGTTTCTGGCGCCACGGAAAGTCGGCTCCAAATCCAACGCTCCTCAGACGAAGTTCCTTCTGGCTGCAAACCTGTCCTTCCAAAAGAACGTCCTGGGACGCTCCCCGACGTAGCTACGGAAGAAAACGAGGAGTTGGATTTTAGCTGATCAGTGAACCTCAGTTGGTCTTGCTGCATGGTTTGGTCGACCATGTTAAAAAGCAGAACCTGCTCCCTGTCGTACCCCATATCCATGTTTTGAATGTACCGAAGCTGTTTTTGGACCATTCCTGTGGTTCCAATGAGTGCAATGGACAGAACGAACTGAAACACAACGAGCCCTACTCGAACGTAGCGACCTTGTTTACTCGTTTTGAAGCTGCCCTTCAGAACAGAAACGGGTTTAAAACCTGAGAGCGCAAAAGCGGGATAAATACCTGCCAGCACTCCAACCAATAAAATGAGCGTGACGAAAAAACCAAGTAGGTAGAATGCATTTCCGGAGTTAATTGAAACGTCGCTACCTGCTACGCTATTCAACAACGGAATTGATACCCAGGCAATCACAATAGCCAGGATTAAGGCGGAAACGGCTGTGAACACTGACTCGCTCAAAAATTGCGCAATCAATTGCCCCTTACTGCTTCCCACGACTTTTCGCATTCCAACCTCGCGTGCGCGATCTGTGCTACGAGCAGTGGCCAAATTCAAGTAATTGACGATTGCGATCAGAAGAATGAGGAGAGCAATGACTCCGAAAACGGTAACCGTATTTCGATCGCCCTTATTCTGGACGGGGTCGAAAATGACGTCCGACGAGCCTAGATGTACGTCAAGTAACGGTTGTAGCGTGATTTCGAAGTTCTCAGGTACTCCGTTGTCACGAATCCATTGTGTGATTTGCTCGTCCATACCCTCTGCACTTACTCCGGGAGCGAAACGAGCATAGGTTGGCATAGCCACCATTTGCCAGGACTCGATCCAGATAGGATTCGTGGCATTTGGGGGTTGAGAGGCTCTCGCTTGGGATGCCGTGGTTAGCATGGTACCGAGTGCATCGAAAGATAGGTGCGTATTTGACGGCAGATCTTTAAGCACTCCAGTTATGATAAATTCAGCCCCTGATCCATCAGTAATGGTTTGCCCTAGTGGGTTCTCCTTGTCAAACAATGCTGTTGCAAGCGTTTCCGTAAGAACTAGGTTGAAGGGTTCGCTAAGCGCTGTTTCCGGATCGCCGGCAATAAAAGGGTAGTCAAAAAAATCAAAAAAGTTGGGGTCGGCTTCTCTGAGCTCTTCTGCATAGATAGGCGTGTCGGATCCTTTTCGAAGCAGTGTTTGGCTTCCAAATGTTAGCCGAGAAGCGGCTTCAATCTCAGGAAATGCACCAGCCAAATTGGCGCCCACGGCTGGTTGGGTAATTCCAACGCGTTGATTGTTCGTTCCAAGTGCTTTGTCTATTGTAAGGACACGGTACACCTGAGACCCTTTGGAATGCATACTCTCGTGAGAAACTTCCTGCTGAATGAACAGCAAAATGAGTATACACGCCGCCATTCCAATGGCTAGTCCTACAATGTTAATTCCTGCGTAGACAGGTTTTCGGCGAACATGGCGCCAAAATAAATTCAAGTTGGTACGAAGCATGGCACGTAGAGCTGGATTTAAATAGACTGGGTCCTAGTAACGGCGCAGCGAAATTAAAATTGTGGGGCGGGTCCTTTTGGGGACCCGCCCCACAACTACAACCTTTCAATGGGCACGCCATTTCAATGGTTAACTAGACGGAACTATTAAATCAAGGTTGCGCCTATTTACTCGAATAGGTGAGCAACTAATTAGTTGGATGCAATCATTTCGTCAATTTCTGTTGCATCTCCATTCAATTCCCAGTTGATGAGCGAAACGGGAATCATGCCCACTCCGTTGAAATCATCCATGAATTGGTACAACGTAAACGTGTCCTCGCGCTGGCGAGCATATTCGGCGATAAGCTTTTCAACTTCAATTTTACCGATTACATAGCTCTCCCCATAGGTGGGTTGGCGGGCGTAGAAATGTTGTTCATGCTGTATGGTGCTTCCGTCCCAAGGCAAATAGCCTCTAGGAGTCCACTTGTCGGCAAACTTGGCCGCCTCATCGTGATTCATCACGTTCCCGTGCTGGTAGAGGCCTCCCAAGGCTCTAGCCGCCCGTTGAGCCAGCAGAACCCAAACCAGTTCGCGAGCTTGAGGACGGTCATCCAATAGGCCCGCATGCATCATCATTTCCTCCATTCCAGTGGCCATTCCTTCGGCGCGACCATCAAAAATGTTGTACCACAAAGGGCTGCTGCGAATAGGACTGGCGTGTGGTTCTTCCCGCATGCGAGCTAGGTCAAACCAATGATTGCCGTGAGTTCTCATGGGCATAGCGTCACGGTACCCGACCTCATCAAAAAACCCTCTGATGCCATCGTTTGGAGTAAACCGGCCAATTCGCTCGCGCAAGGCGTGGTCCATGTAATCTTTCATGGGCAGAATTTCTTCCTCCTTCAGAAACTCCATGTACTCGTCGACAGCACGGTTTAATTCGCGATCAAACGTTTCTGCGGTGGCGAACTTCTCAAGGTCGGCCAATCCTCGATTCCTGTTTTCCTCCAGACGAAGAGCTGCATGGGCCCTGGCTAGTTCTCGTTTAACTAGCAATACTTCTTCTTCCCATGTCAAATTGATGTAATGGATGTTTTTAAGGGCCCACGTAAGGTTCTCTTTTCCCACACCAGAAGGGCCCGTTTTTGAAGCGGCCTGTTCGTCAAGCCAGGTAGCCAACGAGTCGGAGGACGCCTTGGCTCGTAAGGCAAGTGCCGCCAAGTCGCTATGGATCGTTGAAACTCTATTGGAAAAAGCCTCCAAATCCGAAGACTGCTCTCTAATACTTTTTGCTCCATTCACCCACAAGTCGCGTGCGCTTCCGGTCAGGTTGTTTCTAGCCTCTCGGTACAAGGCTGGTATCAGATCTAAGCCCGCTCGAAAGGTCTCTGCGTCTTCTGTGCTCAGGGGGTACGAATAATAAGAAGCCTCAATGGAGCCTTCGATCATGGGACCTTCTCTGTTGGGAACGTCGGTAGGAGAAGGGTAGAAGTAGACATAATAGGCAGGGTCTCGCTCCCACGGCCGCAAGACTCGATGATCGAACTCAAGGCCATTCATTTCGGCCCGAATCAAGTGCCAATCGACTTGAGACGCAATTGGCCATGAGTCTTTTGGGAACTCAGCCAATGCTTTTTGCCACTCGCTCAGATCATTGAACTGCTTTTTCATGGTCGCAGCAGAAAAATCAGGTACGCCATTTACTCGGGCGGGAGCCCGAAATGCACGCCACTCTTTAAAAAAAGAGGTAAGGTCGTCGTACGATTGGCGGTTCTTGGGGACGTCCACTGATGTGCCGGCGTTACATCCAGCAATCAGAGTGAATAACAACAGCCCGATCATCAAACGATGTCGAGACTCAGATAGGTAGGAGAAGAACATGACTTTCATGAGTTTAGTGGGCCTTTTTTAGGTGGTAGCGAGCCTAAGTTAATTGGGTATTGGGTTATTGGGCCTAGTCGCCATGCAAAGTATTGGAACTCAACTTGTACGCCAATTCCATGGCTCGCTTGATTCTCGATTCGGGTCTTTTCACGCCGGTAACGTAGGTCGTTAACGAGCGCTGCATTCCCGGAGTCATCGAGAAATATCTCTTTTTCGCTATTTCATCCATCTGAAAGGCTTCTTTGAGTTCAGATGGGATCTCAATTTCATCAGGATTCGGATCTGAAATCAAATTCGCCACAACGACATCTCCAAGTTTGACGCCAATTCGTCTTAGAACGGGTAGTCCGAGGATGAGGAAATACTCACCATCTTTTGAATGGTGGATCGCTCGATTTTCCTCGATGCCGTTTATCGTTGCTATGACCCGCCGAGTTTCACCTTCAATGAGTTGCTCTGCTATTTCGGCAGGAACAGGCATAAAATGATATTTCATGCCTGCTGACTGCTTCAATATGGGAGCAGGAAACTCAAAGGATGGTGATGTCGCCATATTACTTCGACAAGGTGGAGTCTAACAGAAGGGCCAATCGAACGCCGGCTTGTTTAATCCGTGATTCAACGATCTCGATATGAGCATCGTAATACTCCTGTCCAACTTCTGTGCCAGCAATTGAATAGGCTGAGGCGGTCACAATGGCAAACGACTCCTCCGTCCACTGTGGCGGAGTTGCGGTGGACCATGCTGCACGGTTGTCGTCTGAAATCTGAAAATACAAATGCGATGCATAGTCCAACCACTCGCGACTTGAGTGTTCGAGGAGGCCATAGTCCCACATCCCGTGCATATTCGATGGCTTACCAAAAAGTGTCAGTTTTGTATCGTTTCCGCCGCGGTCGTCTCCGTATCCGGCGTGCATCGGTTGGTGGATGTCTCCCACGAAATGGGAAAGGAATTTCAAGGCAACCAAGCGTTCGGCTGGCGAATTATTGACATTATTTAGGGATTCAAGCGATTCTTCTATTCCTTCAACTACGCAAAACGTCTCACCACAATCGCGCTGTCTGTCAAACGAAGCAGTGCCTCGAGGTAGGTTCACGTAATGGGCAGTAGACCAACGGTCGTAGGTTTCGTCCTTGCCTCTTACTTCGTCAGCCCAGAGGCAGCTTTCCATAAAGCGAGCTTCGGTGCCATCCAATTCGAGAAGGTCTGATACGGCCTCTCTGGTTTCAGCTTTCATTTCCCACCAAGCAATAGCGCAAACCATTTTATGACCATCCCATCCCCACCGGAGGGTCTCCGAAACAGAACTAGCTGGGGCAAGGGTAGAATTTGGAGATCCAAACAGAATGAGAGCCAATAATAAATGCATGGGGGAATGCCGTAAATGAGGTGTAAACATCAACCGGAATCTAACGCAGAACACCAAGATAATGATCTATATTCGAAGGTTTCCTACCCTAGTGAGTTCTAGTTTTTAGAACCGATTTGTTGACCAGAGTGGCCACCGCGCCAGTTGTACATGGACACGTCCGTACTCCTTCTTTCTTTTGGCGTTCTAATTATCGCATTCTCCTACTCCTCGGTGGGGTTAGGTGGGGGCTCTTCGTACACCGCGCTTCTAACAATTGTCGGGTTTTCTTACACCCTAATCCCTTCGTTTTCGTTGGTATTGAACACAATCGTAACGATTGGTGCTACCATACAGTTTGCGAGGCATGGGCACCTGCGATTTACCGTCCTGCTGCCTTTTGTATTGACCTCCATTCCAGCTGCATACATAGGGGGCAGTTTAGCGCTCGGTGAGGAGGTATTTCAGGTCATTCTTCTCGTCAGCTTAATGGCGGTCGCAGCGCGTATTTATTTGTGGAGGTATCCGGTATTCAAACTTCCTCAAGGTCCAGTTTTTCGGTTGGTACTTTCGTTGTCCATTGGATTGGTTCTCGGGTTTGTTGCCGGAACGGTTGGAATAGGAGGGGGGATTTATCTCGTACCCATCATTGTACTTACAGGTATTGGAACCGAGAAGGAAGCCGCCGCTGCTGGGGCCGCATTCATCCTCCTCAATTCGATTGTTGGTCTCGTGGCTCGCTCTGCTTGGGTTGACTTGCCACTACACCAGATTGTCCCAATGGGAATGGCGGTGCTTTTGGGAGGACTTCTAGGGTCCCACTTTGGGGCAGGTCATTGGAAGCCTAGAACGCTTCAAAAGGTTCTGGGCAACATCATTTTGGTGGCCATCGTGCTGTTGGCTCGTAAAATATTCTGGTAGCACGTTGCCTCACAGCGAGTTACAGATTGAACAAGGACTCAATCGAAGAATCAATTCGGCCGGTGGACGAGCCGACCCCATCTTGTTAAATTCTGCCGTTTTGAATTTCCGTAACAGCATAGTCAACAGCTCGGGCGGTTAACGCCATATACGTGATTGATGGGTTCTGGACAGCTGTAGAGGCCATACAGGCACCATCTGTTACAAAAAGATTGGGAACGTCGTGTGCTTGGTTGAATCCGTTCAAAACGGACGTTTGTTTGTCTCGGCCCATTCTTGCCGTTCCCATTTCGTGAATGGCGAGCCCGTGTGGATTCCCTTCGATGTCGTCGGTGACTTGAATATTTTTAAAGCCCGCAGCTTCCATCATTTCACCCGCACATGCGGCGGTGTCTTTTCGCATCGCCTTTTCGTTGTCACCCCAATCGGCACTTAAAACAAGCTGTGGAATGCCCCATTGGTCTACTTCTGTTGAAGAAAGCCTACAATGGTTTTCAAATCTTGGCAGCGTTTCGCCATAGCCCCAAAGCTGCATCTCCCAAGGCCCTGGTTTTCTCAAGCTATTTTTAAAGTCAGATCCAATACCAGCTTGTGCAGCTCCTCGTCCAGGTCCAAGCCTCCATGAGGAACCTTGGTAAGCAAATCCACGGACATAGTCTGTGCGAGCCGAACGCGCATCCAGATTTCTGAACCGGGGTATATAGATGCCGTTGGGACGGCTAGCAGCATAATACCGATCGTTGAAGTCCTCGGTGAATCCACTCGCACTAACCCCCATATGGTGATCTCCCAGATAATGGCCTAGGACTCCGCTCCCATTTGCGATGCCGTCTGGAAAGGCTGCACTTTTCGAGTTCAGCATGATCTGAGTTGTGCCAAGAGTAGACGCGCACATGAAAACAATTTTTGCAAAAACCTCCAGGGTTTCGAGGGTTAATGCATCAATTACACGAACGCCCGTCGCCCGATTTGTGGAAGGGTCGTAAATAACGCTTTCAACAATCGAATTGGGACGGATAGTCAGATTCCCTGTGGCGGCTGCCGCGGGCAGAGAAACAGAAACGGCGGAGAAGAAAGAGCGAGTGCTACACCCACGTTCACATTCACCACAATAGTGACATGGGGCTCGTCCATTTAGTTGGCTTGTTAAGACCGCACACCTTCCAATGGTCATCGTCCTGTCAGAAAAAGCAGATTCTATGGCCTGCTTGGCGTGCTTCTCCACAGCTGTCATCTCCATGGGAGGCAAGAACTTGCCGTCCGGCAACTGAGGTAGCCCTTCTTTTTGCCCGGAAACGCCCACAAAAGATTCTACGTAGTCATACCATGGCTCAATATCTTTGTAACGAATGGGCCAGTCTACGCCGTGACCATCACGCAAATTGGACTCGAAGTCCATGGGACTCCATCTATAGGTCTGCCTTGCCCACATCAACGAACGGCCACCAACTTGATTCGCCCTGATCCAGTCGTACGGTTTTTCTTGTACGTAGGGTTGTTCGTCATCCTTGACGAATAAGCGTTTTGTTGCTTCGCTAAACAGGTACACTTTTCCCTGTGTCTTGTAATGTTCTTCAACTTCTGTAACCGGGACTCGACCGTTTCTGGGAAGCTCAAAAGGCCTTTTGTGTTCTGTTATGAAGCTGCTTCCATGTTCGAAGTGCACGCCTCGGTCCAAGACCAAGGTTTTGAGGCCCTTTTCGCAGAGCTCTTTGGCAGCAAATCCACCTGACATTCCTGAGCCAACCACGATGGCGTCAAATTCTTCTCTTTTATGTAAATGCATTGTTAAACCTGACGAAAGTCGAGATAAGAGGGCGGTAAAAGGGACGAACTCAATTGGACCAGGATATTCCAACGTCCTCGACGGAGATATCCATGCGTGAGTCCCCATAGGGCTTGAGGTTTAACTCAGTAGTCATACCCACTTCCGAAGTGTAGTAACCCGAAACAACCAGTCCCTTCAGCTTTTTATAAAATTGAATCGCAGGATCCTGTTCGTCATGGCCGGCTGAAAACGCGGCATCGTCTTGTCGTTGAACTAGGTTTCGGAGGCTTGTCGGGTCCTTTACGTCCTGGCCATAGGCCAATGCGAATGCATCCAAATGAGATACAAAAAGGTGGGATTCGGCAGCCGGATAATAGTTGGCCAGCATATTGTCGATAAATCGATCGACTCCAGCCCCGACGGCGCCGGGAGTATCCGTATCGGGAATGATTTGATTAGCCATGGATCCAATCAAATCAAACTGCTCTTTCGATAAAAATTGCAGGACGTAATCCTGGGCTGGTGGGGTAGAACAACCTGCCAGTAAGCCAGAGAGCGTGCTTGCAGAAAGCGTACCGCCTGCAATTAGGCCTATTCTGGAGAGAGCTTCTCGACGATTCATAGTGGACACAGGAAAACGATTCTGCGAATGGTTAAGGCATTAGAAGAGCCTACCAAGTGTCGAAAATTTTCAGGTCCAAGTCAAGCTATTTTCTAGTAATGACTTTGTAGCCACCAAAACCGACCACAGCAGCGATTAGAAGTAGCGGGATCCACCCTAAAAACTGAAGCAAAAACATGAGAATGCCAACGGACGCAGCTCCCTGAATCCACCCCATTAATTGGCCTTTTGTGCGAGCATTCTCTATCTGCTCACGGGTATAAACGGCAGTTTCGTATTTACTTGACATTTCGTACCTGCTCTTTTTTAATCACTCTGGCTCTTTTTTAATCACTCTGGCTCTTCTTTAATCATTCTGGATGTAGAATTGACTTAATTCTACGAGTACAAATGAGAAAGAGTTACTGCAACGCACGTACGTGCTCAAAAACAGCTAATTCCAGGACCCCAGTAGTGCTCCCATACATATCAGGGCTACTAGATTGTAAAGCACATTGAGAACCCATAGCATCGTATTCTGGCCAGAGAAAGCAACTTGTTGCCAACTTACTGTTACTACAAAGCCTAGCCAGACCCAAAAGCCACCCTCTATGCCTGCCAGCGCACCCGTTTGGCCGTAGGCGTCTCCAAAAGCGTTCAAGACATGCGCTAGGACGAATGCCATTACCAAAGCAAAGACAAACGTCACCCCATAAGATTTCATCGGGTTAAAGCTGGCTTTAAGCTCTTCTTCGCTTTTACCGATGAGTTCCATCCATTTTTTTCCAAATAAGGGTCCATACCAAATTGACCCTAGAATCATGGGGATGAAACCAGCGACAAGGACGGCCAAGTAGTTGATTGACGACGTCATAATTAGATCCGATTGGTGTGAGATAGAACAAGTACAGAAAACGGGAGCAATAGTGCAAGGCAAATCGAGAACTCAGTGCTAAACCAAAGACCGACATGGTGCGAGGGTTTAACCAATCGGTGGCGGAGCGCCAAAATGCTCGACGATTCTAGCGTTGAAATCTTCTTCTGACAGACCAGATAGCGCACCCTTGCAAAGACTCTTTACGTGAGGCGGGAAATCTGCTCCCTGAATCCACCTCAAATAACCAGCATCCCGGGTAGCCACTTCAAACAAAGGTCTTCCATTGTATTTACCAAATCCGAAAACCACTTCTCCAGCAGACCACACAAATTGATGAGAAGGACCAATCCACAGATCTTTTTCTGGGTTTGTCATTTTTGCTAGCTCTTCCCAAGAAGCCTCCTCCAGATTAAAGGTCCTACGAATGCCTCGTAAGACATCTACAGCCGCTTGGACGTCTGCCTCTGCACTGTGAGCATTTTCTAATTCTTGGCCCACAAACCTGCGATATGCGTCCGATAGGCTACGTGGTTCGAGTGACTGCCAAATGCGGTAAGGGTCTACCACGAGCTTGGAGCTCAAGTCAATGGTCCTGCCAATGCGCTCAAATTCCTGCTCAACACATCGGATATCGAAGCGCACATTGTATCCAACAAAAACATCGGCCCTTCCTAAGAACTCTTCAATTTCGTCTGCGACTTCATGAAATGATGGCATCTCTGCCACATCTTCCATAGAAATGCCATGAACTGCTTGAGCCCCCTTGGCAATGGGGACGTCTGGTCTAATCAGTTGATAGAATCCATCTTCACGTCCCCCTTCGTAGAGGCACATCGAGATTTCAACGATTTGATCTGTGTCAGGATTTTTGCCGGTTGTTTCAACATCAAAAGCAATCATGATTTTGCTAAGTTGATCATTCGGTTTCGGCTGAGTCATAAGAGTGTATTTGGTGAGCGCATGTAACAAAGTGGAAGCTACTAAAGGTAATCATCCCCAAAGTAATCCTTAAGTGTGAAAGGGAATAAGAGAAGTTTGACCTACTTCATTCCTACTTTACTCCTGAATTCTACTTTCTTTTTCATGTGTACAAAATAAAACATGAGGTGTGACATCCTGATGTCATATCCTGTTGGTTAGATTGCAGAAAAACAAAAAACGAACTGTTTTGCAAAAAGAAGGCAACACATATTTACTTCGACAAGTCCTGGACTCAATGGCCTTGTGTCCAAGTCCAGCTGATCTGAAAATCGTTGTAGTACCTGAAAACTATGCGGCCACGGCTCTTCGCGCGGCTCTTGCTAAAGAAGGGGCCGCACTCATAAATATTGAGGTGCTGACTCCTCAGGGACTTGCTTTGCACATTTGGAAAGCCGTTCACCCTGACTTTTCTTTCAAGTATATGGGGCGAAAAGAGGCGGAATTTATCTTGGGTATTCTAGCGAAACAGCTTGAGGAGCCGTGGGGAGATCTTTTTTCGTCATCCATTTCTCACATCTACGAGTCTGTGCAATCCATCCGTATGGAAAAGCGCAGTCGGTACGACACGTCTTCCAAGCAGTATTTAGCTCAGCCCAGCAAGGTCCAAGATGTCTTGCAGCAACTTGTGATTCTTTATGAGGAATACCTTGAGTTGCATGATAGGCTCGACGAAACGGATGTACTCTTCTCCGCAATTTCAGTGACTCAACAATTCATTGACCAACGTCATCTTAGTTTGTTTTTGGTCAATGACATGGTTGTGCTCAATCAGCCAGAGTGGGACTTGTTGAATGGAATTAAGCGCGGCGTAGGACACGCTCACTTTTTTGGATCCGGTCATTATAGTCAATCCATTCAGAAGGATTGGACGTACGTTCAGCAAAAACCTCAGGCCAAACGAGCTGGTAGTCCGCCATACATTGTTGGGAGCACTAGGCGCGAAGAAGTAAGGCGCGTCTTATCAGATATACTACAGCGGAATATTCCTTTTGATCGAGTAGAAATTGCCTGTACAGATTATTCAGGCTATCTAACTGAACTGTCCGCTTCTTGTGACCGATTCAATATTCCATGGATTACTTCCTCTCAAGCTAAAGAGGATGAATTTAGACTCCTGTCGTGCCTCAGAGGGTACGCTGATTGGGTTAAATCAGGCTACCAGGTCGCCGTTTTAATTAGAATGATTCGAGACTCAATTCTCGACGTCTCGGAATTCGAAGACCAAGTTGGTGATGTGATTATCGCCTTGTCTGCGTTTCCAATTGCCGTTAGTAAAGGTTCTGACCCTGAAACGTGGCGATTAATTGAGGAACGAGCGAAAGGGCGTAGAATTTCCAAGGCTCAGGTGTCTTCGTTGCAAAAATTTGCGGACTCATTGTCAGCGTTCAAGTTGAACAAGACCAGTTCCGTTAGGCAATTTGGTAAAGCGTTTGCAGGCTTTGCTTCCATGTATTCATCTACTTTTGTGGATGGTGCTACCGTCACCGACTTTTGGAACCGGTATATCTCGTTTTCTGATTACAATGAAAGATTAGAAAGCCCGACAACGTGGATTTCAAAAAATGTTTTGGCCTCTTTGTCGGCTCCAGGTTCTCATCACACGTCTGGTCTTGGAGTTCTACCAATCACACATGCCGGGTATGGCTCTGCAGAACTCGTGTATGTTTTGGGTTTAGATGATTTAGCTGCGACAGATTCCAGCACTTCAATGGAGGATATTGAGACAGATGTCCTAGGTATGGAGGCTCCATCATTTTCAAGATCCGCGAAGGCAGCGAAACGAAACGTAATCGGAGAATTGTATCAGCGATATGGAGAAAAACTAGTCTTATGTGCCCCCAGCTACGACGTCGCTTCGGATAGGCCTTTGTTTCCGAGTTCCGCCCTCATCGAATTGACGGGGATGTCTGAGTTGGTCCCGGAAAAGCGTCAGTCATGGTTTGATGAAGCCGATTTCCTATCCAGTATGATGTGGAAGGAGACCCGTGCAAATGCTTCAGTTCAAATGGAGCAGCTTTTTGAACAGTTTCCACTACTCATGTCGGGAGCGACTGCAATCCGAATGCGCGCGAGTTCAGACTGGACGCACTTCGACGGCTTAGTAAGCCCAACTTCGGGCTGGAATTTGTCTGATGCTTCACCGTCAAAATTGGAATCGCTATCACAATGTCCTTTTCAGTTCTTTCTGTCCAAAGTTCTAGGATTAAAGGCCCCAGAAGAAAGCGATTTGTCCTGGCTCAAACCCGGCGAAGAGGGGAGCCTTCTACACACGTTATTTGAGGAGAATATTCGGCCTAAACTTGAAGAGGACTACAACGAGTCTGCCGAGGAAGAGAACGCCCTTTTTGGCCATTTAATTGAGCGTTTGGAGTTTGCCGCTCATCTTTCTGATCGCCCAATTGAAGCCCAATTAGAGCGAAAGAAGCGAGTGCTATCAATATCCATTTCGTTGTTTTTAGACCGAGAAAAAGAATTGGCCAAAACAAGAAGCCCGAAAGCGGTCGAATTCTCGTTTGGGAATCACAAAGATTCGGATGCACCGTCTGTAAAAATTGAACTAAAGTCTGGAACGTTATCGCTTAGTGGGAGGCTAGATCGACTAGATGTTTTACCGGACGGTTCCTTTGTCGTAACGGATTACAAAACTGGAAAAATTGACGGCTACTCTCCAAAAGAACTCAAATCGCTGGGACAGAAACTACAATGGGCTCTGTACTCCTTGGCAGTCGAGAGGCTTATGGATGCCCCCGTTCAGTCATTCGAGTATTTCTTCCCTTCGGCTCGAGGCGGAGGTGTTGTTCGAAGCGTGGGGCCGTTGTCCGAGATAGAGTTACGTCCTGTCCTTGAACGATTGGTTGAGACCTACAATGGCGGACTTTTCATTCAGGCTGCAAACGAATCAGCTTGTTCATATTGTGACTTCAAGCGGGTTTGTGGCGATCTAAAAGAAAGAAAAGAGGAGGTAAAGCAAAAGTTTACCTCTCCATCGGATCAATTAACTCCGGTATTCAGCAACTGGGAGTTTAGATCAAAAATGGGGGGTGTCAACTAATGAACCAGATTCAAGATACACCTCGAGATGAAGCCGCACGCCGAACGATCAGAGGCGCCAGATCTATTGAGCTTCCAATTAGCCGCGATCAAGATATTTGCTTAGACCGTACCATATTGGTTCGAGCTTCTGCCGGTTCTGGAAAAACCTCGGTTTTGATTGACAGGATGGTGGCCTTGGTTCGAAGTGGCGTTCCACTGGGATCTATTGTTGCCATCACATTTACTCGAAAAGCTTCAGGTGAACTCCAAGAAAGGTTTTTTGCAGGGTTGATTAAGGCTAGAACAAGCGTTTATGAAATCATACAGTCAGGAAATGAAAGCACCGCGAGTCTATGGAAATCTGAATACGATTTGTTGAATAAAGCGGTCGAGGAGATCGAGGAATCGTATATCGGAACCATTCATGCATTTTGTACGCAGCTCCTTAGATACGGCGCGCTCGATCTTGGCATTCCGCCGGAGTTTGAACTGATCAATGAACAAGATGAAGAAGCGCTGCGGTTAAGGTTTTGGAACAGCTATTTGCAGGAAGCATCCACTTCTGAAAATTCTGATTTGGAGGTCCTGCATGATGCTGACGTTCCATTCGAATGGCTTTTCGATTTGTTTGGAACGCTGTCGAAAAATGAAGCGGTCGATTTCGAGCTATCCCACAGGCCCTGTCCAGATCCTTCCAGTGCCTTTGATTTTTTAAAAGACTTTGTTGTTCGCGTCGCGTCTCTCGTTCCGCAAATGAACGATCCGGACAATTTTAGCACAGAGATGGAGCGTATGAAAGCCCTGATTTCTACGCTAGAAACGTCTAACAAATACGTTCAAATTCGATTGTTGAAATCCGCGCTGGGTCTTGTTAAAGGCGGAAAAACGCCTGAACTCAATATTGTACTCGGGCGCTGGGGTTCGGCAAAGAGCGAGCCCAAAATGCTGGCAGAGAACATCAAGAAGGGAAGAGAAGAACTGGGGCTTGAACACACCTTTGATCATTTTCTTGAAGCGTACGTGGCGCCTCTTGTGCAAGAATGGAACCATTGGCTTCACGACAGAGCACTCGGATTCACGCGGTCGGCAGTTGATGCATATTTAGCACACCGCCTTGCCTCGGGTAAGCTTACATATGACGACCTCCTTAGCCAATCCTTAAGACTGTTGCGGCAGTTTCCTGCGCTCCGAGCCACCTTTCAAGGCCGGTTCACTCACATTTTGGTTGATGAGTTTCAGGACACCGATCCGACTCAGGCGGCTATGTTGTTTTGCTTGGCATCCAAGGATTGGAATGACTCCGATTGGTCTAAATCCGCCCTTTTGCCCGGCAGGCTCTTTCTCGTCGGAGACGACAAACAGTCAATTTACAGATTTAGAAAGGCCGACTTTCAGGCCTTTCACCTCGTAAGAAAAGCAATTGCTGATCAGAACGGTTTGGATCTAAAACTGTCCACCAACTTTCGCTCCGATAGCAGACTATGTTCTTGGATTAATGCAACATTGGGGCCTCGTTTCCAGCATTCAGGTGTTCCTTTTCAGGCGCCCTGGGAAGATTTAGAGCCATTTTGGGGCGATTTAGGATTGGATCCCGTTCTTCATTTTCAAATTGCCAAAAAGTCTAAAGGAGTCGTTCTCGCGCATCAAACGATGGGGGAAGCGGAAGCAATTGTAAACCACATTTTACAGTTGACGTCTGCATCAGAGCACGATCTAGATTTTGGCAACTTCATGATTTTGGTTCGCCGGCATGCAAATATTCCGGAGTACGTAGCGGCTTTAACGGCGGCCGGGATCCCTGTTGGAGTAGCGGGCGGTAAAGCAGATCAAATCACTGACTTGCTGGCGCATTTGGACGATTTGTTTTCGGCAGTTTACAATCCGTTTAACGGCCCAGCGCTTGCCGCAACTCTTAGAGGACCTTTCTACGGCGTGAGCGATCAAGACCTTTATGATTTTGTACAGCAAGGTGGTGCCTTGCATGAGTTGCTGGGCG
>JABMOI010000018.1 GCA_013204185.1 bacterium | reverse complement strand
GGTCTTACCCTGCCGAGCCGCCAATGTTACCCCTATTCTAAAAAGAAATCAATGCGCGGGGTTCAAAAATAGTCGGTTTCACAGTGAATGCTATTTTCGAGTTCAAATTTGAGAGTCGATTCTGGTCTTCGCGGGTGAGCAACGCGTGATATTAATCGCGCAGTTCTACAGGTACTTCAGGTAACCAACCAATATGTACAACTGCCCAGAACCCAATGCAAATGGCCTCAGCCGCATCATGCCGAAGTGAAGTGGGACGTTTGGCGCCTGACCAATCAATTATTTTCCGCGCCAATGTATCAGCGTGTTTTTTGGCTTCGGCGCCGTGCCGTTGATGCCGAGACAGCAGGAGGGAGGTGCGCCACTTTTCGGCGTTAATCTGTAGCGAGCGTAAGCCACGCCGGTCAATTTCGCTGAACCACGGCACGGCGAGGTCGCCGCCGCCCTCTATCGCGACAACGGAAACTCCTTCTGCTTCGTTTAGGACCGAGTATGCTGCTTTGCGCAAACGTGGCCGGGATCCAAAGTTGCTGGACCTATACCATAGCAGCTTGCCGTCTGACCCAAAGAGGGCCAAGCCGGTCCTGAGCCCTAGGTCAATGGCTAGTAGCGTTTCAGACACCGAATTGCGAGAGATGGTGATCTAAGTGCTTATACATTCCCCACCCTTTTTCTTCTGGGGTCATTATGCCGAAGAGAGAATGTGTTGAGTTCACCCGCCCGAGAGCAATCATGGCCTTTAGCGAATTGAGCAACCGTTGTTTTTGGCGTTCAAAATCCTCTGGGTCGCTCATCAAGTACTGTGGATGCGTTCTCAAGTTTTTTGGATAAGGCTTGTCGCTCAGCACCATTTTCTTGATGTACCAACCAAATAGACTTACATACCAGGGCGTTCCTTTTAAGGGCTTTCCATTCGCCACATCAATGGTTTCTGCGCAATGAGCCATCATTTGAGCGGCATCCATCTTGCCCCACTCGGCCGCGGTCGTGGGCGTCAATTTCTGAATGCGCTGGACAGCAGCTTCATACACATCGAGGTCTAATAGATTCTTTTTTTCCATGGTCAGGGGTTAGAGGGAATGTGTGTTATGGGGAAGAGGGAGTGCGGGTCAAGGGGGAAACGAGGTGGAGGGTTCTATTTCGACTTAATCAGGATCAGATCTTCCTGCGGCGGAGTCAGCCATTCTGCTCCGTTTGCCGTGACCACAGCCATTTCTTCGACAGAAAGGGTCTTGGTTGTGGAGTCACTGAGGTTCCAAGAATGAAATCCGTCGAAGGCAAACGTCATGCCTTCTTGCAGAATTTGAGTTGGGGGGGATGCAGGCAGGTCGCGCCCAAGCCGTCCTCCGCTGAGTCCAGGGCCGCTGTCGTGAGCCCAATACCCGACCGGATGGCCCGTTCCCCACATGACAGGAATACTACCATTTTCTTCCATCACCACGCGTTGTGCCCTATCTACCTCGCTTCCTGAGGCCCCCGGCTTCATGGCATTAAATGCCGCTCTACTGCCGGCGCGAGCTGCTTCCCATTTTGCGATGGCATCTGCTGGAGCTTCGGTTTCACCTGGGGCCAATACGTAGGCAAAACGTTGAATGTCAGTAACCCAGCGGCCATGCACGCGGATGCCGAAGTCAATTTGGATGAAGTCACCAGGGACGATGGTCCGATCGGTTGGATGAGAATGGCCTCTGTCCTTTCCTGAATTAACTGCTGGATTTTGCTCAGGAGCCCAGCCATCATCAACTCCCATTTCGGCCATCTTAGCTTCCAAGAAGTCGGCAATGTCGCGGTCTGTCGAAACGTTTCCGACGGCAGCTTCATAGGCTTCAATTTCCCACCGAGCCGTGATGTCTGCGGCCTGCTTCATGATGGACACTTCTTGCGGAAGTTTGATCGAAAGCCATGACCGAATGAGCGCCTCTGCGGATACCATCTTAGAGGTCCAGTTGTCAGAAACACCTTCCATCATAGACGCATATTGCGTGTGCGAAAGGCCGTCCGCAATAGGCGAATTGCCCACGTTAATCCCAATACGGGTGGGTTTAAACCGTTCAAACTGGCTTTCAACTGTTCCCCAAATTCCAAGCCCTCGTTCTATTTCAAGGACTTCATCCAGCATGTTCTTTTCCGCTAGAGAAGTGGCCTCGCCGGATGGGGAAATGGCGAGGGTGTGCAGGCCATCCGCGGTCAAAAAGAACATAAACGCAGCCGTGCCGCCTGCATTTTCGCAGCCCACGTGATCCGCAATGGGGTCGTTGTTGTTCTCACGGCAAACGACAATCCATGCATCTAAGTCGTTGTCTCGCATGGCTGAGGGGAGAAGCGTTCCAATACGCTCGCTCCGGATTTCAGGCCACGGATCCCCCGTAAATGGGGAGACTTCGACCGAGGATGACGGCGCGGAACAGCCTACCACTAGGCTGAGCGCGAGAAGAAAATAGCCTTTCTGAAAAGCGGAATAAAACATATTCATGCGTCTACTTCTTTGAGTAAATATCCATAAACCGAACAATGGAGTCGATTCCTTGCCTAAAGCGGTCCAAACCAAATTTTTCGTTGGGAGAGTGAATGGCGTCGGAGTCCAGTCCAAAGCCCATGAGCACGGTTTCTTGGCCCAGGATTTTCTTGAAATCGGACACAATCGGGATACTGCCACCGCTTCGAACCATGTACGGCTTTTGTCCAAAGACCCCTTCCATGGCTTCGGAGGCCGCCATCATGGCATCACTTTTGGTATCGACTAGTGCGCCCATTCCGCCATGCAGATCCTTAAACGTAAGGCGCATGGTGTCTGGAGTGTGCTTTTTAAAATGCGCTTCCAGCTTGGACGTGATTTCTTCTGGGGTTTGGTTAGGCACCAATCGGCAGGATATTTTGGCGTAGGCACGAGCTGGCAATACCGTTTTCGCCCCTTTACCCGTGAATCCACCCCAAATTCCATTACAGTCGAGCGTTGGCCTAGCCGTGGTGCCTTCTAGCACGCTGTACCCTTTTTCGGTGCGTGGCTTGCTTGCTCCAACGTCGTGAACCCATTCATCCGTGTCGAATGGCAGACTGGCGAACGTAGTCCGTTCTTCGCTGGTTAGCGGTAGGACATTGTCGTAAAACCCATCGATGGTTACGCGGTGGTCCTCATCGTGCAAGTCCGCAATCATTTTGGCGAGTGCATTAATCGGGTTTTCTATGGCGCCGCCGTACACACCGGAATGAAGGTCTCGGTCCGGGCCCTCTAGCATAACTTCCACATAAGCCAACCCACGCAGTCCGTAGGTAATGGAGGGAACGCCCGAACCAAACAGCGCCGTATCAGAAACCACGGCAACGTCCGCTTTCAAAAGCTCACGGTTGTCTTTCAAAAACTGAGGCAGGTGAGCAGACCCCACTTCTTCTTCGCCTTCAAAAATGTATTTAACGTTCAGCGGAAGCGAATTAGAGCCTTTGAAAAAGGACTCAGCAGCTTTGACGTGCATGAATAACTGACCTTTGTCGTCGCAGGAGCCGCGGGCGTAGAGATCTCCATTCTTTACAACGGGATCGAAAGGAGCAGAATCCCATAAGTCCAGCGGGTCCGGTGGCTGCACGTCGTAATGTCCATACACTAGGATCGTTGGCTTAGATGGGTCCACCATGTACTCTGCGTAGACAATCGGATACCCTGGGGTTTCCATGATGTCCACGTTTTGCATTCCCAAGGCATTCAAGTGATCGGCTAGCCATGAAGCGGCGGCTCGGACATCACCTGCATGATCAGGGTCCGTGCTAACCGAAGGGATGCGTAGAAACTCGATGAGTTCGTCTACATATTGGTTGAAGTGTGCGTCGGTATAGGATAAAGCCTGATTCATGGTGCAAAACGTTTAAATGAAAGTCCTCAAAAGGAACAACCCGAGAGCCAAATAAAGGGGGTTTCCGAGAAAATACTGAGATAATTGACACTGAGAAAATTAAAAAGGGCCTACAACTCGCTTTCATCCCTCCAGCGCTTTAATCGCCAGGCTGTCAATGTATCTGCTCTATTCAATGTGAAATTGACGTTTCCGTCTGTTCTAAACACGTCGCCCTGCTCGAGGGTAACGGTCAGGTTAAACGAACGAACCACACGCATTTGAGTGTAGGCAATGAGCTCATCCTGCGCAATGATTTGATTCCATTGAAGCCGAATGAGGGACGAATTTTGGAAAAGCCGGCGCGTGGTTTCGAGATCTTGGGCAAATCCCCATTCACGATCTATTTGATTGTCAAAATCGTGCCAGACAAATACAAAAGAAGAGTCCAACAGCGTTTCGTACAGCGACAAATCGCGCAGTTCGTATGCGTTTCTGAAGTTGGTAAAAAAGCCTTCGACGGTGGTAGGGTCTCCCAGTAGGTCGCCAAATGGATTTCCTTCCTCAAGTGCTGGGGAAAATGGATTGCAGGCGGAAAGCCCCCAAAGGCTTACCAACACACATACCAAGTAAGAAAATCGTTTCATGAGCGCTAGGACCAAGCTATTTCATGAATTCAGCTTTTAAATCGCTCCAGGATGCTTCAGAGCCGAGCTCCTGATCCGTCCAGTCGGTTAGAGACCAGAGGCCTTCTGTGGACTGCTCAATGAGCCACCGCAGCCGTCCTTGGACTCGCACAGGCACCTCTGTTCGGCGGTGGTTAATTGTAAGCACATACGTCGCATCGAGTAAGAACTTTCCGGCGTCAATCAGCGTGAAGCTTTGGTCGCTCAATTGAAGGCTGTGACCAGAATTAAGTGACGCGGCGGCAGACATGGCGCTAAAATATTGTTCTTCTTGATCCTTGGACCAGGATGAAAACAAGGATTCTCGTGCAACAGCGGTAGCAGTTGGCCTAAAAACAAACGATTCAGCAATGGACCGCCTGTAGTTGAGCGTGTTCAGCTCCGCAATGGCAGCTTGCAGATTTTCGACCACCTGCTCCGGCGTGTCTGGTTGAATGAACGTTCCGGATTCAGTAAGCGGGTCTTCTGGTTCTCTGGTAGAGAACAAGGAGCATCCCGAAAGCGCGATCCCAATCAACAAACAGAGCGGTATGATGGGAAAGCGCCGAATCAATTTGATTGAATAGAATTCGATTGGAAGGATACTAGAGCTTCCTCGGGTGTGATGGCAGTTGGATACCATGAGCAGATACGGGCCATAACTCGATCTAGTAATACATCGGGGCATGATGCGCCAGCCGTAAGCAGGATTTCAAGCGGCTCTTTCGAAGGTAGCCAACCCGAAGCGGTCTCAACTTGTTTAGTGTGGATGTCGAAGTGCTTGATCTCATCCCTGGAGATGAGGCTTTCGTCCCCGCTAACAAAATAAGTTGGCATTCGCTCTTCACACAGCTCCACGAGGTGACTGGTGTTCGACGAATTAGAGCCACCTACAATCACGGCCAAGTCTGCACCCTTTTCAATCAGTGCTCTGGTTGCGTCCTGATTTTCATTTGTTGCATAGCAAAGCGTATCGCTGGTGTCGGCGAAATGAGAAATGCCATCATCCCCATACCGAACCTCGAGCGCCCTTTTCAACATGGCTGCAATTTCCGCCGTTTCGGTGGCCAGCATAGTTGTTTGGTTCACAACGCCAAGCCGCACCAAGTCACGCTCAGGGTCAAAACCCTCACTATAGCGGTTCTTAAAGTGCTCATGGAAGTATGCTAAATTCTGTTCACCTCGGATTACGGAGGCTAGCTTTTCCGTTTCCTCTTTATCTCTCACAACAAGGACTGGAGCTACTGACTGAGCGTGAGAAAACGTAGCACGCGTTTCTTCGTGATACCGTTTGCCGTGCACCACGATGGTGTAGTCCTGTGATCCAATTTTGGTAGACCGAGTCCAAACCTTTTCGACAAACGGGCACGTCGTGTTATACGCTTCGACATTCACGCCAATGTCTTCGAGTACTTTTTGCGTTTCCAACGTGACGCCAAAGGCTGGAATAATCACGATATCATCCGGCGTCAGCTCAGAAAAAGGAATGAGCTGTTCACCCATAGTTGTTCGCAAAAACCGGATGCCTCGTGCCTGCAGATCCTCGTTCACGTGAGGGTTGTGGATCATTTCAGACAGCAAAAAGATCCGCCGGCCATTCGCTTCGTCAATGGCTCGGTATGCGATTTCTATAGCGTTTTCAACCCCATAACAGAATCCAAAGTGCCTGGCTAGCTTGAACCGTACGGGGCCAAAGTCTAGTACAGAAGGGGATAGGTCCTTTTTGCGAGGATCCTGAAGCCTGCGTGCTTCTTTGACTGCGGATACGACCGCACTTCGGTAAAACGTTGGGACGTCAAATTGACGGGCCATATCGAGGGTAGAATAATGATTCGGACTTTGGTTGGGGGAGTCTACGCCTCAAAGACGACGTTCGATCCTCGGAAGTATTTCAGCTTTCCAAGAAGAAAACTCGTTTCGCAGAATGGCCTTTCTCGCTTCTCGCATGAGCCAGATGTAAAACGTTAAGTTTTGAATAGTAGCTAGTTGCAGGCCCAAAATCTCTCCCGCAATAAAAAGATGCCGAACGTAGGCTTTCGAGAACTGCTGGGAGGCATAGCCTGGAAGGCCTGGGTCTACCTCACTAAAATCCATCTGCCACTTTTTATTCCGGATGTTTATGATGCCTTCTGTCGTAAACATCATCCCGTTGCGACCATTGCGTGTGGGCATCACGCAGTCAAACATATCGATGCCACGAGCTACGTTTTCAACCAGGTTTGCTGGCGTTCCAACGCCCATCAAGTAACGTGGCTTTTCAACGGGAAGTATCTCATTAACCACTTCCACCATCGCATACATTTGTTCGGCAGGCTCGCCAACGGACAAGCCTCCAATGGCATATCCAGGGAAGTCCAAATCTACCAGTTGACGCGCGGAGCGGCGGCGGATTTCGGGATATACAACACCTTGAACAATGCCGAACAGCGCTTGGCTATGGCCGTATTTTGATTCTGTTGCATGAAAGTGGTCAATGCAGCGCTTGGCCCATCGAACGGTTAATTCGTTTGAATCTGAAGCGTATTTCTCAGAAGCATCTCCGGGCGGACATTCATCGAGCACCATCATGATGTCTGACCCAATGGACCGCTGAGTTTCGACGACCGATTCAGGAGTAAACTGATGATAAGAGCCATCAATGTGCGACTGAAATCGAGCCCCTTCTTCCGTCAGCTTGCGACGTGAGGCGAGGGAGAATACCTGGTATCCGCCCGAATCTGTTAGAATGGGGCGTTTCCAATTCATGAACGAATGGAGCCCACCGGCCGCTTCCATGACTTCCATTCCAGGCCTGAGATACAAGTGATAGGTGTTACCTAGAATAATATCAGCATTGATGTCGGTCTCTAACTCCCTGGGCCACACCGCTTTGACCGTCCCAACGGTTCCAACAGGCATGAAAATGGGCGTTTCAATTCGACCGTGATCAGTATCTATAAATCCTGCTCTGGCTCCTGATGGATCCGTATTCGAAAGAGTAAATTTCATCTATTGGTTCACACGACTCGAATCGCGGCGGGCATTTAGGTCTTCTTCAAACGCTTTGAGCCTGGCTTCCCAGAGCAATAACTCACGTTCTCTTGAACTGATCTGTTTAAAAGACTCTGAAACCGCGGCTTCTCTGACCTCAAATGGGGCGGCCTCAATGCTGCCTCTTTCCTCAAAATAGCGTTTAAACAGCCAGTTGTGCTTAGCAGCTTCCATGAGTTCGGCCATTCGGAATGCGCCTAATTCGCCCCAAAAAGCTGCATTTTCGGCAGATTGGGTGATTTGGCGCATATCGCCAGCAATCACTAGTAGGGTGTCAGACGTTGCCAGGAAGGCCTCAAACAAAGCTGGATCGTTTAGAAAACGCGCCAGCGTTCCATTTCCAGAATCTGCTTTTGCCAAGATGGACTCAATTCCCTTGGCAGCATCCTCGGCTAATCCCACAAGAATTTGAGCACTAGCTTCGGCCGAGTTGGCAAGTCCATTCAAAACGCGTCTGGATTCGTTGGTTGTCGATACGAGTTCAACGTAAAGTGTTGAGTCGTATATGACCTTTCCCAACGTGCCTTCGCCGCGTTGCACGTCGCGCATAATCTGTTCAAAGGCAATGGCCGCGTTCTCGAACGTCAAGACCGATCCCATGGCGCGGTCCGTGATTTCAAATAGGTCAAACGGGTCAATTCCCGGTAAGAGTTCGCCCTCTTCTAGCGGCTCTGCAATTTCCGCTGGATTAACCAGTACGATAATTTGCTCCCCAACCAAACCATCACTTTTAATCTGTGCCTGGGTGTTTTTGCGAATTAAATGCTTCGCCTTAACCGAAATAGACATGGACACGCGAATGGGTTCGCCCGGCGCAATAGGTAGTTCCACATCTTGAACTCGGCCCACATTAATCCCTTGAAATTGAACAGGGGCGCCTTCCTGAAGACCAGCTACATGATTAAACCGGGTTTGCACCACGAGGGTGTCGCTAAACAGAAACGTTCGATCGCCAATCGTGAACAAGGTCACCAAAAACAGAATGGCGGCCGTTGCAATTAAAATTCCGAGTCGGGCTGAGCGGTTCATGACAGTTTAGAGAGTTCGGTACCAAAGAAGGTAGCAATTGCGGGGTCATTGTACTGACTGATTTCTTCGAGTGATCCAGAAGTCACGAAGGCTCCATCTTGAAGAAAGTGAACCGAATCAGAAATAATTTCGGCGCAGAGTAAGTCGTGCGTAATGGCCACGGACGTTATACCCCGTTCCTCGCGTAAGCGCACAATGAGGTCTGCGACCATTCGGACCGATACGGGATCTAGGCCAGTGGTTGGCTCATCGTAGAGCACAATTTTGGGTTCTAAAATAATGGCACGAGCCAATGCAATACGTTTTTTCTGCCCTCCAGAAAGTTCGGCCGGAAACTGGTGTCGTTTTTCAGGCAATCCAACCCATTCCAACGTTTCCTCTATTTTTTCCTGAGCTTGGTCCGTGCTCAAATTTTTATGTCGCTCCAGAAAGAACAGCAGGTTTTCCTCTACCGTCATGGAGTCGAATAGGGCTCCAGACTGAAAAAGGTATCCAATGGATAGCCGTAGCCGGTCCAATTCATCGCCCGAGATCTGATCTACTCGCTTTCCGAGAACGGTTACGGTTCCTGAGTCAGGCCGTAGCAGGCCCACCAAGTGCTTAATGAGGACGCTTTTACCAGAGCCGGAGCCTCCCATTACAACCGCGCTCTCTCCTTCAGAGACCTTCAAATTGATTTCTTTGAGAACCTGGGTTGACCCAAAGGATTTCGAAACGTTTTCGAGCAATATGATGGGCTGCTTGTTCATGAGCCGGCGTCTCCAAAAATGAGCAGCGAGAGCCGAACAATGATTACATCTGTGAGGAGGATGAGGAGAGAAGAGCCCACGACGGCTCGCATGGCTGCCTGACCAACTTCCCTTGTACCGCCACGGACCGTAAACCCTAAATAGCAGCTCACAATACCCACAATAAATCCAAAAACGGCCGTTTTCCCTGTATCCACGATTATATCGCTGAACCGTAACGATTCAAAAGCCGTTGCGATGAAGATGCGATAGTCCATCCCGGAGGTCATGAGGGATTCTAGATACCCTCCAAACATGGCAAGTGCGTCTGTCCACAAGGTTAGAACGGGAAACATGATCATGCAGGCCAGAACGCGCGTAATCACCAAGAAATGAAACGGCTTCAAGGCAGCGACTTCGAGGGCATCAATTTGCTCGGTGACCTTCATCGAACCGATTTCTGCTCCAATGCCAGCTCCGAGGCGGCCCGCAAGCACCAGCGAAGTGATCACAGGCCCTATTTCTTTGACCACCGATAGGGCAAGCATACTTGGTAACACGGCTTCTGCACCAAATCGCACGAGCGTACCTCTGCTCTGCATGGCAAGTACCACGCCGATGGCGAGTCCAGTGATCCCCGTAAGAATGAAGCTTTTCGTCCCCACATCATCCATCTGCCGGAGTACTTCACGCCACTCAAACGGGCGTCTCCAAAACCGCAACACGAACTGGCCCATGAACTTAGACAATTCACCAAAGTCAGCAAAGAAGTCTAGGAGAGGGGAAGCGCTATTTGTTCTGGTGGGTCTCGTGGCCTAATACCGATGGTTTATCGTGACGCAACATACGTACTAAAACGCGTGTTGCCATCGAAGGTTAACGCGAAGAATGGTGCCCCGGTTCAAAAGGCTCAATAACAACTGACGCACCAATTCATATTCTATGGTGACTTGGGTCTGGTTCTTGTTGACCGCAGTCGAAGACTCGGAAGAAGTGGAAAGGGAGATGGGTTGACTTACTGAAACGTACAAGCGGGGAGAAACATACTTCCCAGCCGTAAGCGTGAGCCCCGAGAAACCAGTATGTTCGATCTCAATCACATCGAGACCTAATCCTGCACTCGCCATGTTTTCGATCAAGTCTGTCACGGGACCTATTGCCAAGCCGGCTGCCGATTGCAAATAAGCATCTGTCTGAGACCCAGAGATTTGTAAGGAGGCCGCAGCCGGACGACCCGTGGCGATATAGGACACAATGTCCGCCAGCTCCATAGCGGGATCTGATGCAAACGAAACCTCAAGGTTTTCAGGGCTTCCCGATGCAATTAACCGAATGGTGACTTCCTCAGCGTCTGAAGTGCGGGACGGAACGGTGTACGACGCCTCCATATTCATATCAGGGGTCGTCATTGGCCCATTAAAAGTGAGTTCGCCGCGATCCAATTCAAACCGTTTTCCGAACTGAATAATGCGACTTCTTTCAGGCAAGACCGTGATGGAGCCAAACACTTCAGGATCCTGTTTGGGAAGCTTTCGCACGTCCAAGTCGCCGGTTAGCTGGATGTCCATTCTCGGATTTGACTTAGATCGGATCCAGGTGTCTCTTTCCATGCGAACGGTGAAGTCTTCCAACGCTAATACGTCGTAGGCATCGAAGGTTGTGGTGTCGGTAGGTGCAATACGCAGCCCAAAGCGGCGTTGAAGCACGTTTAGATCTTCGTCCGTCAGAGTTAGTGGCTCAAATGTGTCTGAAGTGGTTGCATCCGAGAGCCAGAAGTCGCCGCGATTGACAGTGATGCGACCTCCGATTTTGGGCCGATCCGTTGTTCCACCCAGCGAAATCTGTCCGCTTACAACTGCAAAGTAGTCTGGGCTGTCTATTGCTTTGAAGTCACTCGCTGTGATGGCGATGTCGTATTCGCCCAATTTCAGATCCTTAATGTCGATCGTCCCCGAGCCCCGCAACCATCCGTCACCAGACCTTGCGCGTAAACTATCCACTTCAACAACCTCCCCGTTGAAGCGAAAGTTTGACTGGATATTGGTTACTTGCATCCCCTTTCTTTTGCCGAGGACAGGAAGTCCAAGAACGCCATCCTGAAGTCGAAGCAAGCCGCTCCAAGAGGGTTGAGTTGGGGTACCTGATATTCGAATTTCTCCATTGACCCGGCCTTTAAGTTCATCTAGTAACTCAGGATCAAGGAGCGACCGAACCCAATCGATTGAATAAGAGTCAGCAGAAAGCTGCATTTGAACTTCGTCATGGGAATTAAATCGAGGAATGGTGCCTGAAAGCTGAAGGGATTCGCCCTGGGAATCTTTCAAGCCCGCGTTGAGTCGGGTTTGGGATCCGTCGTCGCTGAACTGGAAGTTCAACTCTCCCACGGCTTTACCGAAAGCGGTGACAGATCCAAGGACGCTACCTTGTAGCTGTGTAACTCCATTCGTGGTGGTGGTAGTAAGCGTGCCGCCAAGTACTCCACCAACTTCGGGATAGGTCATCAAATCCGCAAAAGGATCGATTTTAAGCTTTTGAACCGTGACCAAATTGCGTACAGATCCGTCGGAAATGGATGAAATAGCGACAATACGTTGCTCTCCAGCGACCAGGACGATAGGAGACGAGAGCGTTGCTAGTTCCGAATCGAACGTAGATGATCCTGTCATTTTCCACTCGTCGCCGTCCAACGAAGCGTTTAGTCCCAGCAAAGTGAACTCACTGGGGGCTTCAAACGGAAGCCACAAAACACGGGCTGAAAGGTCACGGTTTTCTTCAATATGGAAATCCAAAGAAGTCAATAATTCAGCGCCGTCGTAACTGGCCGTAATCGTGGCCCGCTCCATGATTACCGGGTCGATTTCGAGAAGACGCGCATCCGCCACGATTTCTGCAGCGGAAAAAGCCAAGTTGGTGCCCAGTTCGCCTAGCAGCCTGCCGCTAATTTGGTTCGCCAACATGCCACTCGCGAATGCGTCTTGCAGAGTAAACGAGGAGTTTAGCCGGGTTTGCCCGAAAGGGCCTTCGAATCGTCCTTCAGCTTGGCCGGAGAAAAAGCCTAGGTTGAGTTCTTTAATTTGGCTAATTCGACTCAATTCATTGTTTAGACTGATAGAATAGGTCAATAAGGCTTCATCCATGCCCTCGACGCGAGGTAGCATTCCATTAACCTGAGCCTCGCCAAACGACCCGCGAATGTCGAGCGAATCAAATCGAACCAACGAAGGCGATACATGAACCATGCCCGAACCGCTCGTGAGGGCTAAGTGCTCATATTCTGCCGAAAGAGAATCGACCCAGACATCAATTTGGTTCCAGCCGAGATTGGATTTGTTGGCCTCCGCACTGATAGATGTCGAGAGGCGCGAGGGAGACTTGATTCCGAGAAGCGCTGCAACGTCGGTGTCTTTGACATTAAAGTGCCCCTTGGCGTCCAGTGAATCGAGCTCAAATGAACTCTTGACGTGACCGCCTTCAGGTAGGTCAAAATCCAACGCTCCAGTGAACCTGGATGCGGTTCCTTGGATGTTTGAAGTCAGCGACTCAAGATCCACCCGATTTAAAGAAGACCCTTTATCAAGATCAAGAGTAACCTCAAATGGGAAGTCGTTTGATAGGGTGGCGGACCCTACTACCTTCCCAATAAGCTCGCTCTGGCCATCCAAATCGAGGAAGGGGAGGATGTCCCAGCCTTCAAGCTGGATTGCCACGTCGGCAAGATTTGAAGGCAATGCTACATTCAGATCAGCACGAAAGGAAGCTGAGTCCGAAGAGGTGAACTGGACCTCAGCAGAAGCTTTTTCCGGACTCCAATTTGCTTCAACTTGGGATTGAAAGACTTGCCTGTTTATTCGGGAATCCATCAGGTGCAACCTGAGGTTACCAGCTAGACCCGCTTCTCCAAAATCGACCTGTCCATTGAACGAACCGCTCAAATCGGAGCTATATCCTGCAACCCCTTTTTTATCAGCGGCATCTCCTTCGCCCCCAAACCCTCCATCTAATGAGTCTGCGCTCGCAAAGGCCTTAGTCAAATCAAAAGCATCCAAATGCTGAATGACTCCAG
>JABMOI010000174.1 GCA_013204185.1 bacterium | reverse complement strand
CTTTAACGTTGATCGAGGGGTGAATCAACTCAGCGAAGTGTTGCAATCGGAGACTCAAACGTTCGACGGCCAAGTTGTTCTCGCCGTTGGGGACACGCATGTGTTCAGAGTTGACAAGCCTTTATATGCCGAAGGCACGTTGGTCCCCAATTTCACGCGACTCGAAGTGTTTGGAGAGCCGACAGTGGGCTGGGTCAGCGTGCGAGTTGATATAGACACAGAGCAGGTCTTTACTTTCTCCCAGAAAATCGTGAGCGGCAACTAGGGACGGTCCTTTTTTCAAGGGGAAAAGAGTCTTCCCAGTATTAAGTATCTAAAATGGATTACCAGAAGATCTTATCGGAAATAGAGCGCGATGTCCAACCTAGCATCGGACAAGGGCGAGTGGCCGATTATATCCCAGCTTTGAGTCAGATATCTCCCAACATGTTTGGTATGGCTTTGCAAGAAGTGGATGGCGCAGCATTTCACACGGGCCACAGCGCCGTTCCGTTCTCAATCCAGAGCGTGTCGAAGCTATTTACGCTTACAATGGCTGTTCAACTTGAAGGGGAAGCGCTGTGGAAGCGGTTGGGAAGGGAGCCTTCCGGCAGCGCCTTCAATTCGCTCGTTCAACTCGAATACGAAAACGGAATTCCCCGCAATCCGTTTATCAATGCAGGAGCCTTGGTTTTAGCCGATGTCATCGTGTCCCATGTAAGCAATCCAAAGGCTGCCATCCTCGAGTTCGTCAGAAATCTGTGTGGAAACCCGGATATAGAATATGATCAGGCCGTGGCTCAGTCCGAACGGGAGTGGGGAGATCGTAACGCGGCGCTTGCTCACTTCATGAAGAGCTTTGGCAATTTGAAAAACTCTGTCGATGAAGTGCTTGACACGTATGTGCACCATTGCGCTTTGAAAATGAGCTGTATCGATTTGGCGCATGCCTTCCGCTACCTAGCGCACGGTGGGTGTAATCCGGATACCGGTGAGCGATTGATGAGCACGAGTCAGACCAAGCGTATCAATGCGCTGATGCTTACCTGCGGCGTCTACGACGCCGCAGGAGACTTTGCCTATCGTGTGGGGCTGCCCGGAAAGAGCGGCGTTGGCGGAGGGATTGTTGCTGTCATGCCGGGCAAGTGGAGCACCGCCGTTTGGTCGCCCGCATTGAATGGAAAAGGCAATTCATTGGTGGGAACGCTCGCGCTCGAATTGTTGACCACCAAGAGCGAACTTTCGATTTTCTAGGTAGGTCTTTGAAATGTACGTCGGCGTTCGATCCGCTAATTAGCAGGCGCATTGGAGATTTTGCTGATCTTGCTTTGGCCAGCAGCCCATCCTGTGGTCGCATTCAGAAACGACACCGTCCAGAATTGATCATCGCTTATTTCAACCCACGTTAGCCCGCCATCCTTGGAGTATTGATTAACCGTTTCACGAGAAACCGATACCAGTGTGGGCGTGCTCGCCCCCGGAACAACAGACGCTCCGAATACGATGCCTCCAATGGTTCGGCCGCCAGGGCTCCACGTTACGCCACCATCGTTCGTAATGGCCACGTTGGAGACATCGGCTCCGTCTACGCGGCCTATCGCAATGCCATATTCTGCATCAAAAAAAGCAGCGGAAGCGAGTCCTTCGCGGCCATGACCGCTTGGAACGGGCGTGTTTGACGCCGCCCAGGAAACGCCGAAGTCAAGCGTGTAAAATACGCGGGTGCCCGTGCCCAGAATGCGGGTTGTAATCCATCCGTGGCCATCCTCTCCGGCGAGCGCACAGGTCCCAGAAGCGGCAGCTACATGCTCTCCGGGGATTAGTTCGGGGGAGGCTGGTGCGTTGAGTTCGGACCAATTCCGTCCGGAATCGCCTGATGTCATAATGACCAATCCCTCATCCGAACTGACGGCCATAAAGCCACGATGGTCCCAAAATGAAAAGCAATCAAACGATCTGTTTGGGTCCGTCGCCTGTAAAACTTGACTCCAAGACGCACCGGCGTCTTCTGTGCGGTACAATCGGGCTAGACTCCCAGGTCCAAGTGAAGCGGCAATCGCTTCATCAGCAGAAAAGCCGTGAACATCTCTAACCATGAGGGAGTCGTTAGCACCGATTCGGTGCGTTGTCCAGCTTTCGCCCCCATCGGATGTTCTGACCACCACGTCTGGTTCACCCGAAACCCAGACAACGTCCTCATCCACAACGGACATGCCAACAAATTTAAATGTTGAATCCTGATATTGAGTGACCCAAGATGGGTTCGTTAAATCGGTGACTTCTGGGGATGAAGCTGTTGAGCAACCTTGCACTAACCCAGCAACTAACAAAAGGAGTGAAAGGCGAGTCAACATAATTGTCGGGGATTGATTGACCGGATGATCAAATGGTAGTCAAATCGAGGTTAATACACTACGTTGACCAATAACAAAACAAGAGACTCCCATGAAGAACCCTATTGGTATTATTCTAGCCATTGCTGGACTCGCCCTCGCTATTTACGGAATTACGTTGTTCGGTGATAGCGGAGAGTCTGCTCGATTTCTTGGAATGCATATGTCTTTCAGGGATGGCGATATGCGCATGCAAGCCTTCTTGTTCATGGGTGTTGGGTTGGTTGCTTTGTTTGGTGGGCTGTATGTGATGAAAAAGAAGTAGTTCAATTCGAATCTGGACTGGCACTTCTAGCTGATTTGACTGATAAGGATTAATTTCTGCCTGAAAAGTGCGCCGTGTTGAAAACCCGAATGGCCTTTCAATTTCGCGGAATCAAGCAGCGCAAGCATAGATAAAATCCCAGCCAATCTGTGTCTTTAGATGTTAAAAATTGCATTCCGCCTGGTTTTGGCGGCTTCCACCCTATTGGTCGTAGGGTACGGAGGAGTCTACGGTTTGAGCAATCGAATCCTATCGAGTCACGGCGATCCCGTACCGTTTTTGATGGACATCCCTACGGACTCGGCTAGCATTGCTGCCGGCGGGCATATTGCTGTGACGCGAGGCTGTATGGGTTGCCATGGACAGCAACTCGAAGGGGAGGATCACTCAGCAGACTGGCCTTGGATTGGAACACCGGTGGCGCCAAATCTTCCTAAATATGTGCGCACTCACGGCCCCGCTGTGACCGAGGCGGCCATTCGGCAAGGCATCGGGCACGATGGAAAGGCACTATTTTCTATGCCTTCGTACAATTTCACGTATCTCTCGGATGTTGATGTCGCGTCGCTGATTGCCTTCATACAGGCAAGCCCCGTAGTCGAGCACGCATTGCCAGAGCCAAAGCTGAACCTACAATCTCGTTGGACGCTAATAACCGGATACGAATTGGATGCGGTGGGGTGGGTTGAATCTCTCCCCGAGTTCATATCGTTTGAAGAGGGTAGCGCCTTGGCTCGAGGCCAGTATCTGGCAATGACCACATGTATTGAGTGCCACGGATTGGATTTGCGTGGTACCTCTTGGGGTACTCCCGACCTGTCCATTGCGTCCGCGTATTCGATAGATGGGTTTAGGCGGCTTATGAAAGAGGGAATTGGCCTCGGAGAGAGGGAAGATCTGGGCTTGATGACTCAGGTCGCGAAGGGTCGCTTTACCCATTTTTCTGAAGGTGAAGTGGAAGACGTATTTGCGTTTTTGCAAACGCTCAAAGACCAGCCTAAGGCAGAAGGTGTGTTTTGGCGAGAAGAGGAATGAGAGAGGGGTCAGGCCGCGAGTCCGAAACACCTCCGAATCCTGACTTCACAATTGAGCCGTATCTTGCCATAGAAAAATCCTTCTCGCCGAAGCCAAGAGCGGCGCAATTGAAGCTGACGCCAAGTTCGCTTCAATTTTCAAAGCACAGCAAACCCCACATTCCATGATTCTCGTAACTGGAGCAACTGGCTACGTTGGCGGCCGCCTCATCCCCAAACTTTTGCAAGCCGGGTATGCTGTCCGATGCCTGGTTAGAGATCGTGGCCGGATGCCCGACCAATGGTGGAGCTCAGAGGTCGATATTGTCGAAGCGGATGTATTGAACTTCGATTCCCTCGAAAAGGTTTTCAATGGCGTAGACCAAGCCTACTATCTCATTCACTCTCTGGGGGGCATGCGAGGAGACTTGGTGAGCACAGAGGTGCAAGCAGCCAGTAACTTTGGCCGTCAGGCTAAACTTCAAGGTGTGGATCGAATTATCTATCTGGGGGGACTTGAGCCCAAGCCTGGCCAGCAATCCAAGCACTTGAGAAGCCGTATTGAGACGGGCGATACATTGCGTTCCAGCGGGGTTAGTGTGACCGAATTCAGAGCGGGCGTCGTGGTTGGCTCGGGCAGTTTATCGTTCGAATTGGTGCGATATCTCACCGAACGAGTGCCCTTTTTGATTACGCCTAAATGGGTGAGTACAAAGACCCAGCCTATCGGAATCAGAGACGTTTTGAGCTACTTGACGGAGGCTCTCTCAACTCCTGAAAGTAGAGACCAAATAATAGAAATAGGGGGCGCGGACGTGCTGTCTTATGCAGAAATGTTTGCCCAATATGCTGTTCTAAGGGGCCTGAAACGGCCTATTGTAAAAGTACCTGTGTTGACTCCCCGGCTCTCTTCACTTTGCGTCGGATTAGTGACTCCCATCAACACCCAAATTGCTCGATTGCTGATAGATGGATTGGATAACGAGGTCGTCGTCACGAACGACCTCGCAAAACGGCTTTTCGAAATTCAACCGGCAAGTTATTCAGATGCAGTTGCGCGCGCTCTTCAGCGTTTCGATTCAGACGAAGTCGAAACCTATTGGAGCGGATCCATTTCTTCGGGGATTGTAGAGAATCAGGTCTTTTCTACATTGGACAAGTCTGAAAATTTAATCACTGAAAAAAACACGGTGGTGGTCGATTGCCGGCCTATCGATGCGTATAAGACCGTTTGTAGCTTAGGAGGAGACACGGGTTGGCTCTACGCAGATTTCCTATGGCGGATTAGGGGCTTTATCGATACAGCGGTGGGCGGTACTGGAATGAGGAAGAGCAGAAGGAGCCGCTCCCTCGTTCAACCGGGCGACACAATAGACTTCTGGCGAGTTGAAAAGGCCGATGCGCCAAATTACCTCCTGTTGAGAGCCGAAATGAAATTGCCAGGATCTGCTTGGCTAGAGTTTAATATTTCAGAGCACGAATCCGGAAAGACCACCATTTCGCAAACGGCTTATTATGAGCCCAAGGGACTGTCTGGCTTGCTCTATTGGTATTTGTTCTCCATTCCGCATCAGTTCATCTTTCCGGGTATGCTGAAGAGAATCGGCGTCATGGCTGGTCGTCGATACCAGGAAGGTAAGTGAGTGGAAGAAATGAGCCTATTAAACCAACACCCGCCCCCGATGCGCTTCCTTTCATTCTGTTTGGCCTTCATCCTATTTGGAGGGTTCACGTCGCCCCCTCAAAACGATCGCCCGAATATCCTCATTATTATTACGGACGATGTGGGCGTCGACTCGTGGAGTAAAGCAGGAATCGGATCAAATGTGGCTGCTACGCCGCGTCTGGATTCACTCGCAGATCAAGGCATCACCTTCTTGAATGCATGGGCCACTCCGACATGTTCGCCCACTAGAGCATCCATGCTGACCGGTATGTACGGGTCAAAAACTGGGGTTCTGGAAGTGGGAAACACGCTCGATCGGACGTTCGAAACGCTCTTTGAATCTATTGACGAACTAACGAATGGCGAATATGCCGTGGGTGCCTTCGGTAAATGGCATCTGGGAGGCCGGTCAGATACTGCCCATCCTAATGACGCTGGCGCTCAGCTTTTCCACGGCTATCTGGGGGGAGCTCCTGCCGACTACTCAAGCTGGAGTCGAGTCGTAAACGGTTTATCAAGTACATCAACAAACTACTTGACCTCAGAAATTACAGACGAAGCGATATCTTGGATTGATCTGCAGAATTCTCCTTGGTTGGTGTGGATGGCGCATGGAGCAGCCCACACGCCATTTCATGCGCCGCCCGATTCTCTGTATACCAGGCCTACGCCAACGACGGATCAGGACCGATACCTTGCCATGATCGAGTCCATCGATCATGAGACAGGGCGTCTTCTAGATTCAATGACCTCTCAAGAACTGGAAAACACGCTTATCATTTTTGTCGGGGATAACGGTACGCCGACAAGCGTCCTTCAAGGGTTTCCTGGAAGGCGAGGCAAAGGGACACTGTATCAGGGCGGTCTGAATGTGCCAATGTTTGTTACGGGCAGTGGTGTGGCGCGAAAAGGAGAATCAGATACAGCACTCGTGCACGTGATGGACGTATACGCGACCCTTCTGGAGATCATGGGTTCGAATTTGTCGGGAGGGATACATAATAGCTTCAGCTTTGCAGGTCGATTACAGAGTGACAACGCGCCATCCCGCCCCTATCTCCTGTCAGAAACAACCAACGATACGGGCTATGGATACGCAATTCGAAATGAACAATTTAAAGTGATCCAGCTACCAGGTGGCGACATTGAAATGTTTGATGTGTTAGCCGATCCGTTTGAATTGAATGACCTCCACGCCGGCGGATTAACCGCGCAGGAGGAAGATGTTAAAGCTGAGTTGATGGCTGAGGCCGAGCTTCAATTT
>JABMOI010000173.1 GCA_013204185.1 bacterium | reverse complement strand
CTCTCTCAAGCTGTTGACCTTGAGTAAACGGTACGGGGTTGTAGGTCTATGATTTGATGTATTTTTTTGCCACATTGAACAGACGTAATTTGGGTATCCACTCCAGAAGGAAAGATGTCTTCGAACATATTCTAGCGAGATATGTGCTCCCCCTAGTGATTCACCCATAATCTACTCTGGGGATTTGCTGTTGGTTTGATTCTTCATAGCTGCATGCGTCATACGTTCGCAGTACTCCAATGACAGCTCTTCTTGGTCAAGCGTCTGCAGAAATTCAAAGTCCGGAGCCCCCTTCATAAATTCGAGCAGCTTTTCCTTCGAAGATTTGCTGTACGTACCCAAAGCCCATTCAAAAAACTCGTAAGGGTCATTGATTTGCTTCCCAGCGGGCCGCACTAGACCGAAGTAAGTGTCGGGATATTTCCGGTACACCTCGAGTTCGGTATCGGAAATATCTTCGGAAAGGATATGGCCTTTTCCACCTGCCCCACTGACGCCGACGTAAATTTTTTTTTCGCCTTCAACAACAGTTGCCGTCGTGACCTCGCCTGCAACTCCGGTGCCTTCGAATTCATATTTGTGTCCAATTCTAATCCGCTCGCGCTCACCGGGGGGAATCGGAGGAAGATCGCCGTCGAACTGATTTGGGATTTGGGGATAAGTTTTCATGGCGTCTTCAAGGGTAAACAGGTCGATGTGCTTTTGCTTTACACGCCAAGCTTCTTTGAGTGTGTATTGTCGGGGCTTCCCAAAATCACCCATCCCCAATCCAAATGCCAATACAGCCTGTCCAAGAAATGTGTCGTCAAGCGCGGTGTGGAAGCAAAAATTGGTTACAAACACATAGGCTTGTTCGCCATCCTTTAGGTCGCGCTCGCGATCATTAAGCTGTTTTTCAGCGGCTTCCATCCAATTTGGAACCTTGGGCTCGTGGCCTATAAAATCTTCCTGCATCATCGGCGTGGTGTTGACATCGATAAAGATAATTCGTTCGTCTTCAGCGGGTTTTTTCAGTGCGTCCCCCAAGTGTTTCGATAGCCGACTTGTCGGCTTTGAGGTGACTGGCTGGCCGTCAGCACTTGTTTTGCCCAGGACCCCGGACACGCTTCGCATTTTGGCCTCAACCCAAAATTTCTTCCCTGTTTGTTTTGATCGCGCTGAGAACTCGCAGTGCTTTTGTGTAAGATCAGTCTCATCCTCTAGTTCAAGCTCAAAACCTGCCCGTATCATGCAGCTAGCTACGATCAGCTCATAGTAGGCCCCTTGGAATTGATCTGACCTCTTAAGACGTTTAATATATCGAGCTTGGAGTTCGACATTGTGATCCAGTAGATACAAGTTGTAGGCAAGGCCCAGGTAGCAGTGGATTAGGCCGTTCGCATCCGAGTTGTAATGCCCGTTTTCATCTTTCTCTAATTTCGACTGGAACATGCATAGTTGATGGTACCATTGTATCAGCGGGTGGCGTTCCTCGAATGGTTTCTTGATTTCTTCGTTACCCCATTCCCCACCAAGTTTCTTCTTTATGTAATCCATCAAGAAGTCTGGGAAGTAGGTCCATTTTTTGGAAAAGTGTACCGTGTTGCCGACCGCCACCATTTTGTGGTCGTTGAAGTCGGTCGAAATGATCGGCTTGCCATGGCCTTGCTGCTGAATGCGGTTCTGCTCTTTGGCTTCAAGCTCTTTAAACATGGCTTGGGCTCTTGTTGCTACAGATGTGACCCTACGCTTGGATAACAATGGATTACCGCAACAACGTTTATGTTTCTTGCCACTGCCGCACGGGCATGGCTGATTTCGACCGATCTTTGCCATGCGAACACTTTACCATTTTAACGTTATCAACGAAATGGCAACGAAGTTTTTCAATGCACGCCAAAGATTAGACTAACCAATGTTCACTTTGCTCTCTCCAAGAGACGGAAAATGGTTTTTGAAGGCTTTTAAGTGTCATGGACGTCGGCTGACGTCCATCGAGGATCATCTCAACGATATCGGGCGACAATAGGGTCAGCCGCAAAATGCGGCTGATGTAGGACG
>JABMOI010000172.1 GCA_013204185.1 bacterium | reverse complement strand
CCAGGGCCACAACCTGGCGCTCTAACCAACTGAGCTACGACCACCATGTAATCACAGAACTGTAATATATGGCGGTAAACCAATGTGGGGCAACCTCTATCCGTTTGAACTTTTTATGGACTTACGGTATTCGTCGGATATTGATCGAGAAGTGGCGTCTGCAGTCTGAAAATAGCCATCCTGTAAGAAAACGACCGTGAAATATTCTGCTTAGCGTATCACTGCAATTTTTCCGTAGGCCGTTCCTTCGTCATTTTGCCCTACTGCGATCACAAGATACACCCCGGATTCAACTAAACTTCCGGCTTCGTCCCTCCCATCCCAGCTCAGACGGCCGCCGCGCGCTTCAAGTCTGCGAACCAGAGATCCTGACGCCGTAACAATCCGAACGCGCGTAGAAGCCACGAGGCCCTCCACAAACACAAGCGGGTTGCTTCCCTCGGATATACGGAGTGGGTTGGGGAATACTTTGAGCTCCACAATTTTATCGGATGCATTGACGGCGTCCGATGTGTAGCTAATTAGGCCCTTGTCAGTCGAGAAATACACTTTGCCCGATTCCCCATCGACAGCAATGCTAAGTACTTCATCCGAAAAGATGGGTGAGTTCTCGGTTGTGAAATGGTGCACGGGTGCATACCCCCCCTCTACCGACTCAACCAACCAGGCGCCTTCACTCGTCGCAAACCAGATTCTGCCTGCTGGGTCTACGGCCACATCGTTCACATTCAGTCCAAAGAGCATAAACGTTCCGTTCGAGCGGTCTTGCCACTGAGGCCAAATGGGCTGGGCTGAGTTGTCACGGGCCACAATGCCGGTGTTCACGAAGAATGCAGGGCCGCTACTCGTCCCAATCCAAACCAATCCGTCTTGGTCTTCGGTTACGGCGTTTACTTCGATGGCTGGAAGGCCTACACCCGCTGCGCCCTTCGTTCCAAAGAAGCGAAAGGAGTCGTCGGAAGGGTTGGTTAACACACCCGTTTCGAGTACGGCAAGTCCTTTTTTACGGACGAAACTGTTTTCGTCGTGTATCAAGATCCATTTTTGGTCGAATGAGTCAATGTAGATTTCGCCGTAGGCCGTTGCGCGCGAAAGTAGCCCATCCCCTACGAGTGGCCCCATCCCTGTCCATTCACCATCCACTTCTCGGACATGAATGGGAAGGCCTGAGCCACGGGTGGTAAACCACATGTTTCCAAAGAGGTCTTCGTGCGCGCCGCCTACAATGATAAAGTCAGCGGTACCGGTGGCTGGAAAAAGCGATGAGTTGGATTCGTTGTAGAGCGTCAGTTCTCCCGTTGGAGAAACGTAGGCTACGCCCGCGCCCTCAGAGCCAACCCAGCCCGAGCCATCGCTCGCGCCAAAGGCATGTAGGAATCGAGATTTATTGACCAGTATGGGCGATGTGGCTTCGGAATAAGCCGTCCAGGTGCCGTCTGTATTCAAGTGGTGAAATCCTGTGTTGGATGCATTAGCTCCCCCAGCCCACAAGTCGCCGTCAGGTCCCAATGACAAATTCGTAAAGGACCCTGTCTCTGGGCCGCTGGGAGAAACCGAGTTTTCTGGAACGAGCGTGTCGGAGTCTAGAGGCAAGTCCCCGTAGGACACACCAGAATCTGAAGACGCAATCCAGACCTTGCCCGTTGTCGAAAACGCGACGGCCCTTGGAAAGCCAACCCCTTGTACACCAACGGATTTCCAACCCACGCCCGATGTCACTACCAGCACCCGAAACTCAGCCGCACCAATGACCACACCATCCTTTTCAGATAGATGGGTGACCTTTTGAGAGGTCAGATTAAACGGCGAGTAATTCGCGTTCTGATCTCGCTGGAAGAGGTCGCGTTCCGTCCCTGCATACAGCGTTGTGCCAATTGACTCGAGCGACAATACAGAGAGAGTGTTTCCAAACAAGCCTTGCGTTTCAGTGGTCCAGACGCCTGGATCTTGAAGGTTGGCTCCCGTCATGGATGCCCAGGCAATCCCCTCCTTGGTAGCTACCCAAAGCGTAGGCACGCCCAGTATGCTGGATTCAATATGTACGTCTCGGACGGGAGTAGCGGCTGAAAAGGATCCGATGCGGCTGTATGAGTCGCGTACTTCTAACCGGATTGGGTCAAAGACCACAACTCCAAACTCGGTGGCCACTAACACAGAATCTCCCCGAACTACAATACGGTTAATTCCACGGTCAGAAAATTGATCGGCTCGTTCGATATCCCTGAAGCGCTGAATCACGCCCGTATCGGATAAAATCCGGTCCAGCGTTCCATCTGAATAACCAACCCAGACGGCGGAGCGCTTCGAGTCCACAGCAATGCTGGTGGTCGCAACACCACTTAGTCCGTCCACAACGGTAAAGGTGCGAATGGAGCCTGTCGCTGCATCATAATTAAAGACGCCACCTTCTGTCGCTACCCAAACGTCGGTGCCCGATACGGCAATATCTACCGCAGCATCCATAGACGTGTACGATTGCCATGTAGCGATATCCTGAGCTCGAACAGCCATTGGCGCGGCGGCCAACACAAGAAGGAGAAGAATTTTCTTCAACAGACTGCTAATCGTTTGGTGAACTGTGAATAGAAGGGGAACACTGATAGGCAAAACCAACGCTAACCGTTTTCAATTGGTCCAGACAGGATGCTAGAAATGCGTGGCATTCGTGTAACAGTACACCGAACCCCCACATCACCCCCAAACCATTCCCACTATTTTGGGGTCGGGTTTAATCCAGTACTCGCCCAAATTTGAACCGCCGTGCTTGGGGTTGCCGTGAAAATCGGAACCACCCGTCACAAACAACCCATAGCGCATGGCTAGCTCTCGGTAGTAGACCTCTAAACTACCGTCGTGCGCCGGATGCACCACCTCTATGCCGTCCAATCCATTTCGAATCAGATCCAAGACCATGGCGTGGCGTGCGTTATGCCCCGGGTGCGCCAAAACCACAACGCCCCCCGCTGCGTGCACTACGTCAATCACATCGGGGCCTTCGGGTAAGGGTTTCGGAACGAAATGCGTACAACCTGGGGTGAGGTAGCGTCGAAAGGCGTCGGCAAAGTCGGAAGCCGTTCCAGCATCCACCAACAGCTTTGCAATGTGGGGCCTAGCAATAGAGCGGCCCGGTTCGGGTTCGGGCAAGGCCGCGCTTGCAGGCAAATCTCCTGTTTTTTGCAGTCTAGCCAGAAATTCTACGGCTCGCTCGTTCCGTCTTGTTTGTTGCAACGTCAAAAACGAAGCCAGCGCGGCGTTTGAAGGGTCAAATCCATAAGCCAGCAAATGAACTTCCTGCCCCGTGGACTTCGAACTAACCTCACAACCCGGTACAAACTGAATCCCTAACCCAGACGCTGCTTCGCTAGCCTCCTTTAGCCCGCCAACCGTGTCATGGTCGGTGAGCGAAACCATGCCCAATCCTGCCTTGTGCGCCAATTCTAAGACTTCCGACGGACTGTGACGCCCGTCCGAAGCAGTAGAATGAATATGTAGGTCTGCTTTTATCACGCGATCGGGGCGTATTCATTTTTGGGGGACAATACCAGGGACAAAACCAAGTACAAAACCTAGTGCGAAACCGTAGTCCGACACTTTCGTTGATTTCGTTTGCTTAAATTAACCAATTGACTGATTCAAAACTTGGACGGTCTTGGATTGTAAATGCGCGGTTACAGAGTCATGGAAATTCAACTTTTTCCTCAGGTCAATCTAGGCCTATGACCCATCCTGAAGTAGAAATGGATGAAACTGAACTCGACGCGCAGCCGCTTGTCAAGCCGTCTATTACCATCTGGAATTTCATTTGGCCGGTGGGTCTCGGCCTTGGCGTCTTGGGCATAATAGGGTACTTCACCTACAGCAAGGGCGCGTTCACTAAGTTTATTTCCGAAGTAGACCCGCTCATTATGTCGGGTGCCTTTGCCATGCTGGTGATTCGCGTGGTCATGGGTGGATGGCGCATTAGTTTCATTTCCCGCCACGCCCTCGGATTTCGAGCCGGTATTCGGTCGCAGTTGGCTTGGGATTTTGCATCCAACATCTCCCCTTCTTTCGTGGGCGGCGCGCCGCTAACGGCCTATTACATTGCTCGAGAGTCCCGGGTGCCGCCCAATACGCCCATCGCCATTGGAGACGTATCCGCCGTCATGACCTACGTGATGCTGCTAGACCAGGTCTGGTTTGCTCTCTCCGTGCCGGTCCTGCTCGTTGCAGCCTTCTACATGGACGTCATTCCGCCCTCAGTAGGATTGTTCGGGCTTTGGACCATCATGATCTACTTCCTAGCTCTCATGGGCTACACAGGATTGTTTGCCTACGCGACGCTCTACCGACCAGAGACGCTCAGTAAAGTAGCAGGCAAGGTGTTCAAACTTCCGTTTCTGCGCAAATACCGAAATAAGGTCATTGCCGAAATGAAAGGGTTTGAGCTTCGCGCGGCCGTTTTACGTCGTCAAAAAAGCGACTTTTTCTTGCGTGGCTTTTTGCTCACCACCGGAACGTGGCTGGCTCGGTTTGGTCTGGTCGTATTCATTATTTGGAGCTTTGTGCCAAACGTAGACCTGCTCTTGTTATCGATGCGCTCCATTGCCATGGCCATGAGCTCACTCATCATGCCTACTCCAGGTGGCGCTGGCGGTCTTGAAGGCCTCTACGCGCTCTTCTTTGGGGATCTATTGCCCGACACCTCCCTCCTAGCGCCATCTCTCCTCACATGGAGAGTCTTGGGGTATTACATCTTCCTCGTTTTCGGGATCAGCCTGTCGACTCGGCATATTCAGAAAACAATATCCAAGCACTAGCCCAGCCTAGGACCGGCTGACTCTGACCGGCAGAGCTCGCACCGGCTGGCCGGGAGCGGCTAATTAGGACCGGCCGTAGTCGTCTTCCAAGCGCTCAATGTCGTTCTCATCGCACACACCTAGCTGGGTTTCGATAATAATGAGGTTTTCCGTTCCGTCGTTTTCAATGCGGTGAACACCGCCAACCGGAATAAAGACCTTCTCCCCAACCGTAACTGGAAACAGGGCGTCGTCCAAGGAGAACTGGCCGTGGCCAGCCACAATGACCCAATGTTCCGACCTGAGCTTATGGCGCTGTAATGAAAGCCGTTGTCCGGGATGAACAATAATGCGCTTCACCCGATATCCGGGCACGTTCAAGTACTCTTCCCATCGCCCCCAAGGGCGGTCGTCGGCATCAAGCCAGTTGTTTGACATAATCTAAAAGTGTGTTACGGCTCTACGATAACGGGCACGTCGTCTGAAACCTTCCCGAAATAGCGAAGGAAGACAACAAGCATCGTGGCGCCAAGCGCTAGAGAAGCCCACCAAGGAAATCCAAATCCTACGGGGAGCGTGCCGCCCAAAACCGCGACGCCACCCACAAGCATGGCATACGGAAGCTGGGTTCTAACGTGATCGATGTGATCACAACCTGAAGCCATCGAAGAGAGGATGGTTGTGTCCGAAATCGGTGAACAATGATCCCCCCACACAGCGCCCGCCAAAATCGCGGAAATGGATGAGTACAAGATGTGGTAATCGTGCGCTTCGACCATTCCAGCGCCAGCCATCACGGCCCATGTCAGCGGAATCACGAGAGGCATCAAGATCCCCATCGTACCCCAGCTCGATCCTGTTGAAAACGCAGTCGCCGCGGCTAGTAAAAACACCAGTGTGGGCACAAGACCTGGATGCAACGAGTCTCCTAATATGGAAACGAGGTACGATGCGGTGTGCAAGTCGTCCGTGATGGCAGATAGCGCCCAAGCCAGTTGAAGGATGATCATGGCGAAGAGCATGCCTTTCAGCCCTGCGTACCACGACTCGACTACCTCACTTACGGTCAGAATGCGCTGAGCGCTCGACAAGACGGCCGCTGCAAGCACGCCTAGGAGCGAAGCCCACATCAAGGATTTAAATGAATCTGACGACCCAATAATATCTTTAATCGAGTCCCCTTCACCCGTAACCCAAAGGCCCACAAGGACTCCAAACACGAGGACGAAAACAGGGATAATGGCATTAATGGCGCGGTGCGGTTTCCCTTCTACGGGTCTCGTCTCTTTAGATTCGACTGCTTCTCCATCAATTAAAGCGGTTTCGCTAACTACTTGACCCAACGTTCTGGCTCTAACCTCAGCCTGGTACATCGGCCCGAAATCGCGTCTAGTTGCGGCGACCAAGAAAACGAAAAAGACGGCCAGTAGCGGGTAGAACGAATATGGAATAGAGCTAAGGAAGAAAGCGTAAGCCGATCCTTCCAAACCGTCAATCTTATTGACCGCCTCTCCAATCATCCCGACTTCGTACCCAATCCAGGTGGTAACAAGCGCTAAACAGGCGACGGGAGCCGCAGTCGAATCCACGATGTAAGCCAGCTTTTCTCTCGAAATACGAAGGCGGTCTGTTACCGGTCGCATGGTGTTTCCAACAACAAGTGAGTTGGCGTAGTCGTCAAAAAAGATGGCCAAGCCCAATCCACCTGTTGCCAATTGTCCTCTTCTCGTGTTGCTAGCCCACTTAATAATCAGATTCACAACGCCTTGCATCCCTCCATTTTTGGAGATAATACCCACCATTCCCCCAATCATACAGGAGAACAGGATAACAGCAGCATGGTCCCCATCTATAAAGGATTGCAAGACATAGTGTTGGAACGTATTCAGCAGGCCCATAAAGACCCCCTGAAATGAAAAACCTAACACAGAAACGGCGCCAACCCAAAGCCCCAAAAACAACGCTGGAATCACACGCTTAAATATGAGCGCGACAACAATGGCGAGAATAGGAGGAATAATGGACAACCATCCGGGAATTTCTCTTGTATCCTGTTTTAAGATAGAAACACCACTTCTGAGCAGGGTCACCTCCTGCTTTCCGCCTCCCCTTACCACAACATTACTCGCGATCCATTTTCCATCCGAGTCCTGCTCAAATCCAACGGGCGCTCCCGATCCTTGGACCTGATACTCTCCAATTGCAAGGGTATCACCTATGACGCTTAATTCTACGTCAAACGCAAGGCCTTCCAGATACACTGCAGGCGAATCCATCGTATAGATTGCCTGTGCAGAGGCGGTACTTGGCGAGAAACCAATGATAAGAGCCAGAACAAGTAGTGCCGATAGATTGCGGATTCCCATCTTCGTATTGTTTAGTTAGTTCCGAATATCCGATCCCCAGCATCGCCCAAGCCGGGACGAATGTAGGCGTTTTCATCCAACTCGCGGTCCACAACTGCCGTATAGATAGCCACGTCAGGATGATGTTTGTGCACAAAGGCAATGCCTTCGGGCGCAGACACCAGCGTGACCAACTTAATCTGCCTTGCTCCAACCTCTTTGAGGTGCTTAATCGCACCACTTGCGCTGCCGCCGGTGGCTAACATGGGGTCAACCACAATGACTGTTGCATCCTCAATCCCAGATGGGATATTGGAATAGTAGTCTACCGGCTCGTGGGTCGTTTCGTCCCGATACATGCCCAAGTGGCCTACTCTGGCTGAGGGAAGAAACTGGACGAATCCATCAATCATCCCGAGGCCAGCGCGCAAAATGGGCACCACAATCACGTTTTCATCCACCTCATGCCCCATCGTTGTTTCAAGCGGGGTCACAACGGGTACTTCCTTGACTCGCAGGGAGCGGAGTACCTCGTAGGCGAGGATGGACGAAATGTCCCGAAGCGTATTTCTGAACACCCCATACGGAGTCGCTGCATTTCGAAGAACGGACAAGTCCCTCTTCAAAATGGGGTGATCAATGACCTCGACGTGATTCATCGCTTGCTTCAACGGTTGCTTTACCGATTGCTTTACCGATTGCTTTACCCGGGGCTACTTACTTAGCCCTTTTGGCAGGATTGTTGTCAATCCAAGGCTTACGCTCGAAGTAGCTGTCCGTAATTTTCTTGAGGAGTCCAGAAAGCAGAATCAACGTGATTACGTTGGGAAGCGTTACGAGCGATAGCGCAACGTCTCCAAGGTCCCAAATCGTTGTAACCGCCACAATGGCGCCCAAGAAATGGAAGATCAAGAACACAAACTTGTAAGGTAGAATGGCTTTTTTACCCCACAGGTAGTTCGCGCAACGGTCGCCGTAGTAGCTCCAAGAAATAGCGGTCGAGACGGCAAACAAGAACACACAAACGAGGATGATGTATTTAGCCAGCCAACCCAGTCCAATGGGGTCGAGACCTTGTTCAAATCCGAGTGTTGTCAAGGGAGAGCTGTTTCTGGCGGCATCTCCGTAAAGAGTCGTGTAGTCCACACCGTCCGCTCCTACTGCAACCGGGCTTCCAGGAGTAATAACACCGGAAAACGGCACCGTCTGAGCTTCATCCGTGAAGAAGCGGCTCACGTTGATATCGTAGTAAGTGAACTGGACGTCTGTAGCTCCCGTGGCCTCGTGGAAACCATCTGTAATGCTAATAGGGGCATCAGTTCGTACGGACTCGTGGCCACCTTGCTCGTCCACCATGGCGTACGAGATGTTTCCATCCGTAAGGGCAATTGAAGTTGGGACTTTCGCGCTGAACACTCCGGTTGAAACGATAACCAAACCGGTCATGGTACAGATCACAATCGTATCGATGAACGGCTCAAGAAGCGCGACAACACCTTCTGATACAGGCTCGTCAGTTTTAGCTGCAGAGTGAGCAATAGGGGCCGAACCCTGTCCAGCTTCGTTCGAAAACAAGCCTCGCTGCACGCCGTAGCGCATAGTAAAGAGGAAGATTCCCATTCCCGTACCGGCTACACCTGCTGTTGGATTAAATGCTTCGCTGAAAATCGTTCCAAAAGCAGGAATCACACCATCCAGGTTCACAAAGAGTACAACCAAGGCTGCGATCACATACAAGCTCGCCATCACGGGAGCCAAAATGCCCGTTACTTTACCAATGCGGCTGATTCCGCCAATAATAACCGCTCCAACAATACCGGCGGTGAACAGACCCGTAATCCATGTTGCGATGCCAAAGTTGTCTGCAACCTGCGTCGCAATGGTATTCGACTGAATGGCGTTACCCGTAAAAAACGAGGTAATCATGAGCATGAACGCAAAAAACATGGCTACTGGCTTCCAATTCCAGCCAAAGACATCCTTAATACCGTGTTCGATGTAGTACATCGGGCCACCAGAAACAGAACCTTCCCATTTCGTATTACCATCCATGGAAATGCGGTAGTGCTGGGCCAGTGTAACTTCTGAAAATTTGGTTGCCATACCGAGAAGCGCCGTAACCCACATCCAAAACAATGCTCCGGGACCTCCCCAGTGAATAGCGAGCGCTACACCGGCAATGTTTCCTGTTCCCACAGTGGCTGAAAGCGCCGTGGTTAGCGCTTGGAAATGGGTCACATCTCCCGGCTCATCTGGATCGTCATACTTCCCTGAAGTCACAGCAAAGCCGTGCCCGAGTCGACGCAATTGGACAAATCCGAGACGGAGTGTCAAAAAGGCGCCTGCCCCCAACAAACCAATTACAAGAATTGGCGAGAGAATGGTATTGGCGATCTCTATAAAGTGCTCTAAGATTTCCATGAATCAGCGAAGTTTGTTCTGGATGGGAATGCGCTCAACCACTCTAGCCGCGAAACGATAAAGTACTACTCTCGTTGCTCCAGCTAAATTAATTGAACGAAATGCCTCACAATATGCGTGGGCATTCAAAAAAACGAATAGGCGCCAATATAAACGAGGGCATCTCCCTCTGCAAACCACAATTAAGTCCCAGAACAGGCTGTTAACAAAAAAGTGATCAGACTCCTTCGAGTCAGCTCCTAAAACGTGATGCGCCAAAGGCCTCAAGCCATCACTCGATATCAGGAAACAAGTGATTTGGGATCAACTTCTACTATCCTGCGATTGAGCACGGCGAGCGTTCGGGCTGGGAAATTGCGCACCAACCGGTAATCGTGTGTCGCCATTAAGACGGTCATCCCTGCTCGGTGCAAACCAATGAGCAGCTTTTGGATTTCGTCTGCCACCATGGGGTCCAAGTTTCCGGTGGGTTCGTCGGCGAGCATCACCCACGGATCGTTCACGATGGCTCTGGCTACGACCACCCGCTGCTGTTCGCCACCCGAGAGTTCGTGGGGAAAGCGGTTTCTTTTGTGGCTTAATCCAACGCGGGAAAGAACGTGTAATACCTTGTTTTTAACCACCTTGCCTCGGTTTCCCGTGACATATTGGGCAAAAGCAACGTTTTCAAATACGCTTCTATCGGGAAGAAGCTGAAAATCCTGAAACACGACCCCAAGATTCCTTCTTAGATACGGCACGTCCGACTTCTTCATGGTGTCTGACCTGAAATCAGCGATCTCAACCGTACCCGTTTGGGGTGGGTTTTCCATGTAGAGCGAACGTAAGAGCGAACTCTTTCCGCAACCCGTTGGGCCAACCAAATAGACTAGCTCTCCTCGATCAATGTGAAGGTTCACATGTTCAAGCACCGCTTTCGGAGTTCCGTCCGGAAGTGGATATGAAATGGAGACGTCTCGTAGGTTAATCAATGCCGGACAGGTGAAAATGGAACGTTAGTTTCTTTGCAATTAGGCTGTCTTGCGGAGCACCCAGTGGATTCGTTCAGCTTCATCGTGAGCTTCGTCTAAGCTAAACCCGTCGTAGGCCGCAATCAACGTGAATCCCGCCAAATCGAGTGCATGACTGATTTCAGGGCGGGTCCATGCCCGTTGAACGTGGCTTTCGTGGAAAACACCATCCGGCGTTTCGATTTCAAACTGAGTGGTGTGCGTACGAGAGTCTAGGTCAAAAGCGCTTTTTCGAGTATACGAAACACCGTCCTGCTCCCCTTCATCCTCAAAATATGCTGCGTTGTTGATGGAATTCGAGGGCGTGCTCTGGTCAAAAATGAACAGTGAGTCTTCTTTCATCTGACTCTTCACTCCATCGAACAAACTGCGAAGCCCTTCCTCGGTACGGATATAGTTAATGCAGTCGTAGAGCAAGATCACGACATCCACAGGCCGTTTACTCTGGAATGTGTCCCAACCGAGCTCAAAATCCAATTGATGAAGCGAAACTCGCTTTTCGTGGGGCTGGAGCCGTTTCGTTGCCCATTCCAACATCTGCGAACTGCTGTCTGCCGCAGAAATAAATGCGTGCGTTTGCGCAATCAGTTCGGAGGTAAACAATCCGGTTCCGCATCCCAACTCTAGGATATGCAGATCCGGCGTGTCCTCCTTCGGGGAGTGTTCTTCAACCAAATGTAAAATATAGTCCGCCCATCCTTCGTAATCGACATGATCCATGACCATGTCATACACCTGCGCAAGTGCGGAATACGCATTAACCGATTTCAATCGCGTCCCTTCTTTTTTGAACTATGTTGATGGCGTATTCAATGGCTTTTTTGAGGCTCGTTTCACTTGCAATACCCACACCCGCGATATCGAAGGCCGTTCCATGATCTGGACTGGTTCGAACAATGGGTAGGCCCGCAGTGAAATTGACGCCGGATCCAAATGAAAGTGCCTTAAATGGAATCAATCCTTGATCGTGGTACATAGCCACGACTCCATCCACCTTTTGCCACGTGCTACTGCCGAAAAATCCGTCAGCTGGCAGCGGGCCAATCAGATTAAACCCATTTTCCCTGGCTTGAATGATGGTGGGCAGAATGAGGTCCCGATCCTCGGTGCCTAATACACCTCCATCGCCGGCGTGCGGATTTAATCCAAGAACGGCAATCAGTGGATTCTGAATGCCAAAATCAAGCTTCAACGAGCGGTCCATGGTCTCGACGGTTCGCCGAATACCAACTCCTGTAACTCGTTCAGAAACAGAACGCAGTGGAATGTGCGCGGTAACCAAACCAACGCGCAAACGATCCGAAACCATCATCATCAGATAGTTTTTAGCGCCCAGCTGGTCGGCTATAAACTCCGTATGGCCAGGAAAATCGTACCCAGCAAGCGAGATAGCTTCTTTTGAAATGGGCGCAGTTACCATGGCATCCGCTTTGCCTTCAGAGCACAAGGTAACGGCTCTCGATACCGCAAGCATGGCCACTTCACCGGCTTTCGAATCAATCATTCCAGGTCGCACTTCGAATTCGTCTGGAGTAGGAACTGGTTCAAAATCAATGGCTGCCACCCGGCCCGAGTGGTCCTGGTAGCCCAAATGGTCCTGATAGAATGAAAATACAGACTCAGGACCGACCACTTTAAGGGAGCAACTTTCCTGCAGAGACGGATCTGAGAGGCACTTCAAAATAACCTCAGGACCGATCCCGTTGGGATCGCCTAGCGAAAGGACTATTCTTGGCTTGTCAGTTGAAGTGCTCATAATGCATTGCTGAAGCCTAGACTATTAACGTTTTTTTTCAGAAACGTGTTGCAGATAGCGAGTCAATAAACGAACGCCAAATCCGGTCCCACCTGCTTGGCTATACCCGTGGGCTGTGTCCCAAAATGCGGGACCAGCAATATCCACGTGTATCCAAGGATAGTCTACAAAGTGCTCCAAAAACTTGGCAGCCGTGATCGATCCGCCCCCTCTACCACCAACGTTCTTTAGGTCTGCAACGGTGCTCTTAAGCTGTTCGTTGTAGTCGTCGAACATGGGTAGTGGATGAACCCGGTCCCCAGATTCCGCTCCTGCGAGCGTGATGTCAGTAAGGCGTTCCTCCGATCCCTCTTCCGCATTCGTCATAACAGCGGCAACAAACTCTCCCAAAGCAACCACAGCCGCGCCCGTGAGCGTAGCCAAGTCAATAACGATTTCAGGATAGAAAGACGAAGCATAAGACAATGCGTCTGCCAAAATCATTCTGCCTTCCGCATCGGTGTTTAACACCTCAACCGTTTTGCCAGAATGCATTTTAACAACGTCTCCAGGTACGTAAGCATTTTCACCCGGACGGTTGTCCGTTGCTGGAATGAGCGCAATCACATAGAGAGGCAGGTCTAATTTTGCGATGGCTTCCATAGCGCCAACCACGGCGGCTGCGCCCGCCATATCGCACTTCATGCTGTCCATGGAGCCCTTGGTTGGCTTTAGGCTCAATCCGCCCGTGTCAAAGACCACTCCCTTTCCAACGAGGATAATAGGACGGGAATTGCGCGCATTTTCCGGTCTCCATTCCAAGACGGAGAACGTTGGAGGCTCTTGGCTTCCTCGGTTTACGGCTAACAAGCCTCCCATTCCCTCTTCTTGGATCAGGGCTTTATCCCAAACAGACACGTCATATCCATGCTTTTTGCCGGATTTTTCGATGGCTTTCGATAGCAACGTAGGCGTTTTTTCGTCTGGCGAAAGGTTCACAAGGTCCCGTGCTGAGCAAACAGCCTCGGCAATAATCCGACCTTTGTCTGCGCCTCTACGAACTTGTTTGTCGTGATCGGTCGTTTGAATGACCAAGCGCTGAGCTGCTTCGCCAGGCTGCTCGGACGTGCGGTAGCGGTCAAATCGGTAGGAGCCGAGCACAAACCCTTCAACCAGAGCCTGCGCCGTATCATCGCCACTCATAGAAAGCGATGGAATTGAAATGCCAACGGTTTCGGCTTTTACGTTGTAGGCCACATTTGCAGCTTTTGAAGCGGCCAACCGCAGCTTTTCAAACGTGGTCGTTTCAGCCGTTCCGAGTCCAACAAGGACAATACGCTTTGCCGTACCTGTTTCAGGGTAGAGCACGGTCGCATTGCTTCCGTCGCCGCGTACATCTGAGCGGGCGCGTTCAACCACACTTCCAAATGCCTCAGTCAGGGCTTCCAAGCCTGAATCAATTTCCTCGCTCGAAACTGGGACGAATAATAAATCGACATCTAGTTCAGCGATAGAAATAGTGGATACTGATACTTTCATAATTAGCCTACGTGTTCTGACTGTTCATCAAACTATCCAAATAAGCTGCGTCCTCGTCTGAGAGGTCACTACCACTGGAATCGTCTGGTAACGAGATAAATTTGTGTGCGGAAGAGAGTGCTTTTTCGACTGCGTTTTCGAGCGATCCATAAATGAAAGCACCTGAAGCATTTCGATGTCCGCCGCCGCCAAAGCTTTGAGCCCACTTGTGAACGTGGTCCTCACCTTTGGATCTGAAACTGACTTTTGTGCCTCGCTCTGTCTCCGTGAAAATCATGGCCACTCGGACGCCTTCAATGGAAAGGACGGTATTTACAAAACCATCCGTTTCTTCGACCGAGGCTCCTGTATCGGCCAGCATGCGCCTGGTCACCATAACGATTCCAATGGTCCCGTTATTACGTAACTCTAAGGTGGACAGGACTTTGCTCAGCAACCTAATGCCTTCGATGCTCTTCTTGTCATACACTTCCGCATGAAGTACGGCGGTATCGATCTGCCCGCGCTCGACCAACTCCGCTATTATATGGTGTAGCCGTGCCGTCACGTTGGAAAACCGAAAAGAGCCCGTATCGGTCATGATGGCTACGTAAAGCGGAATGGCAACGTCCTGCGTAATACCATCCAAGTCCCATGCTTCAAACAATTCAAATAAGAGTTCTGCGGTCGAAGAAGCCGACTCTCGCCGCCACATGGAATCGAACCAACGCTCTGGATCGGTGTGGTGGTCAATCAATATTTTCTGGGCAGTACTCGCGCGAAGCTGTTTCCCTGGAGCTCCCAAACGGTTTTCTACGTTGGTATCAAGGATGGCCGCAATAGTTGCTTTGGCTATAAACTCAACCTGAGGAAGCGACCCATCGTAGAGCTGAATACGTTCGGTACCGGGCATCCATTCCAGATTGTACGGGCTTGGATCCTGGTTGAGCATAAGAACTTCTTTTCCTTTGCCTACCAAATAATTTCGCAACGCGAGCTGCGAACCAATCGCATCGCCATCTGGACGGGTATGCGTGGTAATTACAATTCGACTTGCGTTTTTGAACGCGGAGACAATGGCGTCTAGCATAGAACAATGGCGTCTAACATAGACCTGGGTTTAGTAGGAAAAGCAGTCGGTCTTAAACCCTTCGACCGTCGCATTGTTCGACCGATTCCAAAGAAGAATTTATGCCCTTCCGAAGACTTACCTAGCGCCTGCTGCGCACCCGCCATACTCGGGCGCCGTTTCCCAGAGAGATGTTACGGATTGATTCCCTTAAGGATACCTACCTCTAAGGATAGATACGGTGCGTTTGCCATCCATACTCCGACTGCTCAAAAATGAGCCGGTCGTGCAGCCTAAACGGCCTCCCCTGCCAAAACTCCATCCGCTGAGGCATGATTCTATATCCTCCCCAATGATCTGGAAGCGGTACTTCTTGCCCATTATACCGCGCTTCCACCTCTTTTACTTTGTCTTTCAGCTCCTGTGGGCTGGACAACCTAGCCGATTGCTTCGAGGCCCAAGCTCCGATCTGGCTGCCCCGAGGTCGAGATTGAAAATATTCGTTCGATTCCTCACGCGTCACGCGCACTGCAGTGCCTTCGATGCGAACCTGGCGCTGCAGAATAGGCCAATGGAATAGCAGGGAAATATTGGGGTTGGCGTCCAGCTCAGAGGCTTTTCGACTGCCGTAATTGGTAAAAAAGACGAAGCCGTCCGTGTCGGCAGTTTTTAGAAGCACCATGCGAGCCGATGGCTTCCCTTGGGATGTACAGGAGGCAACGGTCATAGCTTCAGGCAAAAAGAGGCCTGATTTACGGGCGTCGCTGAACCATTTCTGGAATAGATCCATGGGGTTGGATCCTTCAACTATTTCGGGTAACCCTAGAGAAATACCCCGGCCTGCGGTCCAAAGGGCGCGGAATGAGGAGAAAAAACTCATGGGAATCCTCTACGATAGTTTAGTCTGCATCTGCTGAGTCAGAATGCCATGTTCTAAGGAAAACACACGATCTGCAAGCAAAGCAAACCCTTTGTTGTGTGTCACTAAAATAAACGTCTGGTTTATTTCTCGACTCAGTCGAATCATTTCATTATGCAGCTGCTCAGCGGTTTGTTCATCCAAATTTCCGGTGGGCTCGTCCGCAAGAATCAATACCGGGTCATTCATCAAAGCACGAGCCATGGCCACTCGTTGCTTTTCGCCCCCAGATAATTCCCCTGGGCGATGCGAAGCTCTGTGGGTCAAGCCTACTCTGTCAAGTAGCTCCATAGCTCGCGGGCTTGCTGCGCTGGGAGCCATTCCGGAAACAAGAGCCGGCATCATCACATTTTCTAGCGCACTAAACTCGGGCAGCAAGTGATGAAATTGAAAAACAAAACCGATTCGCTTATTCCTAAAATCTGAAAGGTCCTTGTCTGAGCGCGATAGGAGCGATTCGTTGTTGAACAATAGTTCACCGGAATCTGGTCTGTCGAGCGCCCCGAGAATATGCAGGAGTGTGCTTTTGCCGCTTCCCGATTCCCCAACGATGGCAACGACTTCGCCAGGAAACACATCTAGATTGACGTCGGAAAGTACGATGAGCGGCTCCCTACCTACGGCAGGAAACGACTTGGAAAGCGACCTTACTCGAACAAGTGGGCTTTCTCCAGAAGCATTCGCCAGACCTGATTCAATTATTTGGCTTGATTCATTCATCGTCGCGAGAGATGCCGTACTTACCCATCTTGTTGTAAAGATGAGACCGTTGAATGCCTATAGCTTCTGCTGTTCGGCTAATATTCCAATCATTTTGAGTCAGTTTATGCTCAATAAACAGCCTTTCAGCGCTATCTCTGAAATCAGCAAACTGATCGTAGCGATCGAGCAACCCAATAATGGGATTTGAACTAGAGCCGCCAGGGAGAACATATCGCTCTACATCGACCTGAGTGATTTTATCGCCCAGGCTTAAAATCGTGAGCCGTTCAACCACATTATGCAATTCACGCACATTGCCTCTCCACTCAAACTGCTGTAATGCAACGAGAGCTTCAGGGGTGAAGGGCTTAAACTTAAGGCCATTCCGTTTCGCGATGCGCTCGGCGATATGCTCCGTAATAATTGGAATATCGGTGCGCCGTTCCCGAAGTGGAGGGACATGAAATAGAATGACAGAAAGACGATGGTAAAGATCCTCGCGGAACTTATGCTCCTCGATTTGCTCAAGCAAATTCTTATTCGTGGCAGCTACCACGCGAACATCTACAGGAAGTGAGCGGTCTCCCCCAACACGCGTAATCGTACTTTCCTGAAGCGCTCGAAGCACTTTGGCTTGAGCAGAGAGGCTCATATCGCCAATTTCGTCAAGAAAGAGTGTACCGCCGTGGGCTTGCTCAAATTTACCGATGCGTTGTTTAGTGGCCCCAGTAAAACTCCCCTTCTCATGCCCGAATAGTTCGCTTTCAATCAATTCACTGGGAATGGCCGCGCAGTTAACTTCCACCAGGGGTCCATCTTTTCGATGTGACATTCCGTGAATCCATTTTGCGACCAGCTCTTTTCCGGTGCCTGCTTCTCCGGTAATCAAGACCCGCGCTTCTGTGGGAGCAACGCGTTCAATGGTTTCCTTGATGGTCCGAATCACTGCACTGTCACCAATAATAGGTGTCAGGTCTCCCGCGTGACGCTCGACAATGGTCTGTCGCATGCGTCGGTTCTCGGATTCGAGTTGCCCACGATCCAGCGCATTGCGAATAGTGAGCAACAACCGATTCAGATCGGGTGGCTTCTCAACAAAATCGAAAGCCCCGAGCTTCGTGGCTTCTACGGCCGTTTCAATGGTACCATGGCCAGATATCATGACTACTGGCACATCGATTTGCTCTTTGGAAAGGGCCTCAAGGACCTCCATTCCATCTTTTTTGGGCATTTTGACGTCCAAAAGGACTACGTCAAATTTATTTGCCCGCAGCTTACTAAGCGCAACCTCCCCATCCTCAGCCTCCTCAACCGCATAATCCTCATATTCGAGAATCTCACGGAGAGTGCGACGAATACTTACTTCGTCGTCTACTACCAGGATAACGGGTACGGCCATTATTTGGAGGCGTTCAGTTTGGCTAAAGAGAAGTCGACGTTACGAGCTGACTGCGAAGAAGCGTAGTCGTCGCGGATGGTCTCAAAAGCGGCAATCGCTTTGCTCGTTTCGCCTGCCGCCGCGTAGGCACGGGCCGCACTTTCGAGGTACATAGGAGACGTGATTTCGCTTTCAAAAACAGTTGCTGCCCGCAAAAACAAATCCCCTGCTTTTTTATGGTCGCCATTCATTTCGTGAACAGCGGCTTCGCCTGCATAAGCAGATGCTCCCAAATAATTTGAATCTTTGGAATATGCTTCCCAATATTTCAGGGCGCCTTCCATGTTACCTACACGAAACGAAGCGTCTGCGGCATAAAACGTAGCTAGGTTTCCTGATGCGGTGCTACCGTACTTGTCAGCGATATCGATCATGCCAACAAACGAGGCATCGCCATCGAGGGAAGCTTGAAAGTCTCCGGCTTCGTAGCGCTGAACGGCGAATGCCATTTCACTCAACGCTTTTGCGTTTTTGCTGCTCTTATTCCATGAGAAGGCAAAAATAAGGAGGACAACCAACACAATGCCACCGAGCACACCATAAACAGTATTTCGGTTGTTTTCGAAATATCCGAGGGCACGAGCATAAAACGTGACGACTGTATCCTCACGGAGTTCGTGACGGCGGGATACTTTACGAGTCGGATTGAGCGTGGACATATGATTTGGTCAATAAATGAGTCGATTCGAGGAATCTGAACCTCTTTCAATAGAGATTCTACGCAAAGACAGGTAAAATAGCCTTTTTTTGCATCTCAGGCAACGTCTGGCTTCTTTTCTGATACGGGTTTTCAGATAATTCTAAATCCAACCGCCACGTAGCATCTCAGACCTCCTTTTTTGCCGTTCGATCTGTTGTTTTCTTAATCAATACTTGGCACGAAATACGAGCGTATTTTAGACCAATTCCCGACTTTGGGAGTATAACTCTTTTGACCACTCAATTGAACTGAATTATTATGGCTATCAAGCTCGGAATTAACGGCTTTGGACGCATTGGCCGCCTCGTATTCCGCTCCATCGTTGAGCGCAACACTACTGACTTTGAGATTGTAGGAATTAACGACTTAACGAGCGCGCACACGCTCGCGCACCTACTCAAATACGATTCAGTTCATTTGAGATTCCCAGGGACCATTTCAAATGACGATGAATCAATCACCGTCAACGGAAAACGCATTCCCGTTTTTTCAGAACGAAATCCTGCGGACCTGCCTTGGGGTAAACTCGGTACCGATGTAGTTGTTGAGTCCACCGGCATTTTCCGCTCACGTGAAAAAGCAGCCCTACACATTGCTGCCGGTGCGAAAAAAGTTGTTATTTCAGCTCCTGCGAGTGGAAAAGTTGACGCCACGGTTGTTCTAGGCGTAAACGACTCCGTTTTGACCGGAAAAGAGGAAGTGATTTCTAACGCAAGCTGTACAACAAACTGCTTGGCTCCTATGGTCCACGTGTTGGATCAGGCCTTTGGCGTCCAGAAAGGAATGATGACCACGGTCCACTCCTACACTTCTGATCAAAGCCTTCAGGATTCTCCTCATAGCGACCTGCGCCGCGCACGAGCTGCTGCCGTCTCTATTATTCCAACTTCAACCGGAGCCGCAAAAGCCGTAGGCGAAGTCCTTCCCCATTTAGCTGGGAAACTTGACGGTTTTGCGCTTCGCGTCCCCACTCCAGACGGTTCCATCACTGATCTTACGGCAATAGTAGGGAGAGAGACCACCGCGGAAGAAGTGAATGCCTTGTTCAAGGCAGCCGCCGAAGGTCCACTTGCAGGCATCTTAGAGTACTCAGACGAGCCTCTCGTTTCCATAGACATCATCCACAATCCACATTCCTGCGTTTTCGATTCAGACTCGACGCTTGTCATGGGCAACCTGGTGAAAGTAGTTGGATGGTACGACAACGAGTGGGGCTACTCGAACCGCACGGTGGACATGGTTAAACGGTTGATGGACGCTTGAAGTACAAAGCCATAACTGACTTGGATTTAGCCGGAAAACGAGTCCTAATCCGAGTTGACTTTAATGTGCCGCTAAAGGTCGACGATTCGGGCGGTACCACCGTCGCAGACGATACCCGTATCCGGGCATCCCTCCCCACCATTCAGTATGCGTTGGATGCTGGGGCCTCCGTTGTGTTGGTGAGCCACTTGGGTCGTCCAGGTGGTGAACCAAACCCTAAATACAGCATGGCGCCCGTAGGCCGTCATTTGTCCCAGCTTCTCGGCCTCGACGTTATCTCTTCCCCAGAGGTGTTCGGCGAGCAGGTTGAAGCTATTGCCAGGTCGCTGGCTCCGGGCGAAGTGCTGTTGCTAGAAAACGTTCGGTTCGAAGCTGGTGAGACCAAAAACGCCGCTAATGTCTCCGAAGGGCTTGCCCGGCTTGCAGACGTATACGTGAACGACGCCTTTGGGACAGCGCACCGCGCCCATTCATCGACCACAGGAGTTGCCCATTTGATGAAAGAAAAGGCGGCAGGCTTCTTAATGCAGAAGGAGCTGGACACGTTGAAAAAGGTCACCCAGAGTCCTGACCACCCGTTTGTGGCCATCGTGGGCGGAGCCAAAGTTTCCGACAAAATCGGGATCATAGAACAGCTTCTAACCCACGTAGATCAGCTTCTCATTGGCGGCGCCATGGCGTATACCTTTTTGAAGGCTCAAGGAGTAGAAGTTGGCACGTCTCTCGTTGAAGACGACCGCCTAGAACTGGCAACCGAGCTTCTTGCTCGTTCTGGCTCGCGCATCCATTTGCCAACTGATCACGTATGCGCCGGCTCGTTTAGCAACGAAGCCCCAAGCAGCATTCATCAAGGCTCTATTCCTTCAGGGATGATGGGCCTGGATATCGGCCCTGAAACGGTTGCAACCTATTCCGATCTCATTGGAAAGGCCAAAACGGTTATATGGAACGGTCCCATGGGTGTATTTGAAATGTCTTCGTTTTCAAAAGGCACCTTTGCCATTGCTACGGCTTTGGTAGGTGCCACAGAAAACGGCGCTTTTACGGTCGTGGGTGGCGGGGACTCTGTTGCTGCTATTGTTGAATCAGGCTTATCGGACCAAGTTAGTCACGTCAGTACCGGTGGCGGAGCAATGCTTGAGCTGTTGGAAGGAAAGGTCCTTCCGGGAGTCGAAGCGCTTAGCTACTAGTGACGTAGGCGGCGTGGAGCTCTCGATAAGTAACTTGCCTATTTTATTACCTATCTGCCTGTCGCTATGCAACCTTCAGCCATCACGACTTCGGGTTTAACCAAAACGTATGCGTCTGCCTTTGGCAGAAAGAAAATACATGCGTTAAAAGGTATAGACATTGAGGTTGCGCAAGGAGAAATTGTTGGAATTCTAGGGCCAAACGGCGCTGGAAAGACCACGCTCCTGAAAATCTTACTCGGCGTCGTGTCTCCAACGTCTGGTTCGGGCACCATCCTCGGAAAACCACTTGCCGACGAAGAAGCCCGCCGCAGACTTGGGTATCTCCCTGAAAACCACCGGTTTCCTCCCTATTTGACAGCTCGGCAGACGCTCGATATCTATGGCAGGTTGAGCCACCTCAGCGATTCCTATCGAAAAGAACGAATCCCGCTGCTTCTAGAAGAAGCAGGCCTAGGATCTTGGATTGACACCCGCGTTGGAAAGTTTTCTAAGGGGATGATGCAGCGGCTCGGCCTTGCTCAAGCCACCCTCAACGATCCCGACATTCTAGTTCTGGACGAACCCACCGACGGAGTAGACCCCGTTGGCCGCCGGGAAATCCGTGATCGCCTACGCATTCTCAAACAAAGGGGGAAAACCATCCTCATTAACTCCCATCTCCTAACGGAAATAGAGTTGATATGCGACCGCGTTGCCATCATGAACAAGGGGCTTATTGTCCGGGCTGGCTCCATAGACGAGATCGCTAGCGAAGGTACCGGGTGGCGAATTCAATGCCGAAACATGCCTCTTGAGCTGGATATTAAGCGGTTTAGTGCACACATCGAGGACGGTAATGCAGAGCAGACCATCATTTTAGAAGCAGGCCTCTTAGAAACGCTCAATGCCTTGATCGATGAACTACGCTCCCACGACGTGACCATTGTGAGTGTCGAAAGACACCGCAAATCGCTGGAAGCTGGATTCCTTGACATCATCGACAAAGAGTCAGCAAACGTATGAAAACCCAATTCGAATCAAACCTTGACTATCAACAAGGCATGTTCACTTCGCTAGGTGGTTCCTTGTTGCTTACGTTTCGAGAATTGTGGGCCATGCGGCTCACTCAAGGTATTTTATTTGTGTCCACCCTCGCATGGATTTTATTGGCCTTCGCCATGAATCTGGATGTGGTCGAAGGCAGCTTAGCGGCCGTTCGCATTTTTGGGCTCGATACCGGCGCAGACGAAATGGTAAAAGACGCTGCCACGGGCGAATGGGTCAGACAAGCTATGTCTGTAGACAAGTTCGTGATTGGAATCAGCTCCTTTGTTTTTGGGGCTGCGTACTTCCTGGGAACGCTGTTGGGACTCTTTGCCACCATGCCCTTGATAGGCGGCTTTTTAGAACAAGGCCGAATTGACCTGCTCATCTCTAAACCATTGTCACGCAATCGCTTGCTAAGTGGGCATCTACTGGGAGTGTGGCTCACCGTGCTAGCCCTTGCAACCTACCTAATCGTGGGCGTGTGGATTGCTCTTTCAATTAAGACGGGACTCTGGCTTCCCAGAATGCTGTTATCCATTCCGCTCATCGTCGTGATGTTCGGTGTTATGTATTCGGTCATTATGACCCTGAGTATTGTGACCCGAAGTACGGGCCTCTCACTGATCATGACCTATGGATTGATCTTTATTTCGGCCGTATTGACGGCTCACGAGCAAATAACGGTTGTTCTCTCCCCGTTTGCGAAAGGGGTGTTTATGACATTCTATCACGTTTTCCCAAACTTTGTAGAAGTAGTTGTGATTCAATCGCAACTCGTAATGGGAGAAGCCGTAGCCTCGTGGTATCCGCTTTTTTCCTCTATTGCTTTTGGGAGCGTCATGTATGGATTGGGATATATCTGGTTCAACCGTCGGGATTTCTAAAGTTTGGGATCGCAACCACGTTCGCGCTCGGCGCAGTCTTGCAGCCACGTGTATTGTGGTTTCCCTATTCCTTCTCGTGCTCTCAGGATGCGATTCTGAGTCCATGTTCAGCTCGTCTTCCTCATCGGCAGAAAGAGCACTTCAAATTATGGACCCGGCTTCCGTTGTGCTCGCCCATGTAGACATTGAAAAGGGACTGGAGTCCATTGATAGTTTTGTTTTTCAGAGCGAGGAAGCAAAACAGAAATTGGATTCGGCAATGAACGAGATCTCTGCCTTGATGGGTTTTAATCCTAGAGAGGATGTGCACCACCTGTTCCTGTCTGTTTCCAGTTTGGACAAATCGGCCCGCATGGGTATGGTAGCTTTTGTCGATTTTGACCAACCAACAATGACATCGCGGCTCAATGAAGCGGAAGAACTGTCAAAAACGAGCTCAGCAGGCAAAACAGACATTTACCAGCTTTTGGATGCTGAAGCCGTGCAGTTTGCTTTGGTTGACGGCAATATGATTTTAGTCTCCAACGAAGCCAATTCGCTGGATGGCATGATTACCCGTTCCCAACGGACAGACGGTGGCTTCAACTTGGACGATGCGTTGCTGAACGCCGTCAAATCAAGAGAACATTGGCTCGTAGTACGCAATGTTGATGGAATGCTTTCCGAGGTTGGAAATCTTACCCCTGGAGACCAATTCGCACAACTCCTACCTGCTATCAGAGCCGTTCAATCCATTGCAGTTGGTTTGAATACCAGTGGAAGCGACATTGAAGGCGCGTTGTTTATTGAACCAAATGCGCAGGTCTCTGCTAAGGATTTGGCGAGCGTCCTCGGCGGTTTCCGCGCTGCAGCTCGCATACAGCTTGAAGGCCAGGACGAAATCCTGGATCAACTCGAAAACCTTGACATCGACACTTCAAACGGCCTCGTTCGAATCCGAATGGAAAACGATAAAGATGAGTTGCTGGATCTATTCAAAAACCTTGGATCCCAGTTGAAGGAAATGGCTCAATCCTACACGAATCAAGAAGTTTCGAAGTAAGGCCCTATTCGGTTCTGTTAACCAAGTGAATGCAGTAATTTAGAAGCGTTTCGCTCGCTCCTATTAATTTCCGCTGCGTACATGACCTATCAAACCGTTTCTGACCTCGATTTCAGCTTGGATGAACTAGGCTCGCTTCCCCAGCCTACCAACGTCGTAATGACTTCCCCTGAGCATTTTAAGATCGCATATGTGATCAATGCTCATATGGAGGGAAATATTGGAACGGTCGACAAACCAAAAGCCCTGGAAGATTGGGCTTCTCTGAAAGCCGCTTACGAAGCGTGCGGGTTATCGGTCGACGTGGTGCCTGGTGTTGCTGGCCTTCCGGACATGGTATTTTGCGCCAATCAAACGCTCCCTTTTTTAAGCCGCGATGGCAAAGGGAAAGGCGTTGTTCTTTCGAGCATGTTTGCCAAAGAACGAGCTCCAGAAGTCCAGTTTTTTGCTTCGCATTTTGAAAAAGAAGGATACGTTGTTGTGTCCGACCTAGCCGATGGCAGCACGGAATTTGAGGGTATGGGCGATGCGCTCTGGCATTCCGGTAAGCGATTGCTTTGGGGCGGATTCGGCTTCAGGACAGATAAGTCGGTTTACGACCTTATTTCCGAGCGGTTGGACGTCCCGGTGTTGCTGCTCACTCTCGATGATCCTGAATTCTATCATTTAGATACCTGCATGTGCATCTTGAATGATGAAACCGTGCTGATTTTCCCAGGGGCCTTCAAGCCTGAGGGGCTGGCCCTGATTCGACACTTCTTCCCCGTGGTACTCGAAGCGCCGGAGGACGAAGCTCGCACGCTGTTCGCTTGTAACGCGCATTGTCCTGATCAAAAGCATGTTTTGATTCAAAAAGGGTGCGAAGTCACGAACCAACTCCTTCGCGCACAAGGCTTTACAGTTGTTGAACTCGACACAAGTGAGTATCTAAAATCGGGCGGGTCGGTTTTCTGCATGAAGTTGATGACCTGGTAGCGGAGGCCCCGGCGGCGTAGGCCCCGGCAGCGTAGGCCCCGGCAACGTAGGCCCCGGCAGCGAAGCGCCTCCTATTTCACCGCATACTTGACCGAGAAGAAGGCGTGCCGGGTGGCAGCAGGGAAAAACTCTGGCGAACCAAAACTCACCTGACCATAGGTCAGGACTTCGGAATCGAACACGTTGTTCAGGTCCACATTCAAGGAAAGGCCGCGGAGTGCGCTGCTTTCTGGAAATGTGTATCCAAACGAGCTATCTAAGAGCACAAAGGCATCGACAGACAAGTCTTCTTGAGCATTTCCGGAACTGTCCTTCCCGTTTCCATTGTCGATATACTGACGCCCCACCAACGAAGACATTACGTTGCCTCTAAATCCTTTCCATGCGTAGGAAAGGCGAAGATTACCACTTTTGTTCGGGAATCCTGCAATGGAAGCGCCATCGCGACTCAACTCGGCAGAAGAAAAGTCGGGTAGCGTGACAAACTCATCGAACGAAATAAATTTGTTTTGAGAGAGCGTAAAGTTACCGGCTAAGTCCAGCCCCGTGGCCAAATGAATGGAGCCTTCGAATTCAAATCCAAGATGCCGAGTATGATCTGCGTTTCCCGTTCGAGGTACTCCGTACTGATCTAAACCGCCACTCGGGACGAGTTCATCAGAAAAATCCATAGCGAACACGTTTGCGCTCGCGCGGTAGCGCTCGCTCCGGAGCGCCACGCCCACTTCAACGTCTACCAACTGCTCGGGCCGAACAAGAGGCCGGCTCGTGTCATAACTACCGTCCTGGCGCTGCTCAAACAGAGGCTGAAACCCTTCGCCGGCCTCCTCCCCATCGTAGAGGTTCTTCATGCGCGGCTCTCTGTTTGCAAGGGCTATGCTAGCATACCCGCTGAGCGCTTTTTCTGGGCGAAACGTCACTCCAACGCGGGGATTGAAAAACAGGTACGGGACAGAGAACTCAGTCCCAAAAAAGGCTTCATCCCAGATTCGGTACTGCCTGGTCGTTAGCTGAGCGTCCGCTTGAAACGCCCACCATTCGGACAAGCGAACCAGGTGAGATGCATACGCCGAGGCAATCTTCTTTTCGCCACGGAACGAGTACACGCGAACGTCATTGGCCGGGCCAACCAATTCAGCAGGCAAACCTGAAGCTTCTTGGATCCGCCCCCAACGCAGGCTTCGATGTAAACGGAATTCTAATCCAACTGTGGTTGTGCTTTGCTCGGTTGTGCGCGAGAGCTTCGGCATCCATCCCACTTGCCATTGATCCAAATAGGCCCGGAAAAGGACGCTTGCCTCGGGTCTGGACACATAAAGAGGTGCACTCCGCTCCGCCGAATCGACCAGTCCTTCAGGCAGGCGCAGATAATTGGCGCTCCTAAACGTCCCGCCGAAATCGAAGTACCCTTCTCCTTTAATCCAGAAACCAGTTTGGTTGATGCGCCACTCTGAATTCAAGTCGAGCGTGTGATGCACCTCAACGTGTGGCTGATGAAAATTCTCGGTGTCACGATCGAAGGCTGAAAAATTGTATGTGCGATCTATCGTGCCTCCAAAACCATCGTCAATCGTGCTAGAATTTGCCGCTTTGGGAATACCTGCGTACGCCAATCCGTCTTTCTGTGGGCCTCCGTATGCCTGCACAGTGAGGGTTGAGCGCTCTCCATATCTCGTGACCCCTCCGAAAAAGCGCCAGAACTCGGTCCACGACCAATCCCTGTATCCATCTGATAATAGTCTACTTAGCCGACCATAAACCACATATCGATCCTTAATGAGGCCTGAATTTATTTCGCCAGAAAAACGCCTTGTGCCGAATGCTCCGCCACCTACTTGTACACTTGCTCCGAATTCCGATTTGTACGGAAACGCTCGGATATTAATGGCTCCTCCAATGGCAGTCGGGCCGTAAACCGAAGACCCTGCCCCCCTCTGGATTTGAATATCTTGAACCGCTCCTTGAATGTCGAAAAAATTGATCCAGAAGACGTTGAATTCCTCAGGGTCGTTTTGCGGGATGCCGTTAATGGCGATGGCCAAGCGCCGTTGGTCAAAACCGCGCATTCTGAGGGTTGAGTACCCAATTGCGTTGCCATTTTCGGAGTGGAACGTGATCGAGGGCTGACGGGCCAAATGGACGGGAAGGTCCTTCATATCGGGCTGCCGGGCCAACTCCTCAGCGGATATGTTAGAGAACGTCACGGGTGTGAGTTGGTCAATGGCTCGGCCAACTGTTACCACGACTTCATCATAGGAAAGCGTTGTAGAGGACAGTTTCACGCTCACCACTACATCAGACTCGATATCAACAGTTTGAGTTTGCGTGGCATAGCCCAAAAAGGAAATCCGAAATTCGTACGTGCCTGGAGCCACGCCCAGGAATCTAAACTCCCCCTGTGCATCGGTGGCAGCGTTGTAGCGCGATGTGGCCACGCCCTTGGGAATTAGCTGTACCGCAGCTCCAAACAAGGGTTCGCCGCTTTCATCCGAAACGGTTCCAGCAAACGTTGAAGTAGCAGATTGATGTGCGAAAGCCGTTGACCCAGTGGTAACAGCTAGGCACACGAATAGGTAGACGATCCGAAATAACATTTTTATTTCTGTTTTCCTTCGCCGGCATTACCCGGACAGGTTCAAGGGGTATGATCTCAGCCAAAAGGGCACCCCCAACAGGTTCATTCAGGTCCACGTTGGACCATGCGCAATATACGCGACGCTGAAGACTAATCTTTCCGGTTCCGAAGCATTTTATTCCAAGAAAAAACGCCTATAAAGGACATAACAAAGGCAATAAGGCTCATCGCGAAATTGCTCCAAGCAATGTGCACCTGCGTAAGGCCTATATCCTGAATCACTACTTCTTGAGCAGCGCCGCTTAAAACGCGTACCTGAAGCGTGTCGACTTCAACCCGATGCCCAATTGAATATGGAAGAGCTAGTTTCTCGCGAACAAATTGACTTCCATCAGGCATATGAACAATTAAATCCAACTCCACTTCCGTCACGTCTTTTCGATCGGACCGCTCATATCTGGTTACTTCGGCCCACGTCAAAACGCCTTGGTCCATTGTCTCTTTCAGTTGCACAGCCGTAAAAGCTTGATGCACTGTTAACGCTAGTAAAAACAATGGGACGGACCACGCGAGTTTGGCGACGGTTCTTGCAGACATATGACTTTTCGCTTGAAGGGGGACTTTTCGCTTGAATGGGAGATTCAAAACAGACGTTACGGCAGGTAGTTCACTAGTTCTAATGAAGATAAAATCAATCCGAAACGGTAAACGATTCGCCCGCTTCAATAACGCGGCCAATAGCTGCCTCTTCTGGAATCGCATTCATGCCCACCAAGACCTTAGATCCAATTTTCCGGTAGGTAAGGAGCGTTTGTAGCGGCTCAGCATGTCTTTGCCCGGTTTTCTGATCCGTCCTAATGACAAGGCATCGAGCGCACGGCTTTACGAGACGAATCGACAACGTTGGGAATTGAATAGCCTTCCAGCCGTCCTCCTCCCATGGAGCAGCTCCCGAT
>JABMOI010000171.1 GCA_013204185.1 bacterium | reverse complement strand
GCCGAAGATCTTGTCATCACCAAAACCATGGCCGGACGCGGCCAAGACTGGGTAGACATCAACCGAGTCATCCAGCGCAGTGGAATGAATATGGACTGGAAGTTGGTCTACGCCGAATTGGAGTCGCTGCTAGAAATGCTGCACGAAGAGGACCGACTCGCTAGAGTGAAGTCGATGGTAGAAGCGGAATATCCAGAAGGTTGATCCAGCCTACGCAGTAATCATCATTCCTGAGGACTAGTAGAATCTTGATTGCTTCGTACTGAATCTTCTTGTTTAAATCGGTCTCCGATCCACATCTTAATGATCGACTGACGAGTTACGCCAAGGCGACGAGCCTCCCGGTCTAATCGGAATACCATCCAAGTTGGAAAGTCCACGTTTACCCGCTTAGGCTCCAGTCCCGGACGACGGGCACTTTCGTGGTCTAGGTATTCCGAGATGTCGTGACCTTCGTCAAACAGTCGGTCAAATTCGGCTGCGGTAATAGTCTTCTTTTTCATTCTGTCTGGCCCTTCTTACAGAAATGATTCGAATGCAATCATTCCGGTGTGTGTAAATCGCCGTCCACATGATTCCATGTATGAGGCCTGTCGCCGAATACCTGATCTCATCAATACTCCGAGTACGGCGTTGGATGATGTTCGGATCTTCCCAAAGCAACTGTGCCTCCTTGAAGTCGAGCCCATGCTTGATCTGGTTGGACCTACTTTTGTTGATGTCAAAGATAAACAAAAGGTATAATAATTATATCATTATTGGTATTCATGGTTCCAGCAGAACCCACGCGAACCCAATTCCGACGGTTAGCGTTTGACCGCATTCCTTAAAGACTTAAACGACTGAGCGCTGATAATGGAATTAGGAATTGATAGCTTTGCGGCCGTTCGCACAAAGGATGGAAGGACGAGCACGCCAGACGAGCGGGCTCAGGCCATTGAAGAGCTGCTCACTCGTATTGAATTAGCGGATGAAATCGGGCTCGATACATTTGGTATTGGCGAGCACCACAGGCCAGAGTATCTAGATTCGGCGTCTCACATCTTGTTGGCGGCTGCTGCGGCGCGAACTAAAAACATCCAATTACTTAGCGCAGTAACAGTGTTGAGCGCCGCAGACCCTGTGCGGGTGTTCCAGCAGTTGGCAACCGTAGACCTAATTTCGAAAGGCCGCGCCGGAGTTGTGGTCGGAAGAGGGTCGTTTTCGGAGGCGTTTCCCCTGTTTGGGTACGGTTTTGAGAACTACGACGCCCTTTTTGAGGAAAAACTGGAGCTATTTCTCAAAATCAGAGAAGAGGAGAACGTTACGTGGGAAGGTAAATTTCGTCCGGCCCTAAGCGGACAGGGAGTTTACCCGCGCCCGTACCGAGATAAACTCCAAGTTTGGCTGGGCGTTGGAGGCACCCCCGCATCGGTCGTTAGGGCAGGGGTCCTTGGTCTTCCTTTGATGATTGCCATCATTGGTGGCGAAACGCACCGGTTCAGACCCCTCGTGGATTTGTATTACCGCGCAGGCGCCGAGGCAGGGTTTTCCCAAGACCAACTCATGGTTGGAGTCCACTCGCTCGGGTACGTTGCCGAAACTACCGAGCAGGCACATGCCGAGTTTTATCCAGGATACGCCCGCACATTCACCCGAATTGGAATGGAACGGGGCGGTGGACCGGTTACGCCGTATGGCTATCAAGCCCAAACGGGGCCAACAGGAGCTTTGGTGGTAGGCAGTCCACAAGAAGTAGCTGACAAAATAAATCGTCATTCTGAGGCACTGGGCGGATTGGTGCGGTTTCAGCTCCACATGAATGTGGCGGAACTGTCGCACGAGCAACTCATCCAAGGTACACGCCTGTTGGGCGAAAAAGTGAAGCCGGCATTGGACTAGCCCAGCACTAACCCAGCACTAGCTCAAGCGCTAACCTAAGGCAGCCTAACTCTAGCACTTACGGCAAAAAATGACGATTATGGTTTGATTCACCCAGATCCAACTGTACATGATCGGCACCACCTTATCCCATTATTCCATCGAAGCCGAGCTGGGCCGCGGTGGCATGGGTATTGTTTACAAAGCCCGGGACACAAAGCTGGAGCGGGATGTGGCCATCAAGGTCTTGCCGGCGACCGCCTTGGCTAGCCAAGACGACCGGGCCCGTTTTTACCGAGAAGCCAAGGCGGCCGCCGCCCTCAACCATCCGCATATTGCGGCCATCCATCAGATTGACGAAGCTATCCCGCTTGATAAGCATGGCAATGAGATCAATGCCTCGGACGGTCTGCGCCCCTTCATCGCCATGGAATTCATCGAAGGGCGCACGCTCGATGCGGTAATTGCAGACGGACCAATGAAGCTGGACATGGCTGTGAAGCTGACCAGGCAGGTGGCCGAAGCACTTGGAGCCGCCCACGCCAAGCAAATCGTGCATCGCGACATCAAGGCCGGTAACATCATGGTGACTGAGTCGGGCAACGCCAAAGTGCTCGACTTTGGATTGGCACAGACGGCGCATTCCACAAAACTGACACGGATGGGTTCGACGCTGGGTACCGTGGCCTACATGAGCCCAGAACAGGCCAGGGGTGAAGAAGTCGATGGTCGGAGTGATCTGTATTCGCTCGGTACGGTGCTCTATGAGATGCTCGTAGGTAAGCTGCCATTTGGCGGCCAGTATGAGCAGGCCGTGGTGTACGGGATTCTGAATGAAGACCCCGAGCCCATCACTGCCCTTCGAACGGGTGTCCCGATGGCTCTGGAAGTCACGGTCGAGAAGTTATTGCGCAAAGAGGCTCGTCTGCGGTATCAGAATGCGGAAGGGCTCATCGCAGATCTGGATGCTTTGGATTTGTCGGGTTCTTCTGGAAGCCGTACGACAATGCGCACCCGTTTGGACATGCCCATCGCTCAGCAGGCGATGAAAACCACGTGGCAAACGACCATGGTAATGGTGGTTGCAGCGCTGCTGGTGGGGGCTCTTGGGATGTGGTTTTTGAGTTCACCTGAGGAACCTGACCAAACATTCCATATCACACCGGTTGAAGGGTTAGAAAGTGCCAAGTTATCTCCAGATGGAAAGGCCATGGCTTGGATCAAGCAGGACACACTGTTCTACCGGCCCTTTTCCTCAACCAACACGACAGAACTTTACGTAGGAGATGTTATCAAATGGTTCTCCTGGTCGCCAGATTCTCGGAGCATTGTTCTGGTTGACGAGGCACGTGTGCTCAATGTACGAGTGGATGGATCTGGTGATTATCCCATTGGAGAACTGCCCCCGTCAGAACGAATTCAGGGTATCGTATGGACGCCGACCGGTCGCGTATTCATTAGCGTGCAATACGGTGGTGCGAATGGGGAGATATTTGAATTTCCGGCATCTGGAGGCGAACGGAAATCCTTTTTGGAGGTGCGAACGAGTTCGGGAAGCTTCAGTGTGAATGACATGGCGTGGCTGCCCGGCCCCGGTGTCCTCATCGGTTCTACCAAGGACTTCACGGAGGACCAAATCAGGGTGCTGAAGCCTGAGACCAACAAGGAACGGGCATTGGATGAGGCATTGATTGAGGCGACCTCTACAAATATTTGGATGTACTCCTTGGCCTACGATCCAAAGGGGTTTCTTATTTATGATCGTGGTGACGATTTGTGGCAGCTTCCCATCAATCCCAATTCGGGGATGCCCACCGGAGAGCCCGTCGTACTCCATGGTGGATGGGAGTCCCCATCAGCGGGCTCAAATGGGTCGATGATGGTCCTCGACTTTGGTGCACCGTTCAGTTCGGTACGGGCCGTGCTTTTTAATCCAGAATCAGGCGAAATGACACAGCCCGGAATTGAATTGGAAGGACGCATAATGTACCCGGTATTTCACCCGGACGGTGATCGGGTCATCGTTTCCACTCCAGAGGGAGCCAAACTCGCTAGTTTGGAGCGAGGTGACGCGCAACGGATATCGACTCAGTTCGCGGTCATTTCCCAGTGGGTTAATGACCGGGTTTTGATTGTCTCAGATTATGG
>JABMOI010000002.1 GCA_013204185.1 bacterium | reverse complement strand
CTGCTTATAAATGGCCAGCGCACGCGTCTGATACGGCTCAGGGTAGTCTTCGCTTCGATCCTGCGCGTTGAGCGCGCCGGCAGAGCCAATCGCGCATATTAAGATCATCAACAAGAATGCTGTGAAAGGTTGTGGGCGCATGGAGGTACTCGATTGGGGTGAAGAAGGGCGTGTGCAATGATAAGCGGAATCCTCGCGATTTAATAACATCACGGTCCCAAAACTATTTCCCAATCACCGCTTCTAGCTGTGTTGGACGCGCGACCATGTTCGATTGGTGCTCTTCGATTTCCGCGGCGATATCGGCCAGCACATCGGGATAATCGTAGGCCACGTCGAATTGCTCCGATGGGTCGTGCTCGAGGTTGTAAAGCAATGGGATAACGTGCACCGTCCGCTTCGTGTCTTTTTGGTAGGCCCATTCCGTGATCAAGTGCGCTTTCCACGGGCCTTTCCGAACGGCGTACAAGGTGGCTCCACGGTAGTAAAAGTAGGTGTCTCGAATTTCTAAGTCTGTGTCTCCCTTCAAGATGGGAAGCAGACTTTGGCCGTCATAAACCCGGTCTGTGGCAAGTTTTTGGCCGGTTAAGTCGAGTGCAGTTGGAAAGAAGTCCATGGTACTCGTGACGGATTCGCTCACCTGACCGGCTGCAATAGTGCCTGGCCACCACGCCAAGGCTGGCTCGCGCATACCCCCTTCCCAAGTCATCCCTTTTCCGCCTCGTAGGAGTCCCGCGGAGCCTCCAAGCGTTTCGTAAACCAGCCACGGTCCGTTGTCGCTCGTAAAAAACACAAGCGTGTTCTCGGCTAGCCCTTCTTCTCGAAGTGCGTTCATTACCTGACCCACGCTCCAGTCAATTTCTTCCATCACATCGCCATAGAGTCCACGCCGGCTTACGTCTTCAAATGCTTCGGAGCGAAACAATGGCACATGAACCATACTGTGTGCGAGGTACACAAAAAATGGCTCTGCTTTGTGCTCTCGGATAAAGCCAACGGCCTCCTCTGTGTAGCGTTTGGTAAGCAAATTCTGATCGGTGGGACGCTCTATTATCTCCTCATTCCGCATGAGGGGAAGATTCCAATTTTCGGTTTTAGGATCTACAAATACCTCCCGCCACGTACCTTTTCCCACTTGGTCCATGTCGTTTGAGTAGGGAATCCCGAAAAAGGAATCGAAGCCATTATTGGTTGGCAAAAAGGGAGGAAGATGCCCAAGGTGCCATTTCCCAATGGCTGCCGTCGCGTAACCACGGTCTTTTAGCGCTTCGGCAATGGTAATCTCCTCGGACGGAATGCCGAGGCGCGAATCGGGAAACAGAACGCGCCGTGTGTCACTAGCCATGCCACTTCGAATGGGTAACCGCCCCGTCATGAGGCCCGCTCGGCTCGGAGTACAAACCGAAGCCGCGGCATAAAACTGGGTAAACTTCATGCCTTCAGAGGCCATGCGGTCTAGGTTGGGCGTGCGAATGGTGGGGTGGCCGTAAACACCCAGATCGCCGTAGCCAAGGTCGTCAGCGAAAATGATGACGATATTGGGACTTCGATCTGCACTGGCCGCGCCATACTCACTCGATTTAACGCCTCCCGAGCACCCAAATAGAAGGACTGCGGCTAAGAAGCACAGAACGGGGGATTGCGTGCGAAAAGAAATAGGCATGATGAAGCTCAAATGGGTTGGGTGGCATCGACTCTCAAACCCTATTTAGAAATCGACCTGCTCGTTAGCAACTCTAAAACTCGCTTCGCCACTTCCTTGTATTGCTTTTCCTCGCCCTACAGAAGGGTGACGTGCCTAGTTGACCCGGTTTGAAAGCCACGTTTCAACCAAAGCCGTCCAGCCTCCAGAAGCGGATTCCGGGTCCAACCCGTATCCGTGGCCCCCAGCTTCAAAAATGTGTAGTTCTGCTGGGACATTCGCATTTCGAAGGGCCGAATAAAACATGACGCTGTTTAGCGAGTGAACCGTTTTGTCGTCACCAGAATGAATCAAAATGGTAGGCGGCGTTTCTTCAGTGACCTGTAAGTCGTTGGAATACAGCTCAATCAAGGCCGAATCTGGTTCAGGCCCCAATAATTGCAAGGTAGAATAGGCGTGGCCGTATTCCTCTGTAACAGAGATCACGGGATAGACCAGCACCATAAAGTCTGGGCGCGAACTAACGTCGAGATTGTCCCCCAGTCCGTGAGAATAGTCGGTTTTGAAATGAGTCCCAACGGATGAAGCCAGATGCCCGCCAGCAGAGAATCCAAGAATGCCCACATTCGATTCGCTAACACCCCACGCCAGTGCATTGCTTCTCATAAGCCGCATAGCTTGCTGGGCATCCTGGAGCGGCACATCTAGAATTCCGTTCGGAAGGCGGTATTTGAGGACAGCGACCGTGTACCCCTTTTCGACCAACAAGTCTGCAACGGCCTTTCCTTCGTGATCGACACACACCACCCAATAAGCGCCTCCCGGGACAACAAGAATGGAGACGCCGTTGGATTTCCCAGCTTCGGGATGAAATACCGTAAGGCTAGCCTCACTAATGTTTCTGGGGCAGCCTTCATTTATTTCCGGTCCTGACAGGCCGTTAGAAGTGGGCGGACCATTCTCCCATATGGAATACACCTCTTGTCCAACGGCGCCGGTTACCACGAACGTAAAAAGAAGGGTGAACGCGAGAGCCCGAATGGAATGCTGCATAGTCAAACACTTTATTGAGGTGAAAAGCCCACATCTACTCAATAACCACCGCATATCTGGTCTTGAGAACGGCCATTGCTTCGGGCTCGGCAATAAAAGTAATGCGGTCTCCTTCTTGAAGTACGGTATCTCCGTGGGGAACGACCATTTTTTCTTTTCGATGGATCAACGCAATAATACAGTCCGCAGGAAGATCAATATCCATAATCCGTTGACCTATTAGCGACGCAGACGAATCTACGGATCGAATACGCATGATTAAGTAGCTCGCGTCGCGGAGCAACAGCTCCTTCACGTCCGCAATACGTTGGACCCCGTTCCAATTTTCAATAAAGGCTGCATCGTCGATGATGTTGGCGAATTCAGCTAACAATCGAAGATGAAGTCCAGGGTCGCGCTCGGGGCTCACGAGTAAAAAGACCGCATGGATTAATCCGTCGGCAAGGTGAGCCTCACTCAATGAATCACCAATTTCAACTCGTAATCCCTTGCGCGATCTGGCAAGCACCACTTGAGGCGTGTCCAGGGACGCAATGTGGAGATGAGGTAGCGCGGCGCCGCCAGCACACGGCGTTCCACCTGTACGCGTCCCGCTGAGGAAGCCATGAGCAAGGTCAGCAGCTGGCACACCCACGCGATGAGAAAGCAATTCAGACGCAGCCTTAATCACATCTTCGAAGTCCTGATTGTCAGCGACTTCAATTACCTGAGCGCTTGCAATGACCTCATCAAAGGGATCGTCAATTCGAAGGCCTTTTTCTTTCATGATCCCCCGGAATTCCCGATCCAGTGCATCGTGTCTGTGCCGCCCTAAACGCTCAAACCAGTGATAGATTGCTCCGTCCCGCGTAACCTTCGAGCGGGCATATTTGTAATACCAGATCACGCACAGCAACACAACTCCGAGAGTAAAAGCCGATGCCATCCAGCCCATGGACACAATAAGCACCACAGAAATCAAGATCCCGACGAGCTGCATCCACGGATAGAATGGAGAACGGTACCCCGGATCGTACGATGAAATCCGGCTTTCCCGCATCACGATCACGGCAAAATTGACCAGCATGAAAATAAAGAGCTGAACTGCGCTGGCGAGTTTGGCGATGCCCTCTGTGTCGAGGACAAGGATGAAGGCCACCATCAAAGCCCCGGTGCCTACGATGGCCGTGGTCGGGGTACTGAAGCGACCAAGCCGTGCAAATCTTTCAGGGATTAACCTGTCGCGTGCCATAGCGAGCGGATATCTCGAAGCAGACATAATGCCCGCATTCCCAGTCGATGCGAAGGCCGCTAGCGCTGCGATGGTCACCAAGATCACGCCGACCCCGGTCGGCAATCCGAACGAGAATTGCTCGACAGCACTTGCCACAGGCGTCAGGTCCACGTAAAAGGCGCCCGGCTCAAGTAGGGCTACCATCACGAAAACGCCGAGTATGTAGACAAGCGACGTCGTAGCTAGCGATAGCATCATCCCGAGGGGAATGTTTCTTTCCGGATTCTGAACTTCTTCTGCGACGCTGGCCACTTTTGTAAGCCCGGCGTAGGATACAAATACAAAACCGACCATCGACAGGATGCCGCCGAAGCCCTGCGGCGCGAACGGTACGAACTGTTTTTTGAGGGTGTCGGCTCCGAGATTTAAACCGATATCTAGTAGGCCAACAGTGATGAAATACGCCAATACGGTTAGCAACACGACCACAAGAATGCGCTGCAGTCGGCTGCTCTCTTTCGCCCCAACCACGTTGATGACGCAGAACGCGACCGTCAAAGCAATGGCAACCGGCTTAACGGGCAACTCAACAAACAGGGTTGCATAGGCCCCGATTCCAATCAGTGCAAACGCGGTCTTGAGCGTGAGGGCCATGAACGTGCCGAGCCCAGCAATGGTGCCGAACATGGGGCCGAGAGCGCGATCGAGAAAGTAGTACGTTCCACCGGCTCGCGGAAGCGCCGTAGCGAGTTCCGCTTTACTAAACATGGCAGGCAAGATCAGAATACCGGCAAGCAAATACGCAATCACTACGGCAGGACCACCTTTGGCAGCGGCAATTCCTGGTAGCAGGAAAAATCCGGAGCTAAACATGGCACCGGTGGCAATTGCATACACGTCAAAAAGACGTAGCTCTTTCTTGAGCTTGGGACTGGGAGTAGAGGGCATGGTAGTTGGGTTGTAATCGGGGTCGTAATTGCAGGGACGAAACAACGATGGCCGAAAACAAAGCCCTAACAGTAAAAGCATTGTCCTCAATTAACCCAAATATACGAACAAAGGCCCTTTTCGGGCAAGTCGGAGAGGCCAGCCCCACTTTACTTCGTCCTACTGTTGGGGCGCTCAGGTGGGGCCCGGATGCCGCCCAGGTGGCGCCCATCCACTATTCCAGCGGGACCGCGTCAAAAAATACTATTGAACAGATATCCGAGTAGGACAATGGATCCGGCAACAAGACCGAAATAGGCAGATAGGAGCTTTAAATTCATCACTTTTCGGAGCATAAGCGCTTCAGGAAGGGATAGCCCAACGACTGCCATCATGAATGCGATGGCTGTTCCCAACGGGATGCCCTTTGCCACGAGGGCCTGCATAATGGGTATCACTGCCGACGCATTTGCATACATAGGAACCGCGACTAAAACCGAGAGCGGGACGGACCAAATGCCTGCATCTTCCCCCATGTAGGCTTCGAAGTAACCGGTAGGCACATATCCGTGAATTGCCGCTCCAATTGCAATTCCTGCCAAAACATAGGGTGCAATTGTTTTCACAATACCCATGGCATCGTGGCTAACTTGACGCAATCGAGATTGAAGCGAGCTGGTCGGTAGTTGCTGGGCAGCCGCTTTGTTTTTGGCCAGATCTCGGACCCAAGGTTCAAGATGTTTTCGCAGGTCGAATCGTCCTAAAATCCAGCCTAGAACCGTTCCAAGTACAATCCCACTCGCGGCATAAATCAAGGTCACCTTTAACCCAAACGCAGCTAGGAAGAGCGCAAGGGCAACCTCATTGACGAGCGGCGATGTGATAAGGAAGGCAAAGGTTACGCCAATGGGAATGCCTCCCTGGAGAAAACCAATAAACAAGGGAATAGATGAACAGGAGCAAAATGGGGTGATCGCTCCAAAGATAGAGGCGGCTGGATATTCGAACCCTCTGAGTTTCCCTGAAGAAATTAGCTTTCGCACTTTTTCAATGGGGAAATAGAGATTGATGGCTCCCATCAAATGAGTGACCAAGAGCAGCAGGAAACCAATCTTTATGGTTTCGTAGATGAAGAAATGCAGCGCGCCTGTGAATACCAGTTCGGCATCAAGGCCCATCACACTAAATACAAGCCAATCTGTCAATTGCTCAAGCATGGTACGTTCTCAAACTCATCCGGTGCTGCCTCAGGCTTTTGCTTGAAGAAGCTCTGAGATCTCTGTCACAGAGTTCACGCGGCCCGAGGAGACAAGAACTTCGTCGATAACGAGAGCTGGCGTGCCGAGAATTCCGTAACTCATCATCTGAGCGTAATCCTCAATTTTCTCCACTTCCGCCGTAATATTCAGGCTTTTTACAGCTTCTTGCGTGTTTCGAAACAGCACCCGACAATTAGAGCAACCGGGTCCCAGTATTTTAATATTCATTGTGCAACTCCAAACAAACGGGAAATTAGTGTGATCGCAGGGTGCTTAGGAAGGATTCCAGATCCTGAATGGCATTTGCTTCGAGAGAATGGTGTATCCAGATGCCTTTTCGATCTGCAGTCAGAACCCCAGCATCTCGAAGCTTCTTTAAATGATGCGATATGGTGGACTGCGCCATGGGGAATGCGGCTTCAAATTCGCACACGCAAACCTCACCGCCTCTGGCTTTCACCATTTCAACCATTTGAAGCCGAATGGGGTGTGCCAAAGCTTTTAGCATTGCCAAATTCCGCTCATTGTAGGGCGGAGAATCAGTCGGATTTTGGACGTTTATTGCTTCCATTGATAGCTCTCTTTGCGTTATGAGCCAATGTACAGCCCGTATATCGAAAAATATCGATATATACTGAAACGCACGGTCTTTTCATCCTCCTGGTCTATTTATCCGCTTGGTCTATTTATCCTCTGGGGCTATCGATTGAACGGGGCTCGCAATGACTTGTCTAGCTAGTGACTTGTCTAGCTAGCTACGTTGACTTTGGACCCAGCGTTCATAGAGTGATTCTCATTCGATTGAATCAGGTCCCACTTATTTCCATAGAGGTCTTCAAAAACGGCAACGGTTCCGTAATCATACTCAAACGGATCTCGAACAAAGGTCACGCCTTTGGCCTTCATGGCAGAATAGTCTCTCCAAAAATCATCGGTGTGTAAGAAAAGAAAAACCCTACCACCTGTTTGATTTCCAATCCGCGTCTCCTGATCCTCTGAAGAGGCTTTTGCCAGCAGCAATGCTGTTCCATTTGAACCCGGCGGAGCCACCACAACCCATCGTTTGTCCTGTTCTTCGATGTAGGTGTCTTCAATTAGATTGAAGCTGAGCGTCTGGGTGAAATACTCGATTGCCTTGTCGTAATCATCTACAACAAGAGCAATATGGATGATGGATTGATGCATTTACAAGCGGCTAGGGACTAGAATTGGGGCTGCGCACATGAGTGTGTGCTCACTAGAAAGTAGCCTGTTCCAACCGCCCGATCCACTTAGCCATGCATTGGCTTGTCTTTGTATTCATCTGCCAGAATTTTCCACTCTTCTCCCGACTTCTGGAGTCTAATTCGATGAATCGTGTCTCGAAGAATTAGATCAGCCTCCGCCAACTCGCCTGAAAGGTCAATATTCCGGATAATACGATTGTGGTAGAGTTGAATTCGCTGACCAACTCCATTTTGTGTCGAGCTAATTTGTTGATCAAAGTTTCGCGTTTCAACCGTTTGACCTGCGTGGTACGTCGCCAGATATTCTGCACTAATCAGCCCAGCCATCTCAGCCGATTCCGAGTTGTACCATGCGTGAGTATAATCTTGAAGGGTTTGGTATACGTCAAGTTGGTCGGGTGAGAACGTCTCGAGTTTGTGAGACTCGGCAGTTATAAGCTTCATAGTCTCGGAAAGCGTATGGTCTCGCTCGAAAATAATTTCCGGCTCGACGCCCCGTGTTTGCCACCCCTCTCCGGTGCGGGGATCAAAGGTTCGACCAACTGAAATAGAAGCTCCGAACCCATTTGGAAGGGCGAAGAAATCGTTCATGTGACCTCCTCCACCCGTTGCCTTTCCAAGTAGGCGAGCGCGGCCCGTACGCTGCATTCCGAATGAGAAAGACTCTGCAGCGGAGAACGTTGACTCGGAGATCAGAATGTCTAGCTTTTTCTTTGAGAACACGTCACTAAGTGCGTTTGTCTTGGTCCAGCGCTCTTGTACTGGTCCATTCCGAGTCTGTGTTGAAACGAGATGCGTTGGTTCGTCGAAGAAGTAGTTGCTAATGAATTTTACTATGTCCGCATCACCACCACCACACTCTCTCAGGTCTATCACCATTCGATCGCTTTCTGAAAACGTCGCAAAGATATTCGATAGGATACTCACCGCTGCATCTGAATAGATCAGGCGTTCGAAGGCTATATATCCTATCTGGTTGAGTCCATCGCGATTGATTTCAGCAACCCGAGTGATTCCGGCTAGGTTGCGCAGTGCAGTCCGTCCCTCCGCCTCTCGGTCCTCGCCAAGGCCATTCTGAGCCGTTGATTTCTGGGGTGCGGCGTGCGGCTGAGGTGCGGCGTTCGGCTGAGGTGCGGCGTGCGGTTCAGGAGCGGCGTGCGCTTGGGG
>JABMOI010000170.1 GCA_013204185.1 bacterium | reverse complement strand
CCGTTGGACGATCCTATGAACGCTTTTTCAGTCGTGAGCGAGGAGTGAACGCTTGAGTTCGCTGTGCCGGGATATCCTGCCTTCGGTTCTAGAAGAGTCCAATGACTACCTCCATCCTCAGAAATCTCTACTTGACCTGCCATATTCAGCCCAAACTGATAAGCATGAGACAGCCGCATTACTGCGTCTATCGCATTTTGAGGTACTGAAATCGAATTTGAATTCAGAGAGGAAAGCATCCCCGGCTTTTCGCCCGTTACTTCCCATCTACCCAAGCTTGATTTAACCCACTCACCAGAAGCCCAGACAGATTCAATTGGGCTGATGTGGTCTTGAATCCGAAACACAATTTCATTTTTTGCCGACCCAGAGGGTACGCGAATCGTATTCGAGAAAGCATCGGCAACTTCAAGGTGATAGCTCAAGCGATCGCCAGGAGCCGCGCCAAAGGCCATGTCAGCTTGAATGCTGAATAGGGAGATGTCTTCAGGATCTTGTGTAAGCCAATCTGTGCCAGACACCGTTCCAGACGATGTAGCAAAGGTCCAGTACATGATCGCCTGCGTGACGCCTGTATTGTCGGTAAACGAAGCTGAGACAACTGGAAGTGAAGCGGTAACTGAGGCAACAACCGAAGAAGCTGGAGCGACGTCGATTTCAGGAGCGACTCCGTCCAACGCCGCATCCGTACTTATTTCCACCTGATCTATGATCCATCCTGCAAACGCGTTCGAAATGTGTTCATTGGTAGCATTGGTCGAAAACACAAACCGGATCAACAAATTGTCTTCTGCCGGAAGCGAAAAAGAGCTCCGCTGCCAGCCAAAACTAAAACCACCGAAAGCGGGCTGTCCCCTGAATGCGTTAGTTGGGTCATTTTGGATAATTCCCGGGTATCCGCCCTCAGGTTGAATCGTGGTCCAGTCTTGGGTCAGGTTCGATTTAAACTGAACCAAACCACCGTCCCAAATTGCGCCATTCGTAGACCCCGGATCGACAGAACCGTCGTGCTCGGTGTCGTAATAGTGCCAAAATGATAGGGTTGCCGGCTGAACTCCGCTCAAGTTAATGGGCTCTAATTGTAAGATGCTCTGACCTGCTCCATCGGAATAGGAATCGGTAAGCCTCGTCCCTATCACTCCTTCACCTCTGAATGCAGCACTTCTCCCATACGTTGGAATTCCTTTTTCCCATAGCCCAGAAGCCGTCCATAAATTCATTTCAGAGGACTCATAGGTAGCGGTCCGAAGTACACCTTCAGCGGTTATTTCAAGGCTCACAAATCCTGTTTCTGGATACCTACTTGTATTTCCAGCCTCTGACCCATCCTTGGCTTGAAGAGCATATTGAAGGGTTGCTCCCTTCGATATGAACTCGAACGGTATGTCAAGCAACGTCGAATAAACTGAACCAAGCCCGCTCAGGCTTTTTTGCCCTGCATTTACAACCGTACCGGTAGCGTCTTTCAACTCGTACTCGAGAGTCACAGATTGAACAGAAAAATTATCCGTTACCGTACTCGAAATGCGCAGCGGCCACTCGTTAAACCCTGCATCCTGAACTGGTTGGTGAGCAATCACAGGAGCATGAAGATCTTCTCCAACATTGAACTTATATCTTGTTTGAGGCGCACCCATGGGCAAAAAAGACACGCTCCCACCAGCGTCTTCGGCCCTTAAATAGTAGAAAACAGAATCCCTCTGAGCTGGCAACAGAAGGTTTCCTGTGTAGTCATTGCTTCCTGCCATTGCCATTGTTACCTGCTGAACACCTCCAGTGGAAGATTCGGCGACTAATTGCAGCGAAACAAGACTGCTTGAAACGCCAAACGCCTGAGCGACAATCTCAAGAAATCCGCCAAGTAATTCAGAATCAGGCAGTGGGCTATGCACAATGACCGGGGCGTAGTTTCCAGTACTTACCAAACCTCTTTTTGAGAACACGTCTACGAGAACCGCAATATTGGCCCCGTTATTATGATCCAGATCCGCTTGAATTACCGCTTCTGCCGCATCAGCGAAGGTTGCAGGAGCGATTAAATAACTATGGGAAAGTAGCGACAATCGGTCGGTTTCCTCGCGCCCCAATTGGTCGTACACTTCCATCATTGTCGTGGCCCACATCCTTCCATCATCATGGACACTACACCCGTTGGACGTTGTGACACAGAGGCTTTGCGGATAAATGCCCTGATGGTTTAACGTTCGACCATTCCAAATCTCACCATCACCGCTGTCCCATGCAAACAGCTTTCTCCAGTCGGATCTCAGTGAAGCGCCACTATCAACCTGAGACCGCAAGTAGGAAGCAGCCCAGTAGTCTGCCCATCCCTCGTGAAACGCGGCACCTTCTTGGGTAGACAAAAGTCCAGGAGAAGCGGCCTCCAGTAGAGCATGCGCATACTCGTGCCACAAGACGGTTGGGTCCTCAGCATCGTCCACGCCTCCGGTACCGAACAATATCATATTTAAGGTTGGAAAGAAAAACGAATCGTCACGAGTCAGTCCCTGTGGGTTGACTGGAAAAGGTTGAGCCAACCGATCCGTAATACCCAAGCTTTGGATGTAACGCTGGCTTTTATCCAAATGATAGTAGGCATTTACGGCATCAAACCCGGCTTGAGAACGCGTGTATTTGAACCCATCTAAGGAGCTTTCCGCGGGAGGCGTGTAAACCTCAGTTCCCCCTTGATTCATTCCCGTAATCGATACGTAAGGCCCCGTTAATACCCACTTGTTAGATGCATTTTGGGTCAAACCGTTCAACACCACCAACGCTCTGGCTGCATCCAAAAATGAATTGGTGGCATCGTCTCCATCCACGTACGGTGCCCCATAAGAAACGCCTGCAGTGTGGAGTGGGCTAGGGTCGTAAACATACCCCGTGCCGTCCGTCATAGGCACCTCGGTATCGTGGCGGTCTCGCAAGGAAATGGCCTGATTCACCATGCGAACCAATTCCCCAGTTTGAGCATCGACGTGCACGCGGTATTCTGCCGGTTCGTCTTCGGGCCAAACAATGACCTCCCAGACTAGACGTGGATTTCCGGGCTGGACAATTCCTAACTTGCTTTCTGTAGCCTTCCCTTTTCCGTTCGCCGCAGAATCAAGAGCCAAACTCCTAGCGCTGCTAGAAGAAATCTGAGGAACGGTATCTAGTCCCATCTTGCCCACGTTAAGTGGCTCAAATGAACTCATCACCAAACTGACACGACCCAATCGATCCAGGTTTACGCGCACCTGATGATCTAATACAGGTACGCCCTCGAAGGTCTGTTGATAGGTAACGTGCCGGCTTTCGTTGGTGCGGCGATCTGAAACAAGCGTTAGATCTGTTTCAGGATCTTGCCACCCAAAGACGTGGCGTTCCCCTTCAAGAAATGCCTCAGCAGTCCGGTAAACGACTCGATCTTGTGCCCGATAAGAGGCCCTTCGAACACCAGTATCCAAATCGATCCTACCATAGGAATCGAGCGTTGTCTTGAATTCAACTTCTTCGATCAACCGTTCGACCCTCGCGTTTTGGGCCTGAACAGAGGGGGCGAACAGAAACAGCAGCGACAAAAATAAAATGGGCTTTAACTTCATTTGCACCAGATATCCACTTAATTGGGGATATGGATTAGTCACAAAGAATACCCAACCGACGGAAGGGTACTAGGATAGTACCTGTGCTGCTTGGCGAATTTCCTCGACTTTATTGAGTGCTTCCCACGTGAACTCATCCCGTCCGAAGTGACCATAGGCTGCTGTGGGGCGGTAAATGGGGCGGAGTAAGTCTAATGTTTGAATGATGCCCTTTGGTCGCAAGTCAAAAACCTTGCGAATTACGGCAACCAACCTATCATCTGAAATTTTACCTGTGCCGTAACTATTTACGTGGATGGACACCGGCTCTGCAACCCCAATGGCATAGGCCAATTGGACCAATGCTTCGTCCGCTAATCCAGATGCAACCAAGTTTTTGGCAACGTGCCTAGCAGCGTATGCCGCACTTCTGTCTACTTTCGAAGGGTCTTTTCCTGAAAATGCACCGCCACCGTGAGCGCCTTTACCGCCGTACGTGTCGACAATAATCTTTCTCCCGGTAAGCCCTGTATCGCCATGTGGACCTCCGATAATAAACTGACCGGTAGGGTTCACATGGAGAACCATGTCGTCATCCATGAGGTTCGCCGGAATCACTCGGGGTAAAAGATGCTCCTGTACATCCCGTTTGATTTCCGCAATCTGAACCTCCGGACCATGCTGAGTGGATACGACCACCGTATGAATACGTTTGATGGTTTTGCCATCATCCTCATATTCAATCGTAACCTGGCTTTTTGAGTCAGGTCTCAAATACGGCATGATGGATTCGTTTTTGCGGATGGAAGCAAGCTCTCGAACCAAACCGTGAGAGTAACTTAGCGCCATGGGCATTAATGACTCAGTTTCACGCGACGCATAACCAAACATCATCCCTTGGTCTCCAGCACCCTGCTCAACGTGAAGCCCTTTGTCAGAGTCTACTCCCTGCGCAATGTCTTGGCTTTGCTCGTGGATTGTGGTCAGCACGCCGCACGAATCCGCATCAAACCGAAGCAAGGGATCTATATACCCAATGTCTCTAATCACACCACGTGCGATCTCCTGAACGTCTACATACGCCTTTGTTGTAACCTCTCCAGATAATATAACAAGACCTGTTGTTACAAGAGTTTCGACTGCAACCCGGCTGTTCGGGTCTTCAGCGAGCATCGCGTCCAACACAGCATCAGATATCTGATCGGCAACCTTATCTGGATGTCCCTCGGAAACAGACTCTGACGTAAATAGATAAGACATACAAGATGGAAAAATTAAATGGGACCGTATCAACGCAAGATAATGCTTGAAGATTCTCCCATTTACGAAGTCTGTATCAAGTACAATCGCAAAATTGCTTATACCCTATTATACCCGTAATTTTGCCTCTTGTACGCCCCTTAGGCGAAAAAGAATTTGTGGACTCCGTAACGTCGGAGTCGGTTAAAACACCTACCAAAAGCAGGAGAACAGGTTATGTCCGAAATCGCAGACAAGGTACATGCTATTATCGTCGAGAAACTTGGCGTTGATGTGTCAGATATCAACAGTGATGCATCTTTCACCAACGACTTGGGTGCAGATTCCCTTGACACTGTAGAACTCATCATGGAATTCGAAAAAGAATTTGATTTGACGATTCCAGACGAAGATGCTGAAAAAATTGCTACCGTCGGAGATGCAGTGACGT
>JABMOI010000169.1 GCA_013204185.1 bacterium | reverse complement strand
GAGGATTTGGCGGCGGCGGCGGAAGTTTTGGTGGAGGTGGAGCAGGTGGAAGCTGGTAAACGAGGAAAGTAATGAGTCGATTAGATCAATTGTTGACGTATTACGAAGAGGATCCCAACGATTCGTTTATCCAATTTGCGCTGGCTGCAGAGTATCGAAAGTTAGGCCGCCTTCAAGACGCAGTGGGCACGTTCGAACGGTTAAAAGCAAAGGACGGCCAGTACGTAGGCCTGTATTATCACTTGGGGAAATTGAACGAGGAGATGAACGACGTAGAACGTGCAATTACGGTCTATCGAGAGGGAATAGTAGTAGCCAATCAGGTGTCAGACCTGCATGCTCGGGCAGAGCTTCAATCGGCTCTTTTGGAGGCAGAAATGTCGGAAGATTTATGATATCCGAAGTCAAAAATATGCGATACCTGATTGTATGGGCGGTTTTGATAAGCTTGTTCTCAATTCCGGCTATGGCTCAGAGTAGCTCCAAATATGTAGTCAAGCCCGGCGACACCCTGTACAGTATTGCAACCGCCTACGCGATGTCAGTGGAAGACCTGAAGGCCCTAAATAATATTGATGATGGCGTCATTCGCTCTGGGATGGAGCTCATTATTCGTCGAGAGGAAGTTAAGCCAGCCGAGTTGGGGGCTTCGGGTTCCGACTCAAAACAGCAGCTGGATGGCGGCTCCAATGAGTCACTAGCGTCTGTTGCGGACAAATTAGGATTGACTGTGGACGAAGTCTTGCTTCTTAATCCTGAGATTCAGCAAGTTATTGACCGGCTGAATTCGATCTCACCTGCCGTTGAACGAACCACCGGTTCCTACACGGTGAAGGCTGGCGACACCATGTTTAGTATTGCCAAAGCCAACGGGCTATCGGTTGCTCAACTGTCTGAATTAAACGGGTTTACAAACACCTCAATTCGATCTGGTCAGCGACTCAACGTACCAGGAACGGAGCCTGCGGGCAGTTCCACTTGGTCTTCTCTCGGGGTGGTCGATGCCGTTACCTATCCAGAAACGTTTTCAACTCGGTTGATGGCAGGTCAGATTGCATACGATGAATCTTTGTTTGTGGTAGGACATGCCACGCTGCCAATTGGATCATTGATTATGATTGGAAAAGCCAATGAAGGCCCAACCGTGCTGTGTATTGTGGCCGAGGAAAGCTTGGCGGTATCGATGCATATTCTGGATGTATCTATGGCAGTAGCCAAGGCAGTAGGATTGCAAGAGAATGAACGAATCGAAGTATTTACGCTGAAATAGGAGGGGAGGAGCGATGGAAGAGACCAAAAATTTGAGGAAGGAGACCTATTTCACGGTAACTAAAAGTGCCACATACGGCTTTTTAGCGGCCCTACCTCTCTTTGTGATATACGAACTCTTGATCTTGCTCGTAAACGGCGATCGTATGGGCGAAGTACGAGTTGGCGCTGACGTGTGGATAAAGCAGTTACTGGCTCTCGTTGGAGCAAATGGGATGTGGGCGCTAGCCGTCGTTGTGTTGGTGTCGGGAATCGTAGTGTTTGTAAAAGAAAGGAAAAATCGCCCGCCAATTAAACCTGCTTTTTTAGCTTGGATGATTGGAGAAAGTGCTATTTACGCTGTTTTTGTGGCCTTTTTAGTTTCCTTTTCGGTTGGAATGCTGTTTTCTATGACGCTTTCCACGTCGCTATCAAACTACGTTCCGGCCCTCATCCAAAGCGCTTCTCCCAACGCTCCCGGCACGATGACCATGCTTGTTTTGTCGATCGGTGCAGGTCTGTATGAAGAGCTGATTTTCAGAGTTGTTCTCGTCGGAGGTTTATTTCTCATTCTCAACAATTTTCTTGGTAAGCGAAACCTCGCTTACGTGATCGCTGCCGTAATCGGTGCCTTTATTTTTAGTTCGGTGCATTACATAGGCGCGCTAGGAGACGTATTCACGTTGTCCTCCTTTACTTTTCGTTTTCTGTTTGGGCTTGTCTTGAATGTCATATTTCTGCTCAGGGGTTTTGGCGTAGCCGCATGGACGCACGCCATTTATGACATCCTCGTCGTTTCACATTTGCTGGGTTGAAAATTGAAGGAACTGCCTTCGGCGTTTCAAGTGATGAGTCAACGATTATTGATGCTTCTATCCTTTAACTAGAAAAAACGTTTATGAACGGAATGAAGACGGCTGCATTGATGGCAGCATTGATGGTTCTATTCACCTTGATTGGTGGCGCGATTGGCGGAAATACAGGGATGATCCTTGCATGTGGCGTCGCTATTGCGCTGAATTTCGGTAGCTATTGGTTCAGTTCTTCTATCGTACTCAAAATGTATCGGGCTCAGGAAGTCTCTGAAGCGGAGGCGCCAGAATTGGTTCAAATCATTGACGAATTGAGGCAACGAGCCAACTTACCTATGCCCCGCGTCTACGTGATTCCGAACGACCAACCCAATGCGTTTGCCACGGGGAGAAACCCAGAGAATGCAGCCGTTGCGGTTACCAATGGGATCGTTCGGCTGCTATCCAAGGACGAACTACGGGGTGTGATTGCGCATGAATTGGCGCACATTAAGAATCGTGATATTCTAACAAGCTCTATTGCGGCAACTGTGGCAGCCGCTATCACGCTTATCGCACGTTTTGGCATGTATTTTGGCGGAAATCGTGATCGGGGAAGCATGGTTTCCTCACTCCTCATGCTCATTTTAGCCCCAATCGCAGCCATGATGATTCAAATGGCTATCTCCAGATCGCGCGAGTTTGCAGCGGATCACGAGGGGGCTTTGATCTGTGGAAAACCGGAAGCGTTGGCGTCCGCCTTAAATAGATTGCAGTCGAGCGCGGAAAGGATACCAATGGATGCCAATCCTTCGACCGCTCACATGTTTATTATCAACCCTTTCTCTGGCTCTATGTCAGGTATTCGCAACCTGTTTTCGACGCACCCGTCAACAGAACAACGAATTGAAAAACTCTTAGCCATGAGATAGTGGAGAACGGCGGCATGAAATCGAAATTCAAATTTGGTTCAGTGAGCGGTATTGATCTGTTCGTCCATTGGACGTTTTTGATCATGATGGCGGGAATATTCGGATTTTATGTCTATCAGGGATGGACCATAGGAGCTGCATTGGGCGGAATAGGGTTGATTTTGGCTGTGTTTGGATGTGTTGTCCTCCATGAACTAGGTCATGCGTTTATGGCGCGCAAGTATGGTATACCCACAATAGATATTGTGATGTATCCCATTGGGGGCGTGGCCAGGCTTACCCGAATGCCTGAGGAGCCTAAGCAAGAACTGTTCATTGCCTTAGCCGGGCCGGCGGTCAATCTGGTCATCGCACTTGTTTTGTTTGGTATAGGTCGCGTCACAGGTACGCCGCTAGCCGCATCCGATGCATTTCAACCTCAGGCGAATTTGATTTCCGTTTTGATGTGGATCAACGTAGGCCTCGTTCTTTTCAATATGGTTCCGGCTTTCCCAATGGATGGAGGTAGGGTGCTTCGAGCCGCGTTGGCCTCCCAGATGGAATACAGAAACGCTACGCACATAGCCAGTTTTATTGGCCAAGCATTGGCCCTCGTCTTTGGAGTTTATGGGTTATTCAATGGCATGTGGACCCTTCCTATCGTTGCGGCATTCGTATTTATGGCGGCTCGGCAAGAAGTCCAGCACGTGATGGAAAGGGGATAGTTAACTCAGGTTTGATCTATGGGTGATTTTTGGATTGTCATCATTTTGACCTTTGTTGGGTTTACCGCTCTGGCGGCATTGCTATTGATCCCGGTCTGGAGGTTTCTATCGCGGGAAGAAGAGGCGGCGGAGACGTTCAACAAAACGAACACAGAACCCTGACCCCGCGGGCCTACCCATCGGGGTCAGCGTAAAGTGTGTCTAGGGGAGAGAGTATTTTTAGCCCAGATTTTAGCTGTTCAGCCCCCAAAGAATCTTGGAGCGTGACCAAGTCTCGAAGCCGATCCATGGTCTTGGGGCCAATTCCTCGAATCAGTAATAGATCTTCAATCGATCTAAAAGGTGTTTTGTCGCGATAAGTCACAATTCGCTTGGCCATCTGTGGTCCAATCCGTGGCAGAGCCTGCAATTCTTTTTCGGTGGCGGTTCCAATGTTTATGGGAAATGAAACCACCGGCTTCTCTAACGTATCGCGCACAATCCACCGGCTAATTTCAGCGATCAAGGGCTCCAAAGGTGAGGCTTCGACCGGTTTTCCATTTAAACCCATGTTCTGAGTAAGTCTAGATTCGATTCTTTGGGTTGCAAGGCCATTAAAATCAATGGTTTGATAGAGCGTATCCACCGCGTCCAAAGAGTCTGCGCGGGCGGACAGCAGGCGGAATAGGCTGTCGGTCTCTGCGTAGTACGCGTCGTCGAACGGAAGCGAACCGGCTCGGTAAATCTGAACCCCGTGTGCCACCACGATTCCGCCATCATTGCCAGCAGCACATTGAGCTCCTGGTTGGTACAATACAATTTTTCCTGAATCCAGAACTTCCATTTCATTACACGACTCGGTGCTCTTGGTTGATACGTGTCCTTTGTCTCTGTCTTTGACCCCTGGACCTGGCTTCTGTAACCTCGCGTCGGAAAAGAACTCCTTAGTTGGTGTGATGAGAGGGATGGATAGCTGTCATTTCTTGCTTCCCGACCCTATCTTTTGCCATGTCAAAGCCGGCTAACATCGTACATTCAGATGCCATCGTACTCCGGTCAATTGACTATGGGGAGACGAGTCGCATTGTCACGTTGTTTACCAGAGAACGAGGTAAAATTGGCGTGATGGCCAAAGGCGCCAGGGCGAATCGTAGTCGATTTGGATCTACTCTGGAGCCACTGTCTCATATCAATGTGGTGCTCTATTACAAGCCAGGTAGAGATTTGCAGATCGTCAGCGAAGCCTCTCATGTCCATACACACGACGTACTTCGGAGCTCGTTAAACCGAATTGAAACCGGGCTGCGCATGTTGGAATTGACATCTGCCTTGCTCCAAAATGATGAAGCCCATTCTGAAATTTTCGGATTGCTCGCAGGATGCCTCATTGGGTTGGAAAATGCACCCGGAAGGACATCCAATATTTGGCCTTTTTACCAACTCCGCCTTGCCACGAATCTGGGTTTTGGGCCCTCTTTCGAAGGTGACTTCGTCAAGACGTTGACGGCAGAAAGCGCCGTATTAAATCTGAAAACAGGAGACATTTCATTAGAGACTCCTTCTGGATCTCAACCTTTTACAGCCTCAAGAGCAGCCATAAGAGCTTTTGCCGTTCTGGCACGAGCCCACCTCTCTGACGTGGTTCGAATGGATCTTAGCCCCGTCATATTAGGGGAGGTGAACAACATGGTTGCAGCCTACTTGAAGTTCCATGTTGAGGATGCCTATCCGCACCGAAGTTCCCGAGTGTTTGCGCAACTCGCAACTAAATAAGGATTTTACTTGCTTCCATTGCTTTATGTGTGTAATATATGTGTTACACATGTTATTGTTGTTGGTCTAGCAAGGGAAACTGGAGGTCTGTTCCATGGGACGACGGGATTTAACAGGAAAACAGGAAACGTTTCTTCAATACTTAAAATCGTATGTAGAAGAAGAAGGCGTCTGGCCGACATATAGGGAAATATCTGATTTTTTTGGATTTAGGTCGCCTAATAGTGTGACACAGAACCTGCAAGCACTCTACAAAAAGGGATATCTGTTAAAAGAGAACGATGGGTTCTTATTTCCGGATGAATCGGAGCCAGAGGCCCCTTCATATGGCATTCCAATCCAGGGAATTATAACAGCAGGGAAGCTTCAGGAGGCTGTGGAAGAAAACTTGGGGACCATAACGCTCGAAACCCTTTTTCCAGGTATAGACCGGATGTTTGCCATTCGCGTTTCGGGGAACTCCATGATCGGAGTCGATATCCACGATGGAGATTATGTACTACTGATGGACGACGACATCCCGAACGGAGGAATTGGAGCCATCTTGTACAACGGTGAGACCACGCTAAAAAAAGTGTTCTACGACGAATTCGGGCTTCGATTAGAAGCGGCAAACAAGGAATACGAAGACATACACATCCGACCTGACATATTTGAGGAAGTCCGGGTGCTTGGCAAATATATGGGGCACGTCAATAAGACCGGTATTCACAAGGCATCTAGGAGAGCGGTAGCGTAGGAAAGCGTGTCGGGCTCGTTGTTTTGAAGCGTTCGATTCTCCGGAATTTCAAGACGGGGCAAAATTGAATCCGGTTGGAATAGCAATCATCCAAATGACGTACCTTACACGAGTTCGGATGACTCATTGAATTACTCCTGCTCTCATGACTCTTAGCCGTCTGGCTGCGCTGTGTGCCGTTTTCCTATTTGCTCTGCTGGTATCAGTACCTCAATCTAGAGCCCAGTCTAGTTCCACATCCTTTTCGTGGGACCAAGCAACCATTTATCGGCTTATAACAGACCGATTTTCTAACGGTGATCGCGAGAACAACACGGCTTACGGCCGGGGGCTCGACGGAGACGGAACGCCGTACGACGTCGATTCGACGGGGCATTTCCTGGGTGGGGACTTCGCAGGTCTCACTGGGTGGATCAACGACAATTATTTCTCCGACCTAGGCGTGAACGCCTTATTGATTTCGGCTCCGTTTGAACAAATCCATGGATGGGTTGGCGGTGGTTTCGGCGAGTTTCAGCGCTACGGTTATGATGGTCGATGGCCGCTTGATTTTACGGAAATAGACCGTTCTTTGGGCACAAAAGCTGAATTCGAAGAGCTAGTATCCGCTGCTCGCTCAAAAGGCATCCGAGTCCTCATTGAGATTAGCCTCAATCATGTTGGTCCTCCTGCCATGAACGATATGGCCGCTTTCAATTTTGGTGGTCTCACATCGGATCAATGGCGCGCTTGGCGCCCAGCAAGCAAATCGGGATGGCAATCGTATAACACCACGCTCGTGACGCTCAAAGATTCTGCCACTTCATGGCAGCGCTGGTGGGGTAAGGACTGGGTTAGGGCAGACTTGCCCGGCTATGACGTCTGTGGCAGCACGTCAGAGCAAATGTGCGTAAATCAGATGCCCGACCTGAGAGACGACGTTGAAGTGTCTGGTATCCCAGCCTTTTTGAATTTGAAATGGGGCGCTGAAAAAAGCGTTTTAAAGCAGCGCCAACTAGCGGACTATTTTTCCAGAACGGGATATAAAAAAACAGCGACAAACCATGTTATTAAGTGGTTAACGGACTGGGTCGCTGAGTTTGGTATTGATGGATTTGTTTTGCGAGACGCCGAGCATGTGAATGCAGACGCAGTAAAACGACTCAAAGACCAATCCGTCCGGGCACTTTCCGAATGGCGCAGTACTAACACAATCCCCGAAGAAGGTAAAGAAGCCTTTTGGATGGCCACCGACGGAGCGTTGTCCGATTCTGAGGTTCAACACCTAACAGCAAACGGCATCGATGCCGTCTTGAATTACGGGTTTATGCAAGACGTTCAGGCGGCTGCAGACGGCCAGTTTAGATCCTATGCCAAACGGTTTAACGCCGACGCAGAAACGAGTGCTCTCTCGTTTGTCTCAGCGCCTACGGTAGGCCTTTATGATCGGGGATCTCTAAAAGAAGTAGCGAGTCGGCTGCTGTTGTCTCCAGGTGGCGTCGTTATTTATTACGGTGATGAATCGGGAAGGCCCTTGGGCGCTGGTGGGGTCGAGCAACTGGAACGAGCCAATTCAATGATGAACTGGTCCGGTTTCAATGAGGACCTATTGCTGCACTGGAAACGAATTGGCGCGTTTCGTGCTGCGCACCCTGCTATTGCTACCGGCGGCCACGATCTTATCCAAGAAGCTCCTTACGCGTTTTATCGCGGAGTGCGAGTGGGCATTGGCACAGACGAAGTCGTCGTGGTAATGGGTGCTTCAGGCCGTACTCGAATCAATGTCTCAATTGTGTGGCCAGACGATACCGTTCTACGGGATGCTTACACGGGTAGCGTATCCATAGTATCCTTCGGTCAAGTTACATTTACCGCCGATCCCAGCGGTCTGCTTCTGATAGAAGAAGTCAAATAACCCGCTCAATTCTCGTTTTTATTACCCTTACGCAGAATTTTGTTTTGGGGGTCAAGCCGAACTACTGCTCCTTCAGGAACCGATATTTTTAAAGATCCGAAGTCCGGTACTTCGTAGCGTTCAATCTGTCCATCAATTTCAATCTCAATGGGCATTGGAAAGGGCATATCCTCCAATGGATGATTCCAGAACACCGTCATCAAGGCGCCCTCTCGAATAACCTTAACCTCTGGAAGCTCTGGATTTCTGACATAGGTTTCAAAAAACCAGTTTAGATTTCGTCCTGAAATATCCTCGGCCAGTTGTTGGAAGTCTGCAGTGGTCCCAAACCTAGTCTGCGATCCGTCGGTGACCAATTCCATAGCCGGATCAGGATAGGCTTGGCGCCTTAGAATCTGAAAAAAGAGGTCGTCTCCCACCAAAAACCGAAGGGTGTGAAGAACCCACGACCCTTTTGAATAGATATCATGGCCAGCATAGATCTCCTGGCTACTGAGCACTTCTCTAGGGGAAAGAGCTTTGGTGTTTTGGATGCCCCTGCGTTGTTGCATCATAGCCTCGCTGTAGGAAGCTTTTCCAAACAATTGCTCCCGATACAAAGGTTGCATGTACGAGCCGAAGCCCTCGTGCAGCCACATATCTGACCACTCTGAGTTGGTTACGAGGTTTCCCCACCACTCGTGGGCCAATTCGTGATGATGAAGCGCGTCAAAGCCAAGATCGTTGCCCCGAGTCATGGACGTGTTGTCAAACCCACCTCCATACGCAATAATGGTTTGATGCTCCATTCCAAGGTGCGGAGTCTGCGCTACGCCGTACTTGTCGGCCCTAAAAGGATAAGGGCCCAAAAACTTTTCATAAAAGGCGAGGTGATCTTTGATCTCTTCGAATAGCTCTAGCCCTTTGTCATAGTCTTCTGGTAGTACGAAAAACTGAATCGGGAAGGTGTCGCCTGCGACGCTCGTGAACGTGTCCTCAATCAGCCGATAGGGCGCAATGTTTAGGGCTACGTTATAGCTATTTATCGGGTTCGAAATATTCCAGTGGTACGTCCTGGTCCCGTCTCCATGGGATTCAACTGAATCGAGCCGTCCATTCGAGGCGACTACCAGTGGCTCAGGAACCCGGATGTGGAGCTTCATGGTTTCTGGCTCGTCTGAGACGTGATCTTTTACAGGCCACCACATGTCCGCGCCAATCATTTGGCAACTGGTCGCGATCCAGGGTTCGCCGCTGGCGGTTTTTTCCCATTGAAAACCACCATCCCACGGTGGGTTTGGGGCAATACGGGGAGCTCCGTGGTAGGCTACCGTGTACTCAACCGAGGTTCTAGGTTGAATGGAGACCGTTGGTTTAATCCACAAACGGGCCCCTCTAAACTCATAAAAGAGTTCTTTTTTGCCGTGTAGTTCATCCGTGACGCTTGTGACATCGAATCTTGGATCAAGGTCGAGCACAAACCACGAGAGGGGCGAAATAACGTTGGCGCTGACGGTCAGGGTGCCGGCAATAGTTTGCCGGTCCGGATTGACCGTCAGCGCCAAGTCGTATGCTGTAACATCGTACGCCGCCTGTTCAGGCAGCATCACCCCTCCGGAGTCGTATGAATCATTTGTTTGAGCGCAGGCCGGGGAAGAAATAATGGCCAGCAGGGTCACGAATAATCCAAAACGCACTACAAGAGGGGAATGTGTCATGCTTTTATACTGGAAGTATTTAGAAACTCGCGAAGGACGTAATGCAAAATGCCGCCATGACGATAGTACTCCACTTCAACGGGAGTATCTAAGCGACAATCCGTTTCGAAAGTAATGACAGTGCCATCTGTCTTCGTCGCGGTAACAGTCATTTTACTTAGTGCTTTGACGTCGTCAGAAACAGGAATGGAGAAGGATTCCGTTCCGTCAAGCCCCAACGAGTCAGCCGTCTGTCCATCTAAGTACTGAAGCGGCAACACGCCCATACCGATCAGGTTGCTCCGGTGAATGCGCTCATAGCTTTCTGCGATAACCGCCTGAACGCCCAATAGCATCGTTCCTTTGGCTGCCCAGTCGCGGCTCGATCCCATTC
>JABMOI010000168.1 GCA_013204185.1 bacterium | reverse complement strand
GGATCAAACAACCCAGCCGCCATGCTGCACATAGCGCCGCGACGAGGTCCACCGAATTCCATGACTGGAGGGCAATTCGCTGACCTGCGTGTGCCTTCAACTCAGCTGCGCGGCTACCCACAACACGGTCTAAATCCGCATAGGACCATGTTTTTTCGCCATCCGAAATGGCCGGCCTCGACCCAAATTCAACAGCCCCAATCGCTATAGGACACGGTATGAGAGTAGATGTGGTCTTCAAGAGCGGTCCGCCTTCGTAAACGAGCCAAGGATCGTTAGGGCGCTTTCATTTACCCACCGCCCTGGAATGGCTGGAATGTGCGCACATTCGATCTCAGCAGCTAGCAGCCAATCGGTAGAATGCCCCGCCAACGTTAGATCCAATTCTAATTTGGAGCGGTCCAGGTAACTGTACGTTCCAAACCCTTCAGCTCCTTGGCCATGAGCTGAGGCTAAGGCTACGAGCGCACTCATGCCTAAAAACGATTCAAAAGCAGAAGAGATAACAATGCCCTTCCCTTTGCTGGAAATGTGTTGCTTGGCAAGCAGAAACTCGTCAATGCTTCCGAACATGCATGGCTTGATTACCACGACATCCGCCAAGAGCCACGCATCGTTTTCCATTGAAAACCGTTCGTCAATTGCTAGTGGAAACGGAAAGTCGCTCAGGTAATTGATCTCTGAACCCTCAAAACATCCGTTCCATGGCTCTTCAATAAATTCGATTCGGTCTTTTGCGCGGCTGTCTAGTGCCCCGAGCGATTCTGCGAAGGAAAAGGCCTCATCCTTAGTCCACAAACCGTTCGCATCAAGCCGAAGGAGTCCGCCCGTCGGGAGTGCTGCCAGCAGGGAGGCAACTCGACTAGCATCTTCTTGAATGGGGGCCGCGCCTACTTTTGTTTTCAGAAAGCGGACGTCGAAACCAGCTGGGCTTGAAACCAACTGAGCGGACGCAATAGCGGGCCGTCGTTGTGGCCCAAAGGTATCTCTAAACGAAATGCCCGATTCCTGTGCTCTGATTTCTCTTTTTGCGCAATCCAGGCCGAAACGAATGGACTCCGAATAGTGGCCATCATCCGAAAATAGTGCCGTTTTTACGCCGTGCAAGGTGTCGGGGCCATAGCCGTCCAACGGGGCCATTTCGCCCCATCCCACCGTTCCTCGTTCATTCGTTGCCTTAACGTACAGCCCCTTTCGATGCGACTGCAGCTGACTCCCAATCCGAATGGGGCGAATAAACGGGATGGAGTATTCAAAAATGGAATAATGGATTAGGCTCATTAGGCGGCTCCTAACATCCATCCCAGCGAAAGCAGGATAGAATACACGAGCAGGTTTCTTGCAGTTTGGCCTAGAATAGGGTTCATCTTGACTGATTCATGGTCTGGAATTGACCGAAGCCGTAGCCACGATTGAATCATTAACGGGAAGGCGCCCAATGATATCAGAATCAAGGCAGGTGCATCGTAGAACATCCAGGCGGCAAGGGCTATCAGGATGGCCGCCATTGAGCAAGCCAAGTACAGCCACTCGGCGAAAGAGCGCCCTAGCCTTACGACTAGCGTTCGTTTGTCGGCTAGCGCATCTTGGTCTCGGTCCCTAATGTTATTGACTAACAATATGGCGACTGCCAAGAGGCCAGGCGCAAGTCCCACAAACCAAATGATTTCGGGCCACGCGAGCGCCTGCACGTAAAACGTTCCGGCGACCGCAATGGGACCAAAAAACACGAGCACAAACACGTCTGCAATACCCAAATAGGCCAACGAATACTTTCCTCCCGTATAGGCTATTCCGAACAAGATCGAGCTAAAACCAATGAACACGATGGGAACGCCCCCGCGGAGCATCAGATAGACCCCGGACAAAACGGCCAACAAGAAGGTTGCGTACGTGGCCACGCGCATGGCCTGCTCGGAAACGAGTCCTGCTTGGACCATTCGCCTGGGTCCCGTGCGTGCGTGCGTGTCGGCACCCTTTTTGAAATCGGCCAGGTCATTGAAAAAATTGGTGCCAACCTGGATCAGAATGGCGCCTAAAAGCGCCAGGCTTGCCGACAGTGCATGAAAGACACCGAAGTACACAGCCAAGGCTATCCCGATTAGAACGGGGCTTACAGCGGCCCACAGCGTCTTAGGGCGCGCTGCCTCCCACCATATTGCAGCTGTATTGGGCATCAGTTAAGGACGATATGGAAACTTGTTAAACTCAGGCTTCCTCTTTTCGTTGTATGCATTGCGCCCTTCTTGGCCTTCTTCGCTCATGTAAAAAAGAAGCGTGGCATTTCCAGCCAATTCCTGAAGTCCAGCTTGCCCATCGCAGTCTGCGTTGAGGGCGGCCTTTAGGCAACGAATGGCCATATGCGAATTGGCAAGAATCTCTTTGCACCACTTAACGGTTTCGGCTTCTAACTCAGCGAGCGGAACGACCGTGTTCACGAGTCCCATTTGAAGCGCTTGTTCGGCATTGTAAGGCCGGCACAAAAACCAGATTTCGCGCGCTTTCTTTTGCCCGACGATGCGCGCCAAGTAACTCGCTCCGTAGCCGCCGTCAAACGAGCCGACCTTAGGCCCGGTCTGCATAAATTTAGCGTTGTCGGCTGCAATGGTCAGGTCACACATTACGTGCAATACATGCCCGCCTCCCACGGCCCAGCCTGCGACCATCGCCACAATGGGCTTGGGGCACGTTCTGATATCACGCTGGAAGTCCAACACGTTGAGCCGCATGACTCCCGTGCCAGCCTCTTTATACCCAGCGTCTCCTCGAATACTCTGATCTCCACCAGAGCAAAACGCATCTGGACCTTCCCCAGTCAAAATGATGACGCCAATGTATTGATCGTCGCGAGCGTCCTGTAAAGCTTTACGCATTTCAGACACGGTGACGGGCGTAAATGCGTTGCGTACGTGAGGTCTATTGATGGTAATTTTTGCGATTCCTTCGGCTTTTTCATAGCGAATATCGCCAAAGTCTCCCGCTGATTTCCAATCCATTGCTGACATGTTGTTAGGGTAGGTCCGATTCCAAAAACTGAGTAAGGAGCGAAAGATACTGATCACCTAGCTCAAGATGGACATTATGTCCTGCGCCTTCAACGAGTTTCAAAAGGACGGATGAAGATTTTGCTTCAAGTGCGCGGCCAATCTCTACATATTTGGTATCGAGAAGGCCGGCGAGGTACAAACAAGGCACGTGGAAGCTGCCATATACTGGCTGATTTCCTAAAGAAAACCCACTTAAAGCAGCTGCAAGCAACCGGGGATTGTTGTGGACCCGCAATTTAACGAGTTCATCTAGGCCTGTGGACGAATTTTGAAAAACCGACTGCCCATACCAATCTCGGAGGACTTCAGGCCAGTTGGATTCAATGCGCTTAGCCCAGCCCATGTCTTGAACAATGCGCCGGTTTCTTTCTTCCTTTGTTGGCAAGCCCGGATGGCTGGACTCCAGAATAAGCCGATGAATTAGCTCTGGAAATCTTGAAGCAAAATCCATGGCAACACGCCCGCCGAGCGAATAACCTGCGAGTGTCACCATTTTCAGACCCAGTAATTCAACTGTGCCGCGAAGTAAGTGGGAGGTTTCCTCGAACCAACTAGGGCTTTCTAAATCGAATTTGGCAGACCCATGGCCTGGTAGATCGACGGCAAGGGCTGGAAAGTCCAATCCCGTGGTGAGGGAGTCCCAGTCCTTGGCCGAACCCATAAATCCGTGCAAGAAGATGACGGGTATTTGATTTCCCTTGAACTCATTAAGTCGATAAAGGGGCAATGTGGTGGGTTCCAAGGGCCTCATGCTAACCACGGAAGGGCATTTTCAAGGGGCGTCCGAATACGGCTTTCCCCTCCGCTGTGTGCGCACATGGATAATCTTTTTCGATGACCACTGCCAATGGCGGAGCGCCGTCGGACTGAAATTCAAACTCAAACCCAACGGTATCGCTCTGATTCCAACCCGTGGTCCAACTACTTGGGATCTGAACGCGCGTTGCACCTTCTTGAAACGATAAAGCCGGATTTGGGCCTTCCAACATCGTCAATTCAAAATAGATTGACGCAGGACCCAATTGTATCCTGGTCGAGATGGGGTCGCCCCAAGAGAGCTGTTCTACCTCCGTCTCTTCAAGCCTAAACCTGATATACTGATGATGAAGTCTAACCTTCATGTTATGCGCCCTTGTTTCTAAGTCTGGAAGTCAACTTACTAAGTAGTCGAACGTGTTCGGCCAAGTTTTCTTCTCGATGCGTTCTAACTTCAATGATGCATGCTTCATCTTTTGCAAATGCCGATTCATAGCTCTCTTTAAAAGACTCCTGTGTGGTTGGCATCGCATATGAAAGCCCAAACATCGAAGCTGCGCCTTCAAATCCAAATCCGTGTGGAGTGCCAAAAAGAGGTTCAAAAAAGGATTTATGATCCCGAATCGGAAGATGAGAGAAGATTCCGCCCCCATCATTATTAACCACAACGACCACCGCCCGATGAGCAGCGCACAGCGCGAGCGAGTTCAGATCGTACAGGAGGGCTAGGTCGCCGAGTAAAATAACGGGGCGTTTTTGATGACCTATCGCATATCCGATGGCAGATGCGATGGTCCCATCAATGCCACTTGCACCCCGATTAGTAAGGACAGAAACGGGCGCGCCACTTGTCGCGGCGAACGTGTCCATGTGCCTGACCGAGTTGCTGGAGCCTAGGCAAAGAATATGGTCTTGTGAAAGAGCCTCGCTAACCATGAGCGCCACGGCTTGCTCGGTTAGCCCCTGCCCTAAAACATCCTTAGAGAGCCAAATTGACAGCACTTCGTTAATCCCCCGGCTGCCAGATTCTCCCTTGCTCCAAGGATTATAGCCTTTTTTGGACGTTTTTGGCTTTTTTTGCTGCGTATCAGGCATCTCGAGCAATTCATCCCGTAAAAACTCAATCCACTCCCCTAACAAGGTAGTAGGCTCTGACTGAAGGCGATGAGAGACTATATGTGACGGGTCGATGCGCCGGACTCGATGATCTACGACCCAATATTCCTCGGGCGGGTTGCTTTGTAGAGACTGAGACAACCGTTTTGAAAGGGAGGTCGCACCAAACTGAACTACGAAATCAGGCGAAAAGGCGACTTCATTTTCTTTCGCCAACACAAATTCCAGGCTTTTGAGAGCGTATGAGCTCATTTCATGGCCCCAACCCAATCTGCTTTGCGAACTAATATCCGTTATCGCAATTCCTCCATATGTCTTGCACAACTCAACTACCGATTGTTGAATATTGGGCGACTCACCTTGCAAGCGGCCTAGAATAAAAAGCGGCCTTTGCGCCATTTGAAGGGCCTTATGGAGAGGAGCAATGTGGAGTGGAGCAACTTGGCTGTTGCGACCCGCGCTCGGATCCCCGTATTCGGTGTAAGGTCTCTTGTGGGAAAGCCAGGCCTTATAGCGAGGAGATTCGATAGGGTGAAACGGTTCAGTAGAAGGTGCCAACGGTTCGCGGAACATGCAGTTGATATGCACCGGTCCGTCCTTTGAACGAAAGACGGCGTGGTCTACAGTGGTCAGGACAAAAGCCGGATCAATGCTGTCAGTCGGAGCAGGCATATCAACAAACCACCTGACGGAGCGACCGAAAAG
>JABMOI010000167.1 GCA_013204185.1 bacterium | reverse complement strand
GCATGATGTTGGTCAAGTAAATAAGTTCGAGATGGTGGGCGCCGCACTTGCGGCGCCCACTCTTCTCATCTGCTAATCCAAACAAGCAAAAAACCCATGAAGAGCGAGAATAAAATGCAAAAGCTTTTTTCAATTAGGATGCAGGCGTTCATCTACCTAGTAGTGATCGTACTGTTTGGAGCTTCAACCAGCTTCGCGCAAGTAGCGGCATCAATTGGTGACGTTACAGGCCGCCCGGGTGAAACGGCGTCTGTTGCAGTACAGCTCTCAGGTGTTGAAGGCGCAGCGGCTATTCAGTCGTTCCAATTCAATGTCACAGTTCCCGCTGGAGTTACGTTCACAGGTGTTACAACCGCGAACTCGACTTCCGGCGCAGCTGGCTTCAATGTTGGATCTAACCCGTTGAACGGATCCGTTGGTGGATTCTCAACAGGGACCAACATTACTGCATCAGGAACCTTGATTTATCTGAACTTCTCGCTGGTAACAGTGGGAGTAGGTACAGTTTCCCTTTCGGGCATCATCGTAAACACAACAGCAGTTGCCGATGCATCTTCGAGTGCTACTATTGCTAATCGAATCATGGCAGTTGAAAGTGCATCAGTTGGTGTTAGTAGTGATTTCGAAATCACACTTACGTTAGAAGATGCCCTCGTTATCGCAGATGGAGTTATCTCCTTCAGTGCTGATGTCAATTACGATCCCGCGCTTATGTCAATAGACAAAAGCAAAGGACAAAACGGCGTTATTAAAGCCGGTACTCTTTCTTCTGGTGGAACCGTAAACGGTAACGATGTTGATGCCAACACGTATCGCGTTTCTGGTTTTACTGGGGCAGCGATTACTGGATCTGGCGTGATGGTTAAGTTGTCTGCAACAGCAGCTGCCACGGCAGGTGCTGGCGCGTTCACTTTATCAAACGTAACTTTTAACGCTGGAAATCCGGTTTATACTAGCCGCGCAGGTACTCTGACGGTCAATGCAGTCAACTTCCCACCAGTATTTACAGCTTCGCTTGCTAACACAAGCATTCTGGAAGATTCTGGTACGTTCACGTTTGACTACAATGCCACAGATGCCAATGCAACCACACCAACGTTTGCTTTAACAGCCGGTCCTGGATCGATTGTTGCCGCAACTGGTGTTTATACGGTTGCTGCTGCTGGAAACTCAGGTGTTCACACAGTTACGGTTACGGCAACTGACGGAGTTAACACTACGTCTACGTCTGCAACGCTGACCATTCACCGCGTTGATCTCTTTAAAGCCACGCTTTCTGGATTCAACCAAGTGCCGGCCACTCAAACAGTAGCTAGCGGAACGGTAACGTTTCGAATGGTGGCTGGAACCGGTGTATTAGATGCGGTCTTTTCGGTTCAGGATCTTTCTGCTGACATGACTGCTTCTCATATCCACATCGGATCTGTAGGAGTTGGTGGTGCCGTATCGCTAAATCTCGCTCCTGCTTCAGGCGCGTTTGCTAAAACGTACGACATTACTGGAATGACGGATTTGGTTACTGCCATGCGCGCGGGCAATGCCTACGTAAATGTGCACACCTCTGCTTATCCTGACGGCGAGGTTCGCGGCCAGGTTCTAAGCAGCACAAACGTTGCTCCTAATGAAGCAGCAGTCCAAGTTTCCGCTACGGCAGTAGTTGCTGGAGCGCCAGCAAATGGATTACTTCCAGTTTCATGGACTCCGGTTACGGATCCTAACGGTGACAAGGTTAATTACCTCTTGCAGATGTCAACTACGGCTAGCTTCGCTTCTACATTCAGCATTCAAAGCTTTGGTGTTACCAATGGTTTCTTGATGAGTGTTGGAGATGCAGCAACGTTGTTCGATGACATCACCAATAGAGCCCCTGGAAATGTTGACATCGGAGGATCGGCAACGATTCACATGCGTGTCATTACGACAGACGGTTCATTGTGGAATGCAGGCCCATCAAAAAGCCTAACACTTACACGTGGTTTGGTAACTGATACGGAAAATGAAGGTCAGCTTCCTACAGAGTTTTCTCTGAAAGGAAACTATCCTAACCCGTTCAACCCGTCTACGACGATTTCTTTTGACTTACCAGAAACAGCTGATGTAAGTGTCCAGGTTCTGGACCTTCTTGGTCGTGAAGTAATGGCGATCCCTGCTCAGGCTATTGAAGCCGGTGCAAGTCGTTCTATTCAGATCAACGCATCTAGTCTGTCTTCAGGAGTCTATCTGTACAGAGTGTTTGCTCAGGGAGTTAAAGTTTCCAACTCAGTAGTTGGAACGATGACTCTTCTGAAGTAATCTTCTCGTCAGAAAGGATCTAGAGATTTGAGGCCCGGCATCGCTTGCGATGCCGGGCCTCTCTCTTTTTGTTCAATTCAGTAGGTGCATTGCTAAACAATATCTTGAGTTATGGCACCGATCACCATTTGATGTGTTGTTACTGAACCGTCCTTACTTCATCTATTGATGCTGCTAGTTACAAAGTGAATTAATCTATATGAGACACATTGTCTTATTCCTTTCAATGTTACTTATGCCCCTCGTTGCTGTGGCTCAGGACTCGCTGAATGTGAGCCTGAAAGCAATTACGATTAGCTCTGATTCAACGGAGATCACGCTGCAGGTTGGAGAGCTAACTGATAGTTTGAGGGTTCCCATTTGGGCATTCGAATTCAAACTTACTACGACTGAGGGAATCGCCTATTTGGGCGTTTCTTCCATAAGTACCCTTGCGTCAAAGGACGGATGGACTACAGCTGCAAATGTTCAGAATAAATGGGCCGGTGGCTTTGCCTCAAGGACCAATTCAATTGAAGTGGGAGGGACACTGTTAGCGATTTATCTGGACGCTTCCCAAAAAAAGGGGAGTGGAGAGGTATGTCTTACTGGAATTCGGTTAAACTCGGGTGATCCCAGGGCAGTACCGAAGGATGTATGCTCCACAATCAAATAATAATTAGCCTTCTAGTAGAAATTGGGCAATTGGTTATGCCTTCGAGGAAACTTTGCTCTCAGCACTTATATTCAACTACTAAAGGGAGTTCACACATTTTGACGCAGAAGTTTATGTCGCAACAGATAAAACGATTATTTTTAGCTCTTTTCATGCTATTTGGCATGACTGCGATAGCTTCGGCGCAAGTGACAATATCTCTCCCATCTATTAATGGGGCAGTTGGTCAAACCGTTTCAGTCCCAGTTAATTTGGCGAATGTCCCCGCTACAGGGTTTAACTCCTTTCAGTTCGACATCACTCCCTCATCTAATGCCTTGATTTACAAAGGAGCGTTTAGAACAGCTACCTTGGCCAATTCAACTGGCTGGAATTTTCAAAATAATTATGTAGCCAACGGAAACGCTAAGAATAGAGTTTTAGGATTTGCCTCCTCAAACGATAAGATCACTACATCTGGAATATTAGTGTTTCTTCAGTTTGAGATTGTTCGCGTTGAAGCAGGAGTAACGGTTCAGTTAACCGACTTCTCATTGAAATTAGGCGCAGATGGGTTGGCCTTCACTCCACTTATCCCTTCAACTGGATTAAACGCATCAAATTCACCGGTTGCCACGGACGATGCATACCAACTTCAGGAAGGCGCAACGCTCACGGTTCCCGCTGGAACGGGTGTTTTGGCCAACGATACAGACCAGGACTTGGACCCATTGACCGCCTCAGTGGGCGTGACAACTACGAACGGAACCCTGACACTAGCTGCAGATGGTTCGTTTACGTACGTACATAATGGCTCTGAAACCATTTCCGATTCGTTTACCTATTCAGTTTCTGATGGCTCTACGACAGATTCAGGGACCGTTACGTTTACCATCGTCCCGGTTAATGACGTCCCGACGTTTACCTTAGAAATGGTAGACCAGAGTGTAGACGAAGGCGGACTTGTAACAGGGGATTACAACGCGACAGACGCAGAAGGTGCAACGGTCACGTTTGCCCTCGTTTCTGGACCAGCGGGTGCCGCTGTAAATTCAGCCACAGGTGAGTTTGGATATTTGGCCCCAGCGGGAAGTGCTGGAGTCTATCCGATTGTTGTTTCTGCAAGCGACGGGATTGGTACATCTCAATCTACCTTTACCTTGACCGTCCGAAGTGTTAAAAAGTATTCCGGAACGCTTTCTGGAATCCATCAGACAACGATCGCATCTAAAGCTGGGTCTGGTAGTATTGCTGTAGACTTTATTTCTAATACCAATCAGCTGATTGTTAGTGGTTCGTTTTCCGGCCTAAGTTCAAGCTTAGTTTCAGCACAAATTCAGTCCGGGATACTCGGACAGAATGGTGATGGAATTATTAGTCTGATGGCGTCGCTAGTAGGCAATGGTTCGGCAGGCAATTTCTCCACTGCCTTGAACACGTTCGATCTAAACACTTTTGTTTTCCCCGCAGGATGGAATCCGGCTCTTTTTGAGCAAGCGTTAACTGCAGGTTCTTTGTACGTCAATTTGCGAACGGTAAATGTCCTAACGGGTGAGCTTCGCACGCAGTTGCGGGTACTCACCAATACCGCTCCTGCCGCCGTAAATGTTTCTGGTCCTAACTCAGTTGCTGTAACTGGAAGTCCATCTGATTCCGCATATGAGTTGACGTGGACAGCCGGGGCTGCCGATGCGCAAGGTGACGCTACAAAACTTGTGCTAGAAGTAGCTTCGGATGTGTTGTTTAGCAGCATAAAGTCTGCGACAAACGTAACGAGCGCACCCAATGAGACACTGTCTGTTACAGTAGATGCAGCAGCCGTTCTCTACGACGCGCTGAGTGGCTCCACACCGGGCAATGTCTCTGTAGGTGGCTCACAGACCGCGTATTACCGATTGCGCCGTACAGACGGATCTGCGATTTCGTCAGGGACACCTATTGCTGTCGTTTTGATTCGTGGTTTGGTTACAGATAAACAGTCCGACTATTTACTGCCTACCGATTTTGTATTGAGAGGCAACTATCCCAACCCGTTCAACCCGAGCACTACCATTCAGTTTGACCTGCCAGAATCGGCAGATGTTCAAGTTGACGTGCTCGACTTGCTGGGCCGGACCATGATTAGCATTCCATCTCAGTCCTTCGAGGCGGGAGCTAAAAAATCGGTATCGGTTGACGCTAGTGCGTTGTCATCTGGAATTTACATGTATCGCGTGATTGCCAGAACCGTTTCCCAGACGTACGTGTCTACCGGAACGATGACCCTAATCAAGTAGGAGAGTACTAGATACGGGACTGCAACAACACATACGGGGGTGGCTGCTCTACAGCAACCTACACATCGCTTTTGTTGCCGCCGGTTTAATACTTGGTTCGTACGTTCTCGTTGGAATCCACCCCAATTACTGGTACGTGCTGCTGGCTTCCAGTGGTGCGCTGTTGGTGTATCACGCTGATCGGGCCGTGACGTGGACAGCAGAGGACAAAGCAAATTCACCGCAGCGCCTAGCTTGGCTTAACGCTCACAAATCATTCCTGTGGGTTTCGTCCGCTATCAGTGCAGGACTTGCAGCTTGGTCGCTTTTCTATTTGGATGTAGAAGTCATCAGAGTTGGAGTTGTGTTGGCAGCAATTGGATTGCTCTATAACGTTCCCATTCCCTTACTGAATGGTCGGTTAAAGGATACTCAGGGTTTTCGCATCCTTCTGATTGTTGGTTGTTGGGTAATTGGTGGCGTCTACTTGCCTCTCCATCAACATATTTCTGCGCCTTCCCTGCCTATGCTAATGGGGTGGAAAGCAGCCGTTATGATTCCCAATGTGTTAATGGCTGAATGGGTAGACAGAAAGGGAGACGTAGCTAACCAAGTTCGTGGGACGGGAAGTTGGCTTGGCAAAAAACAGATCACCTACGTTTCGTTGATTTGTCTGTCTCTTTCGCTTTTTCTGTTGTGGGAGTGGGGGCCCCATGCTGCCAATCAGACGTTTGTTTTGTTAGAGGGAGTCGGCCTCATTGGGTTGGTAAGCTCCATTATAATTCGGAAAAAATGGCAGAGCGAAAACATCGTGATGCTAGACGCCTGGATTGGTTTTCCGATCGTTATTTGGATGGTTTGGATTCTTTCCTCTTCCTCATAGACCGTTCAGAATGAAAAAGTGACGGTTCAGTTGAGAAACATTCGGAGCCAAAAGGGTTCTTTGTAGTTTACCCGTTGAAGTTGGCGTATTGTACGCTGTAGACGAATACGTCGCTGTTATAACACAAGCTTGCCCACCTTAGATGCGAAAATTACTTAGAAGTACCGCAATTATACTCCTGTCATTCGGGAGCTACTCGACAGCATCCGCTCAGATTGCAGAAGCTGTTGAACCTACCACGGCTTCCTCAAGCACCAAACAAGCGGTACCTGTCCAGGTCGACGTGGATCATGCTGCGTTTGCTTACGAGGAAAGTAATTCCCTTGTGGAGATGTATTTGGCATTTGAAGCTTCAACGCTTTCCTACGTTTCTACTGATCAAGGCTTTTTGGCTTCTTTGCCGGTCAACTTGCAAGTTGTACGCTCTACGCAGGCGTCGCTTGCTAGCACCAATGTTGAACCGACCTGGCAAGATGATCTCCAATTAAGTTTTGTGATTGCAGATACCAGCGGTCTTGCGGAAGGGCAACATTTTGTTCATCAAGTTAGAGCTGCAATCCCTCCGGGGGCCTATGAGCTTCGGATTGGGATTGCTGAGGATATGGCAAGTGGTAGAGCAGCCGTAGCAATCAGGAGGGATATGATGGTCCCGGATTATGCCGTTTCGTCTTCAGTTCACGTGTCTGACGTTACGTTGGCAAGTTCTATTCAGCAAAGCTCTGATAAGGAGGATGCTTTTTATAAGAACGGAATGGTAATTCGGCCCAATGCGAATCAGCTATTTGGTAGTGGACTGAACATGCTGTTTTACTACACAGAAGTTTACAATCTGAGTGCTGATGTATCCTCTACGGGCAAATACACGGTATTCTCTTACATTGCGGATGCGAACCTGCCTCAGCCAATGGCGTCGTATCAGAAGAGAAGCCAGCGCTCACTTCGCTCGCCGGATGTGGTAGTCGGCTCGTTCAATGTGAAAGATTTACCTAGTGGTTCTTATTTCTTGCGCCTAGCTATTTTGAATGAGAACAACGAATCGATTGCAGAGCAGTCACGGAAGTTCTTCGTGTACAATCCTGAAGTTGTGAGGGAAACGCAATTGGTTACTGCCGAAGAATCGTTTGAGCGAAGCCAATACGCTCGAATGACGGAAGAAGAAATCGAGCGCATGCTAGAGCATACAGAGATTATTGCATCGGATGGCGAGCGTAGACGAATCAAGGGGATACGTGATATAGATGAGCGCCGTCGCTTTTTTATGACATTTTGGAACGTGCGTGACCCTGACCTGAACACTCCTATCAACGAGTACCAAGAGCAATTCTATTCGCTCATTCAGTATGCGAATGATCGCTATACTAACAGCTTTAGCGAAGGGTGGAAAACGGATCGCGGCAGAGCTTTAGTCAAGTACGGGGCGCCTACAGCCATTGAACCACACATGTTTGATACCGGTTATAATCCTTACGAGTTGTGGTCGTACAACAATATTCCTGGCGAAGGCCAAGCACAGTTCATTTTTGCCGACCTAGACGGATTTGGAACGTTTGAACTGATTCATTCAACTGTTTCTGGCGAACGGAAACTGTCGAATTGGCAACAAGAGCTCCGGAAATAGGGATTCGCCCTTCAATTCATTGATTCTTATGTGGGTCCGGCCGCCATTTTGGCGGCCGGACCCACTCGCTTTTACTCGCCATGCCTTATTTTGGCGCGTTCGTCCTTCCTGAACGAGACCGATATGGTCTCCCCGTCCCAATAGTTATCTCAATGAGCACACCCACTCTGTCTTCAATTGATCGCTTGAGCCACCATGAAGGTGAAGAAGTCACAATCCAGGGTTGGCTTTATAATAAGCGCAGTTCAAAAGGCTTGCACTTTCTTGTCATGCGGGATGGCACAGGCCTATCACAATGTGTGGTAAGTGAGGAAGCGGTGTCAGAGCAGGCTTGGAACGCGGCTAACGAGGCAACACAAGAAAGCTCCATTTCGCTGACGGGCACTGTTCGTAAGGATGAAAAGCAGGTTGGGGGATATGAAGTGTCCGTGACCGACCTGACACTGATTCATAAAGCCGAAGAATATCCTATTACGCCGAAGGAGCATGGGGTAGACTTCCTGATGAACCACAGGCATCTATGGCTTCGAAGCCAACGCCAGTGGGCCATCCTACGCATTCGTAACAGCGTAATTATGTCCATCCACAACTTCTTCCAGGAGCGTGGATTTCTTCAGATGGACGCTCCCATTTTGACAGGTACGGCGGTAGAAGGCACTTCGACTCTTTTTGAAATGGAGTATTTCGGAAAGAGCGCCTATCTAACACAAAGCGGTCAGCTTCACGGCGAAGCCATGGCCATGGCTTTCGGAAAGATCTATACCTTTGGGCCGACTTTTAGAGCTGAAAAGTCCAAAACACGCCGGCATCTGACAGAATTTTGGATGATCGAGCCAGAAATGGCCTTCTACGACCTCGATATGACGATGCAATTAGCCGAAGAACTGCTCGGCAGGATTGTTGGAGATGCCCTCAAAAATTGCCAGGCTGAACTTGAAATCCTTGGCAGAGATCAGGAGCCGCTTAAACGGAGTTTGAGCGGGTACCCACGGGTTAGCTATGACAAAGCGGTCGAGATCCTGAAAAGCGAAAAGACAGCGCACATGGTGGCCGAAAAAATAGCAGCGGCAGAAAAAGAAGCCGAGGACATTAAAAACGAAAGCGAAGTCGGAAAACGCGAGTATGGCCAGGCAAAGAAATGGGAGAAGCGCAAGATTGATGCGCGTGAGCTAGAGATTCAAAGGCGCCTCACAGAGATCGAGGAGGAGCTTCGCAACCTTCCCGCTTGGCTAGCCTCTGCAAAAGCATTTGAGTGGGGTACTGACTTCGGTGGAAGTGATGAGACCCTCATTACGTGGCACTTTGATCGCCCAATTATCGTTCATCGTTTCCCACACGAGTTCAAAGCGTTCTATATGAAGCGTGATCCGGAAGACGATCGGGTTGCTCTCGGAATGGACGTCTTAGCGCCTGAGGGATATGGGGAGATTGTTGGAGGAGGAGAGCGTGCTACCGATCTCGCGTTTTTGGAGTCGCAGGTCGAGAAGCATGGATTGCCCGCAGAAGCCTTTACCTGGTATTTCGACTTACGTAGGTACGGCAGCGTGACACATTCTGGATTTGGTCTTGGTCTTGAGCGAACAGTTACGTGGATTTGCGGAATTCATCATTTGAGGGAGACGATTCCCTTCGCTCGAACGTTAGATAGACTTTATCCATAACACACACGGTAAATTTTATGAGCAACACGATCAGGATCACTAGATTTGGAGTCGCATTTTGTGCGATTTGTGTTGCCCTTGCAGGCACTGTGTCGGCGCAACACACTGAACACGAAAAAAGCCTTCTAGGGACATTGGCCCAGATTACGGTTTCCGGCGAAGGTGTTATTAAAACGCTTCCAGACATGGCCATTGTTGAGTTTGCCATTGTCACGCGGGATAAACGCCCAGATGTTGCACGTTCTGCCAATGCCGACGAATCCGCCAGGGTGCTCAACTCTGTCCGAGCATTAGGAATTGAGGAGAAGGACATTCAGCTTCAAAACTTGAGCCTAAATCCACTTCGGGAATACGATCCAGATAGGCGCACGTATACGGAAAACGGATTTGAGGCAACTCGGAATTTGACGGTAACCGTACGCAAGTTGGACGAGTTACCAGACCTCGTAGCTGCTCTTGTTGATAGCGGCGCCAACAGAATGAGCAGCATCCAATACGGGTTGGACGACCGGGATGAAATAGAACTACAGGTGCTAAAGCTAGCCGTTGCGAGGGCGAAAACGAAAGCTTCGGTAATGGCACAGGAACTAGGATTTGAAGTGGGCGCCGTTTTGCAGATAGCAGAGCAAGGTATATCGGTACCAAGCCCCGTCATGAGAATGGAAGCGTCCTACGACATGGCATCAAAATCAGGCGGAAATCCCGACGCGTACGCATCTGGCCAAATTGAAGTCAGAGCGAATGTCACAGCTGTATTTATGATCAAATAGAAAAAGGGGGCTCACTCTACGAGTGAGCCCCCTTTTGACTTATATCTAGCGGGAAACGGGTCTATTTCTTGAACTTATTCCAGGCCCAAAGAAGTACAAGGGCGCCAATTACTGCGCTAACCAAGTCTCCAATGATGCTGTCGGTATAAATTCCAAGAAGTCCGATCAGAAAGCTGCCAATAACAGCGCCTGCAATTCCCAAAAGTGTGGTCAGAATAAATCCACCGCCTTCTTCACCTGGCATAATGTATTTTGCCAAAGCGCCAGCTGCGAATCCTACCAAGATGGTCCAAATCATAGTGTTCCTTCTGTATTGCTCTTGAGTGTTAAAAAGTGGCGTACGTAAGAACCTAGGTAAAGGATACGATTATAGTTTCTTACTTTCCTTCATAATTAGATTTCATGGCAATCACCGTTCGGTTGGGCCTTCAACTAGTGCGGCATTTGCCTGACATTTCAATCATTACGTGGCAATGTCCGATACGTTAGTTGTTTCGATTTCAGGGATCCGAGGAATATTCGGAAGGGGTTTGTCTCCAGATGTTATAGTGAAGTATGCGTCCTCGTATGGAGACTGGATACTACGCGCTTCTCCTTTGAAGCCAAAAGTAATCGTAGGGCGCGATGCTCGAGTAACAGGAGAAATCTGCTCAGACTTGGTCATTTCAACGCTGCTTAGCCAAGGCATTGATGTGGTTGACGCTGGTCTGGCAACAACTCCCACCGTGGAAATGGCGGTAATCAAAGAAGGCGCAAGCGGCGGAATTGTGTTGTCGGCTTCGCACAACCCGGCAGAGTGGAACGCTTTAAAGTTGCTCAATAGCGACGGGGAGTTTTTGTCTCCTCAGGATGCTGAGTGGGTTATTTCTCATGCTCGGGACGATGCTCGCTCTTGGGCAACCTACGATCAGAAAGGCGAATCATCCAAAGCCGATTACCTCACTTATCACATCGATAAGATTCTTGAACTGCCCGAAATTCATTCCGAAGTGATATCTAAACGGGATTTTCGTGTCGTGGTCGATGCGGTGAATTCGGTGGGCGGTATCGCGATTCCTGCGCTTCTAGAGCGCCTCGGTGTGCGAAGGGAGAATATCATTGAATTACACTGTGAGCCGACCGGCCTGTTTGCTCATCCTGCGGAGCCGCTGCCTGAGAATCTGACTGAAATTTGTGCTCTTGTCAGGAAAGAAGGAGCAGATTTAGGTATAGTGGTGGATCCAGACGCAGACCGCCTTGCTCTAATAGCAGATGGCGGCGTGTATGTGAGCGAAGAACTTACGCAGGTTATTGCCACCTCTTTTTGGTGGAAGTATCACAAAGGCGCATTTGTGACCAATCTTTCTTCCTCACGGGCCATCGAAATTGTAGCCGCGGAAACCGGAAATACCACTTTCCGCTCCTCGGTAGGAGAGATCAACGTCGTTGAGGAAATGAAGCGGAGAGATGCGGTGATTGGAGGGGAAGGCAACGGCGGAGTTATTCTTCCTGCGCTTCACTACGGACGCGACGCTCTCGTTGGCGTGGCCATGGTCTTGCAACACTTGGTTGAAGAGAATACATCATTGTCTGGCCTCGTACGTTCTCTTCCGACATTGAAAATCGTAAAGATGAAGACGGATATTGGCACGCTCAGTCCGGATGCTCTGCTTGCTGATATGGCGAAAAAATATGCAAACGAGCGTATTTCGACCATCGATGGAGTAAAAATAGACTTCGCAGAAGGCTGGGTTCACATGCGAAAGTCCAACACAGAGCCCATAATTCGAGTTTACGCAGAGGCTCCATCCAGCGAACAAGCGGAAACATTGGGCAAACGGTTCATGAAAGAACTGCTTGAGGGATAAGGATCTGAATTGGTGTGGTGGCCCTGCTACAGATCAACAAATCGTGCATCTTCAACTTCCTTTGGGTTTACACTGGAAGTATTGGCGGGTCCGTTCTTGTGCACGTGGACCTTCGATTCAGCTTCCCTTTCAAGTGGATTTGATTGCACCGGAGGAGCTCCGCGAAGGGATAGAATAACATTCCCAACCGCTTTTGATACGTACCAAGCAATAACCAGTAACAGAATCCATTTAGTGATCATTACTTACAAAAGAGGCGTTCTTGTGGGGGAAGGGTTGAAGTAGGTGGTTCCCGGATGTCGAAGCTGAGCGATTTGCCGAACTAACTCATTGAGATCGTTTCGGTTTGCTATAAAATCGATATTTGTAGCGTTTACGATGAGCAGTGGACTTTGGTTATAGTGGAAGAAATATTGATTGTAAGCTTGTCCTAGATTTTCAATGTAGGAGCGGTCCATTTCTTTCTCGTACGAGCGGCCTCGGCGTTGAATATTTTCCATCAACCGGTCTGTTGACGCCTGTAAATACACGATTAGGTCCGGTACAGGCGTGGTGGGCTGCATGATAGTAAACATGGTTTCGTACAGCGCCAGTTCGTCGCCCGTTAGATTTAGGCGAGCGAAAACTCGGTCCTTGTCAAACGTGTAGTCACTAATAACATGCCGGTGGAATAAATCTCGGCCCCCCAAACTCTGCTGTTGTCGGAAACGACTCGCCAAAAAACTCAATTGAGTTTGAAACGCCCATCGATCTCGGTCAGAATAGAACCGCTCAAGAAAGGGATTTTCTTCAAATTGCTCTAGTACCAATCGAGCATCGCTCTGCTCGGCCAACAATTTGGTTAACGATGTTTTTCCGACGCCAATTACGCCCTCAATAACAATGTATTGAAGATGCTCAGGAAGGACTGAAGTTGAAAGATTTTCAACCTCGTGTTCATCCGGTTTTGAAATCTCGTCAAACAAACTCATCCGGAAATAGGAATCGTTAATACAAAACGGGACAGCGTAGTCCGTGCAGAGTCATGACAGTGAGCATGAAGATACTCAACTGTGCAATTATACGGCGAAGGAAGTTTCAGGTTGGGATCAATTTCGGCTAGAGGGTCCAAAACAAAGCGACGAGATGCAATGCGTGGATGGGGTAGTGTTAGTTTGGGGGTTTCTATGGTCTCCGTTCCCCAGTTCAACAAGTCTAAATCAAGCGTTCTGGCTTGCCATCGGCCCTCGGCGGCTCTGTTTCTACCAAACCTGGCCTCTATCGCCAAAAAAACGTCGAGAAGGTCTGCAGGGAGTAGTGTGGTGCTTCCAAATGCAACTGCGTTGAGGTAGTCAGGCTGAGCGGGCGAACCTTCCATGACGAGAGCAGGGGATTCATAAACGGATGAAATCCTTTCAAGCACGATGCCCTCTTCCTGCTGCAGTGCATTTACGGCAGATTGAAGGAGTTCAATTCTGTTTCCGAGATTGGATCCGAATGCGATATGAAATCGAGTCTGCTTCAGTTTGATCGGGCTTAAGATGTATCGTGCCAAAAAAGTGACAAAAAAAGAGGGCGGCCCCACTGGGGCCGCCCTCTTAAGATACGTTAGCATCAAGCAGTAGGCTTATGCTAGACTATTGATGCTGTCCTCTACTGAGCAGGCTCAGTTTCAAACGGCATTTTTTAATCTAGAATCCACCCATTCCGCCCATTCCGCCCATGTCAGGCGCGCCGCCTGGCATGCCACCGCCTGCTGGCTCTGGACGATCTGCAATAACTGCTTCAGTAGTCAACAAGAGACCAGAAACAGAAGCTGCATTCTCAAGAGCAGTACGCGTGACTTTAGTTGGGTCAATAACACCTGCGTCGATCATAGATCCGTAGGTATCGTTCAACGCGTTGAAGCCAAAGTCATTTTTGCCTTCAAGTACTTTCTGAACAACAATTGAACCTTCGAATCCAGCGTTCGCTGCGATCTGGCGAAGTGGTTCTTCAAGCGCACGACGAACAATAGCGACACCAATAGTTTGGTCTTCGTTGTCCGTTTTGATTTTGTCCATGCCCTTGATGGCGCGTAGGTACGCTACGCCGCCGCCTGGAACAATACCTTCTTCGATAGCAGCACGAGTAGCATGCAATGCATCTTCTACACGAGCTTTTTTCTCTTT
>JABMOI010000166.1 GCA_013204185.1 bacterium | reverse complement strand
GTTACGCCTAAGAAGACAGAGGATAATGTTGGCCTAGGGATCCGTTATGACAGTGAAAACGATGCCCAAATTTTAGTGACGATGGCACTTCGAAATCGACTGAGTTATGGGTCGATAACCGAGTTTCGAGTTAGTTTGGGCAAGCAGAGTCAGGTTCGCGCTCTTTTCCTCTCGCCAAACGGAGTCGATAGCCGGATAAGTATGGGAGCGAGTATGGAGTATGCACACGCCCCTATTCGTTTCTTTTTGCCGGACAAATACGCCAGGTCCGTACAAATTGAGCCGACCGTTCCTGTGTTGAGCTTGGGGCTGGACGTGTATTCATTTGGTCTCTGGGGCGGATTTGTTTTGGCTCCCAACACGGTAGCGAGCCTGGCCGTAAAAACAGATGTTGTTCGTGTTGGCAGGGAGGTAGCGGCCACCTCCGACCCGACTGTGCCCATTGAAAACGATTTAATCGCGATAAAAACGGAAGACCACTCCGTTTTTGTCACAACGTTTGGGGTGGAGCGCGACACGTACAACAACCGATCATTCCCAACACAAGGGATGAAACTGGATGCAAAAGCCGGCGTCGGATCTTCGAATGCGGAGCCATCCCTAACCAGCTCCGCCCAGACGGGATCTTCGACCTTCAAGTTTTTCAGATTCGACGTAGGAGGCTACGTACCCATTACGCGAACGGTGTCTGGTTTTGGAAGAACAGCCTTTAGTTTTGGTGCAGGCGAAGCCCTTCCTCTCAGTTATTTTAGCTTTTTAGGTGGTGTTCGGCCAATTAACGTGCTTCCCGGAGTGTTTTTTCCCTTTTATGGGTTGGCTTCACAAGCTCGCTTCGGAAGGAAAGCCTACTTTGGAGCGGTTGGCGTGCAGTGGGAGGTGAAAAAGGACATGTTTGCTCGCTTTATTTTGAACGCGGGCGGCACCTACGATCTCTTACTGGATCAGGAAAAGACAAAACTTGGCAGCGATGAATACGACCTGCTGAAAGAAAAAAGGGCCGTCGGCTTCGGATTTGAACTTGGATTGAGAACGCCACTTGGCCCAGCGACCATCATTTTTAGTACGTCTGAATCGGGCGTGTTGCCCCATGTCGGGTTAAGTATAGGATATGCTTTTTAAGCGGACTGTTTTCAACGGCACAATGTGTTCAAATGCGCTTTTTCTCCCCTGATCTTAAACCGAAACTCGTTTCCGTTCTGTCTGAAGGATATGGCAGGCATGAACTAAGTCGGGATGTATTGTCCGGAATTGTTGTGGGCATCGTAGCCCTGCCGTTAGCCATCGCTTTCGGAATTGCCTCGGGAGTGCGTCCCGAACAAGGTCTTTACACCGCCATCATTGCGGGTTTTATCATTTCTGCTTTGGGTGGTAGCCGAGTCCAGATTGGTGGACCGACTGGGGCCTTTGTCATCCTCGTTGCAGGAGTTGTCGGAGAGTTCGGTTACCAGGGACTAGCAGTTGCCACCTTCATGGCAGGGGTGTTTCTCATCCTGATGGGGCTGGCCCGTCTAGGTGATGTTATTCGGTTTATTCCTTATCCGGTGACCGTTGGGTTTACGTCGGGCATCGCGCTCATCATAGCCTCGGGGCAGGTAGCCGATGCGTTGGGACTCGATATGGCATCGGTGCCGGCTTCGTTTTTAGACAAGTTTGCGGCATATTCCGAACATATTGGGTCAATAAATCCCGCGGCATTCATCATTTTTCTAGTGACCATCGGCGTGATACTCGTATGGACTCGCGTTCCTGGCAAGATGCCGGGCATGTTGATGGCTGTTATCGCGACCACGTTACTGGTCCAGGTATTTGACCTAAACGTGGATACCATTCAGTCACGGTTTGGGGACGTTCCACGGTCACTTCCATCTTTTCATTGGTTAGACTTCGAATGGAAAAACATCTCAGTGTTGGTTTCGCCTGCCCTTTCTATTGCCTTGCTAGGTGGGATTGAATCGCTATTGAGCGCTGTGGTCTCGGATGGTCAGATAGGCGGGCGGCACCGTTCAAACGCTGAACTTGTGGCTCAGGGAGTAGCCAATATGGTATCTCCGCTGTTTGGGGGTATTCCCGCAACGGGTGCTATAGCTCGAACGGCTACCAACGTCAAAAACGGTGGACGCAGCCCGATTGCTGGAATGGTGCATGCCCTAACGCTTCTCGTTATTCTCGTAGTAGCCGGCAAATGGGCTTCGCTCATTCCGATGGCCACGCTGGCAGGTATTTTGGCGGTTGTAGCGTACAACATGAGTGAATGGCATGCCTTTGTTGGATTGTTGAAGGGCCCCAAAAGCGATGTCTTGGTGCTAGTTGCCACATTCGTGTTGACCGTTGCGATCGATCTAGTTGTTGCCATCCAGGTTGGAGTTGTGCTTGCCGCTTTGTTGTTTATGCGTCGGATGGCTGAGGTAACGCAGGTCAAACCCATTCACGACATGATTGCCTATGAAACAGAAACGCAGTCGGACCAAATTCCTGTGGATCTTCCTGATGGCGTTGAATTGTTTGAAATTAATGGGTCGTTCTGCTTTGGAGCAGCGCGCAAGTTTACAGAGACCTTCCTCAATTCAACCCGAACTTCGCCCGTCGTTATATTAAGGATGAGGCACGTTTTGGCTATTGACGCTACCGGTATTCATGCATTGGAAGATGTGGCTGAGCGGTTGCAGAAGAGAGGCTCTCAGTTAGTAATTTCAGGGATTCATGCTCAGCCGCTTGTTGCCCTGGATCGAAGCGGATTCTTAGATGCAATTGGAAGAGAGAATGTGTGTGGTAGCATTGCCGATGCGCTCGAACGAGCCCGGAACATTGCCTAGCGAAAGTATTCGTAAATTCCACGCCTCCGTTTTCGATTCCTTTTAGTTAACACATGATATTTGCCGCAGCAATTCCCTTTTTGAATGAGATGGTAGCCCTCTTTGTGGTTGCCGTACTCATCGCGTACGTGTGTTTTAAGCTCAAGCTGGTTCCAATCGCAGGGTTTTTGATAGCGGGCGTTCTAATTGGCCCCAATGCGTTGGGTCTGGTACAGAATCAGGAATTGGTAGATATTCTAGCCGAAGTGGGCGTGATTTTGTTGCTGTTTACGATTGGGATGGAGCTGGGCCTCAAGAAGCTTCTAGGGTCGAGCCGGGCCATCTTTGTGGGCGGCGGAGTTCAAGTAGCCGTTAGTATTGCGCTGGTCACGATAACCCTGCTTGCCTTCGGTGTGAGTTGGAAGGTGGGAGTGTACACCGGTTGCCTCGTAGCGCTAAGCTCTACTGCCATCGTATTGGGCTTGCTTTCAGAACGAGGCGAGTCTGAAACGCCCACAGGTCGGATGTCTCTGGCCATTCTGATCTTTCAAGACTTGGCAATTGTCCTGATGGTACTCATTGTGCCCGTTTTGGCGCATGACGGCGGTTCTTCCGCTGAAATATTCTGGGTACTTGGGAAAGCTATCGCATTGATCCTCGGTGTGCTCATTCTGGCCAGAAAAATTGTCCCGTGGATCTTGGAACGGGTTGCGCACACTCGTCGCCCAGAGTTGTTTTTGCTCACGATCGTGGCTATTTGTTTTGGAACGGCTGCGGCTTCGAGCCTAGCTGGAATTAGCCTAGCGCTTGGCGCATTTCTAGCGGGGCTAGTGGTAAGCGAAAGCCGATACAGCACGCAGGCAATCAGCGAAATACTGCCACTAAGAACGGTCTTCAATGCAGTCTTTTTTGTATCTGTAGGAATGTTGTTGGACCTGCGGTTCTTGGCGGCAAATCTGTGGTTGGTGTTGGCCGTTGCGCTGTTTGTATTGGTGATTAAAGCGGTCATTACCTACGGAAGTGTATTGCTCTTGGGTTATCCAGCCCGAATAGCTGCCGCCACAGGCCTCGGGTTGGCTCAAATCGGAGAGTTTTCCTTTGTATTAGAGCGCTCCGGGCGTGCAGCAGGTTTGTCTCCGGGCGGATTTGGGGAAGATGGAGCTCAGGCATTTATAGCGGCAACCGTTTTGCTCATGCTGCTGACTCCTTTTTTGATGCAAGCTGGTACAAAACTCGGACTATTTCTTAGCGCGAGAGCCAATGGACGCCCTGACAAGGCCAATAAAGAGGATCATTCTTCGCATGGTCCTCACCTGGAAGACCACGTCCTAATTGTGGGGTATGGACCATCTGGCAAAAGCCTAGTTAAGGTACTCCAGGACAGAGGTATTCCGTTTGTGGTTATCGAGATGGATCCGGTTCGGGTGAAAGAAATGGCTGCGGCCGGGATTCCGGTTATTTTTGGAGATGCGTCGCGCCCGCATGTGTTGGAGTCGGCAGAAGTTCACACGGCCAAGTTGTGCGTGGTTGTGATGAACGATGCTGGAGTCGTGCCTCAGCTTATTTACCAGGCTCGGTACTTGAATCCGACGCTTCAGATCATTGTTCGAACCCGCTACTTATCCGCGATGGAGGATCTTCAGGAGGCGGGTGCAGATATTGTGGTGCCGGAGGAAGTAGAAACGAGTGTGCGCATTTTTTCCCATGTGTTAGGCGCCTACATGATTGCCCCGGAAGAAGTCGAACGCCAAGTTCAGATTATCCGTGAACAAGATTACGGGATTATGAGGGGGAGCATCCAAGAGGCCCACCTGATGGTGCTCCAAGGGTTGGACGAAGAGGGAATGCATACCCGTGCCGTGGCTGTTCGTAGCGGCGCATTTGCTGCTTCGAAAACGCTCGAAGAACTGGCGCTTCGAAAACACTTCGGTATTACGGTCTTAGCCGTTAGGCGGTCGGGCCGGACCATCGCAAGCCCATCGGGAGGCTTTGTTGTTGAAGTAGGCGATCGGTTGGTGCTAGTAGGAACGGCAGATCACTTTGCCGAGAGCGCAGACTTGTTTCGGCCTGCGCTTGAAGTACCTCCGGCAGAACCATCCAATGATGTTTAGTATTGCGTTCTGGATGGCGCGCCCAGGTGCGTCCAGAAACTGATATCCTAGCACACCGTACATTCTGTTCACCCATTTGAGAACATATGTCTGCGTCTGACACCGCCCACGCCCCTGAGAATACTCAGGGCCATGGCTTTGGAACGTTACCCGTATTTCTGGCCGCCATTAGCACCATTTTGGGTGCGATCATGTTCTTGCGTTTTGGCTATGCGGTCGGAAACGTTGGATGGCTCGGCGCCATTCTTATCATTGTTCTGGGCCACATGGTTACCATACCAACCGCGTTGGCCATCGCGGAAATTGCGACCAATCGAAAAGTAGAAGGCGGGGGAGAGTATTTCATCATTTCCCGCTCTTTTGGGACCTCTATTGGCAGCGTCATTGGTGTTTCATTGTATTTGTCACAAGCGGTGTCTGTGGCATTTTATATGATTGCTTTTGCAGAGGCATTTACGCCGCTTGCCCCCTGGTTTGAAAAAACGTTCGGAATGGCCTTAGACCCCCGATTTATTTCGCTTCCAGGGACCGTAGCCCTCATCGTCTTGATGCTCAAAAAAGGAGCCTCGATGGGAGTCAAGGTGCTGTACGTCATTGCTGCGACGCTTGGGATTACGCTGGTCCTCTTTTTCCTAGGTTCTCCAGTAGATGGCTTTGACCCTTCATCTGCTAGCTTTTCTGGGACCGTGCTCAACCCGGATTCCTTAGTCGTTGTGTTTGCGATTGTGTTTCCTGCTTTTACGGGGATGACGGCAGGCGTAGGTCTATCAGGGGACCTTGCAAACCCACGGAAATCGATTCCGCAAGGAACGCTCATCGCGACCATCGTGGGCGCCGTTATTTACGTTGCCATCGTGACTAAACTGGCTTTTTCAGCTAGCCCAGAAGACCTCGCTGGCGATCAACTGATCATGAGCCGCATCTCGCTTTGGGGTCCCATGGTTCTGATTGGGCTGGGCGCGGCAACACTGAGTTCTGCCATTGGATCTATTTTGGTGGCGCCTCGCACCATGCAAGCCTTAGCTACGGACGCCTCCTTGCCAATTGGGAAGGCCAATTCGTGGCTGTCGCAGGGAGTTGGTCCGGTGAATGAGCCCCGAAACGCTACGATCCTAACAAGCGCTCTGGCTGTATTTATTGTGCTTTTGGGCGACGTCAACTTTGTGGCGAAGCTCATCTCCATGTTTTTTATGGTCACGTATGGGTCGCTTTGTGCCATTAGTTTTCTAGAGAATTTTGCGGCCCGCCCAAGTTACCGCCCCAGTTTTCGGTCGCGCTGGTATATCTCTTTGTTTGGCGCCGTGGTCTGCGTGTTCATGATGTTTCAGATGGATCCGATGTACGCCATCTTATCCCTCATGGTCATGACGGTGCTCTACGTAGTTGTAGTGCGCAGCCGGGGCGAAAAAGGGCATGATTTGGCTGACATGTTTGAAGGGGCCATGTCTCAGCTTACTCGCTTCTTGCACCTCAAACTGCAGGTTCGAAGCCGCCATGACCAAGAAAGAGAATGGCGACCAAGCGTAATTATGGTGAGTTCGCGGACCTTCGATAGGCGCGCGCCGCTCGAATTGATGCGCTGGATCTGCCATCGGTATGGATTTGGAACCTACCTGCATTACATGCCGGGCATGTTGAACAGGACGACGAATCGAGAAAGTGTTAAACTTCGGGATCGACTGCTAGAGATGGCTGAAAAGCAGAATGGTGCGGTTTATATGGACACCATGGTTGCCCCATCGATGCGTTCGGCGCTTGCCCAGAGCCTTCAGTTGCCGGGTGTCTCAGGCATTCCAAACAACTCGATCTTGTTCGAGTTTTCGGAGCACGACGGCCCAGAAGCAGTCGAAGAAGTGGTTGAGAGCTCGTTGTTCTCGGTTGCTGCAAACATGTCATTGTTTGTGTTGCGCCACGGAGACAATCATTTTGGAGACCGGAAAGCGATTCATATTTGGCTCACTTGGAACGATAAGTCCAATGCCAACGTGATGATCCTTTTGTCCTACATTTTGCTAGGACACGCGGACTGGAATGGCGCCGAGATTACGGTATTTGCAGCCCTTCCAAAAGATCAAATCAAGGTCCAACGAGAGGAAATGGAGGGCCTAATTGCTCAAGGAAGGCTACCGATATCGGAAAAAAATATCGAGTTTCTCGCCACCGACGATCAAGAAGCATTCCGCAAAATGGTCATTAAGAAATCGTCGGATGCAGACATGACCGTCATTGGATTTGACCAAGCAGGACTCAAGGATCGAAAAAAAGATGTGTTCTTGAATCACGAAGAGCTGGGGTGTGTGCTCTTCGTTTGCGCAAGCGAAGCGATTCAGATTGACTAACCTGATCAATTCATTACCTACAAGACTTCAATATTATCAATTATCTACCCCTGATCGACCCATGAGCATTGAAAAAGCACTACAACAGCGGAGCCAGGGGGTTTGTGAGTTGTGTGCAGCAACACGGGATCTCGGCGTATTCCTGGTTCCTCCTGTTGAACAGGAAGGAGCTGACACCTCCGTTTTACTTTGCGCTACCTGCATGGAGCAGGTTGAAGACCCGTCGTTAATGGACGTACACCACTGGCGGTGCTTAAACGATAGCATGTGGAGCAGCGTACCGGCCGTTCAAGTGATGGCGTGGCGGATGCTCATGAGGCTTCGCGGTGAAGGGTGGCCCCAAGGATTGCTCGACATGATGTATCTAGACCCAGAAACGCTCATCTGGGCCAAGGCTACTGGGGAAGGAGAAGCGGAAAGCGAGCAAATTAGGCACGTGGATAGTAATGGCATAACATTGGAAAATGGGGACACAGTGACCCTTATTAAAGACCTCAATGTGAAAGGCGGAGGCTTTACAGCGAAAAGAGGTACGGCCGTTCGAGGGATATCATTGGTACCGGACAATCCAGAGCACATCGAAGGGAAGGTCAATGGCCAGCAGATTGTTTTGATAACCAAGTTCGTCAAGAAATCGAGCTAAGCAGGCTTACTTTCTGCTGATTCTTCTTTTCTGACATAGCGGGGAGCAACCAAAAGCGCGGTATATTTCTGGTTATGACCAGTAAAAAAGACCCCCGCCCCGAAGGTATTGACGAAAACCACGAGTCAATCACCTCCGATATC
>JABMOI010000165.1 GCA_013204185.1 bacterium | reverse complement strand
GGGGCTTACAACAACTAGAGTCTCGTGAACACTTTATAAAGTGTGAGGGAATTACCGTCAACGCGAATGGTTGAGTCTGAAAAACCGTCGGGTTAGAAGGGCGGCGGCCGTCGCTAGACCTGACACCAACCCCCACCAAAGACCAACTTCGCCATAGCCAAAACGGAAAGCCAATAGATACCCTGCAACCAACCCAATTCCCCAGTAAGAGAACGCTGCAATGACCATGGGAGTGCGGGTGTCTTTCATTCCCCGGAGCGCCCCCATGGCAGCTACTTGGATTCCATCCACTACTTGAAACACAGCTGCCAGGGCAAGCAACCTTACAGCCACTTCGATAACCGCTGCATTCTGAGGGGAGTCTAGGTCCAAATACAAGGAAACGATGTGCCTTGGAAAGAGCCAAAACCCAAGGGCAGTCATGCTCATAAAAAGGACTGAAATTCCAATTCCTGTAAATCCGGCCAGCGAAGCTCCATTCGAATCTCTTCGACCAACGGATTGACCCACCCGAACAGAGGTAGCCATCCCAATGCCAAGCGGAACCATAAAGGTGAACGCAGCACATTGCATAGCAATTTGGTGCGCGGCCAATTGCGTCGTGCCCATCCACCCCATCATAATCACGGTTAGCATGAACAAACTGGTTTCGATACCCATCGAAGAACCGATGGGAAAGCCGATGCGAAATAACTCCTTAAAATAATGGGAGTCAGGACGCCCCAATCGAGAAAATATGCGGTACTCAGCAAAGGCTTTTTGCCGCCAAACATATCCCAATAACACCAAGAAGTTGAACGTATAGACGCCTGTAGACGCCCACCCGGTGCCTACCAAGCCCAATTCTGGGAAGCCAAATTCTCCAAACATCAGCGCATAGTTCAAAAAGATGTTCAGCCCCACCCCAAATAAGGCGATGAGCGTGACAACTTTGGGGCGAGAAACAGCCTCAATGAAACTACGCAGCGCTATAAAGCCCAGGAACGGCAAAATTCCCCAAGAAATGGCACCTAAATAGGCACTTGCCTTTTCGATATTGGGTTCGGATTGCCCTAGCCACCGAAGGATCACTCCCCCATTGTTCAGCACCGCAAACGCCAAGATTGACAAGATCGAAGCCATCCAGAGGCCCTGCCGCACACTTCTTCCGATTGAATCATGGTCATCCGCACCAAATGCTTGGCTCACCATCGGGCCTACAGCCATCAAAATCCCCATGCAAAAGAGAAGCGTGTTGAAGAAAATCGTATTTCCCAAGGCCACGCCAGCCAGAGCATCCGGCCCCAAGCGTCCCACCATAACAGTGTCCACAAAGCTCAGGGATATATGAGCCAATTGCGTCGTCACGATGGGGGCAGCCAACACCATCGTAGCTCGAGCCTCAATACTGTATGCAGTCTTCGTGTGTATGATGTTCTACCATTATAAAATCCTTTGCAAAAGAATGTGAGCATGAAGTCCGTCCAATTGACTTCGTTCCCTAGGCAGCGCCGATTATCGAATCATCACAAAACATTTGACGTATCTTTCAGATTGTCTGCCCCATTAACCGATTGATTGAAATCTACTCTCCCCCTGAATGTCCGACCAAACCCCTCAGGCTCATTCGAAGGCGAACAACCCGAATTCTGAGCAAGGCTCTTCTCAGGAAGTAGATGTAAGCGTTGTAATCGTGAATTACAACGTGAAGGACTTTTTATCTCAAGCACTCCGGTCTGTTTATCAAGCAGCCGAAGGCCTCAAGGTTGAGGTATTTGTTGTAGATAATAATTCTATTGACGCATCCGTTGCCATGGTCCAGCGAGATTATCCGCTGGTTACCCTGATTGCAAACAACGAAAATGTAGGATTTGGAAAGGCCAACAATCAGGCCATCCGGCTAGCCAAAGGCCGCCACATCCTGATTTTAAACCCAGATACCATCGTTCAGGAGGATTCGTTGCGGGCTATGGCCGAGTTTATGGATTCTCATCCTGACTGCGGCGCGCTGGGCTGTCAAATATTGAACCCCGACGGTTCGTTTGCACCTGAAAGCCGACGATCTTTCCCAACCCCGGAAATTGCCTTTTTCCGGATGATTGGGATGTCTTCGTTGTTTCCAAGCAGCAAGCGCTTTGGCAAATACAACCTAACCTACATTTCAAAAGAAGAAGAATGCGAAGTGGACGTACTAAGCGGGTCCTGCATGATGGTGTGAAAGGACGCACTGCATGGAGGTGCACTGCATGGAGGTGCACTGCATGGAGGTGCACTGCATGGCAAGGCCAAACGCCAGGCTGAAATTCTCTTTGACGAAGACTTCTTTATGTACGGCGAGGACCTAGACCTCTGTTATCGAATTAAGCACGCCGGCTGGCGAATCTGGTATACTCCATCGACTCAGATTATTCATTACAAGGGAGAAAGCACTAAAAAAGGCGAGATCAGGTACGTTCGATTGTTTTACGGAGCCATGCTGCTCTTCATTGAAAAGCACCTTGAATTCCAGCATTCGCCCGTTCTTTTATCCTTCTTGCGCGCCGGAATTATGTTGCGCGCCAGTTTGACACTGTTGGGGAACGCAATCAAAGCGTCGACTTCTATGCTGGTGGACTTTGCCTCCATGTACGCCGTCGTAGCCCTGTTGGGATCCTTTCGATTTTCTCAAACCAATACGGATCCTACTGCATTGTTTTTCCTGACCATAGCACCTGCTTTTGCATTGGCTACCGTACTAGGAATAGCCGTAAGCGGCGGATATCGGACACAAAAAAAACGGCGAATTGAACCCGTTTTAACCGGCGTTGGAATCGGGTTTTTAACGGTGGCCAGCCTAGCCTATTTTGTCCAATCAATAGCTTTTTCAAGATGGGTGGTTGGCTTAGCCGTCCCGCTGGGGATCATAACCCTAATGCTTGATCGATTGGTGGCCAGCAGGAAAAAAAGAGGGCCGCGGAAGGCCCTTATGGTTGGGGGGAAATCAGAAGCCACGCGCCTTTCTTTGCTATTGTCTTCTCATCCGCGCCCGCCGTTTAGATTGGCTGGGTACGTTTCGGATACCGAAGATTCGGGTCTGGAGGTCTCGCGCGCCGGAGCGCCCGTAGATGAGGCCCCCGATGGAACCAGTACAGAAGTAAGGAGAATCGGGAGGCTTAGCCATCTGCGTGATCTGGTTCGGCTGAAAGGATACTCGGACCTCGTATTTGCGTCACGAGATGTACCAAACCATGTCATTTTTGGCATTATGCGAAGCCTTAAAGACTTGCCGGTGCAGTTCCGGATGTTGCAAGAGGGCGGAGAATTGGTGATCGGGAAATCAACCATTAGCCATCTTTCACTGGGTTCGCTTCAAGGCGGCATGACCGATATGGTTCACGTTCCATCGGGCATATCGTCGTTCTTATTTGCGCGTATTTTCGCCTTATTTGCCCTGCCTTTTTGGCCATTTTTATGGTTGGCTCGGCAAGTCGGACCCAAGGACACGACCAAACTGGACGTTTTACTTCAACTGCCCCGAGTTCTGATCGGTAAACAAGCGCTGGTCGGCTGCAAACCAGAGCACGCAGAAGTGATTCCAGCGTCGTGGAATATTCCGATTGGTCTTTTTCCGGTAACGAACACGATGGCAACTAAGGAGTTGGATCC
>JABMOI010000164.1 GCA_013204185.1 bacterium | reverse complement strand
CGTCGAGCGAGAGCACTGCACATGGATCCCACATCAATTGTCAATCTCGTGCTCGAACACGATTCTCTTTTTGATTCAAGAGTGCTGTTAGCCCCTAACGGGTCACGAATTAATGGGTATTTTCAAAGTTGGAGATATTTCGAACCCGTCGCGGATGAGCTCAAGGAACAGATTAGTAACCCCAAAAACCCATCGCAATGGATGCACGATACGCGAAAGCAATTGAGCGAACTTGGTCCGTGGACTGCCGTCCACGTGCGGCGCGGCACGTATCTCCAAGTTCCGATAATGGGGCTTGTTGGTAACGATTATTACAGTCGCGCAATTTCGTTTCTTGACAATCTTGTCGGCGACTTACCGCTTGTTCTCTTTTCCGATTCACCAGATTTACTCACTGACCTACAATCTCGTTACAGAGATCGTGTAACTGTAATCTCCAGCCCGGACTATGTGCGTGCCATAGATGTACTGCAAGTAATGAGCGATGCTTCTCATCTTGTAATTGGAAATAGCACCTTCTCTTGGTGGGCAGCGTATCTTAGGGATCGATCAGATAGGGTCGTCATTGCTCCTAGACCGTGGCTAGACGACAAGAACTTCAACGAGCGGGACCTAATTCCGCAGAGTTGGCTTACGATGGGGCGTGACTCAGTGCTACATGATCAGTGAAATACATGGAATGAGATGCCTTAGCCAGGGCGCAAACAAGTGGGCTACTGATAACGCCGCGTTCTAATCAATTAGCTTCAATACATGAAGGGAATGAGCTTAATTGAGAAGCAAGAGAAAATCTGGAGGTGTGTATCTGACATACGCCGCGGATCTTTCGGGCGATGGTTTGGGCGCCCAGGCACTACGCATAATGGGAATTTTCAGCGCAGCCTGTGAGCTTGATTTTGGATATGTTCACAGTCCCATTCAGTCTATAGAAATTAATCCGGGGGACCCCCACGCGACAAAGCAAGAGCGAATTACCTACCTTCGTCGTGTAAATCGATTCTTCCGTCTGCCAAGTGAGGATGAAGAAAAATCGAATATCACCCGGAGTTTTCGTTCATTGACAAACCGAAAGATTTTTTGGTTACGCGTGATTAACAAAGTTGCGCGGGGACTTTCACTTAAGGTTCTCATAAAATTACCGTCCTCACTGCCTTGGAGTGATGAGAATCCCAACTCTTACCGGTGGGCAAGTGACATCATCGCTCCCCGTGCTAACTCTCATGGGAAATCTGCGGCAACTAGGCTTGATATACATATTCGGAGAGCAGTTGCTCCAAAGGTAGGCCGTGATGGCAGGGCCTATGACCGGTATGTCCCAACTGAGTGGTACCAAGAAGTGCTTAATATCATCGTGCCCTTCCTGCACGAGAAGGGACTCAAGTGCGAACTCCGAATTCACACGGACATACCCGAAGGTCGTTGGAAGGTGCCCGAGGATACAAGCCCTGGCACGTTTGCCATGTGGGAATTTCACAACTTCATTGACGCCGAAGGATATTTGATTGACATGAGTGAAGACTTAGGGAGAGAGTTCACTCAGTACGGTCCAGTCGAAATCGCGCAAGGCTGGGACCCACTCGATGCCATTGAATCTATGGTGGAGGCGGACGTATTGATCTTGTGTGCGTCGACATTCAGTTACGTTGCGGGCCTCTTGAGAGGCGACAATTTAACAATCTCCCCATATTTCTTCCATCGAACTCCTTCATCGTGGAGCCTTGCCTCGTCAGACATTCTCCAAGGGGAACGTGAGCTCTTACTATCCCAACTCAAGAGCCAGTTCGGATAGTTTGAATACACGGTAAGTAAATTGACGATTCCGTTTTAAGCGGAGTATTTGCACTTTCAAACATCGCACTATGGGGAACTTCGACGCAAGATCTCAAGAAGGGATCTACGACTTGACTCGAATGCGTGCATTTGGATACCAGACTTTTGGGCGAGGGTACGGTAGGTGGCAATCCGATAGGATTCAAAGGAGTGCAGCATATTCGTCTGGGTGATTTAGGTGATCGATAGGAAGTTTGAATTGAGTGAAAACTCTAATGTTCCGGTAACAGTACTCATGCCTGTCCGAAATGGCGCGCAATGGATCCAGTCAGCAATTGAATCGGTGCTAAGGCAAGATTATGCAAATTTTGAGATTCTCCTTGTAGATGACGGCTCAACTGATGATTCTATTCTAATCGCGCAAGATTTGGCAGGAAGCAAGCTTCGCGTTGTCACGGCTCAAGGACAAGGCTTAGCGCGTGCACTGGCGATTGGAGTGCGGGCGGCGGATACTGAAATGGTTTTCCGTTTAGACGCCGATGACAAGGCATCTTCTCAGCGTTTGTCCAAGCAGGTATCGTTTCTCAATAATAATCCTGATTACGTTTTAGTAGGATCAAATGTAAAGATCATTGGTGACCGAGGCACTTTTCTTGGCCGATCGCGTTTTCCATTGACCGATCAAGGCATCCGACTGCGTATGAACATAGGTAATCCCTTTGCCCACTCCGCAGTAGCATTTCGACGGAGGGCAGTCTTAGACGCGGGCAACTACTGGAGTCCAGATGCAAAACCGTTTCCGGAGGACTACCACTTGTGGTGTCGGTTGGCTTCGAGAGGTCTAATGGCGAATTTATCTGAGAGACTAGTGGATTATCACGCTAATGAATCGGGTCTTGCACTTGCAAATAAGGAGATCATGCGTTCGCACACAAGCGATATTTCATGGGATTGGTTTTCGTCTCAGGGTTTTCTGAAGTCTAAGAACCCAAACCTGAAGGAAGCTTGGCACGCTTGTTTCGGCTCGAATTTGTCGATTTCCCGTCAAGAGGCGCTTGTAGTCACTCGAGCCCTCATTCAAGCTCGAACATCAATTCCTCAAAAGTTCAACGATCACGGCCTGCGTTTTACACATTTCATGATTCCAGTGACTAGAATGTGGCGCTAACCATGAAATTAGTTGTCATTTCGAATCGTGACAGACCGAAGACGAATCTTTTTTGGAGCCTACTTGAATCTAAAAAGGTTAATGACTTTCAAAAAACACCCAACGTGTATTGGGTACGCGAATTACGTGAAGCATGCACTTAGAAGTATACGCGGCTAACCTTCGTCAAGGGGGAGCGGTTGTAACTGCCGCGGGTCTCATTGATGGGATACTTGAACTAGTTAGTAGTGAGAATCCTCACTGGCTCCATCGACTTGATTTGATTGTTTCGCCACAAGTTAGAAGCAATATGACTAACGCTTCATTAGTCTCCGACATTACTAATCTTCAGCTCACTGTTCGTGAGGATACACCGAAGAATGTGGTGTTGAGAGGGTCAGCAAATGACCCAGATGTGCGATATGTTGTTTTTGGTCCGGAGTATTTACGTAGTCGAGCTCGGGTTACGGTTACAGGTTTTGCTGATGGAACACTCATCCCAAGTTGGAGTGGAGACCCTGGGGATGTTGGGATTGCTCAGGTGAGGAATCCTCGAGAGAGGATTCGTAGAGCCATAAAGAAGCGATATCTTGGCCGCTACGACGCCTACATCGTACAAACTGCAGGCATGGCGCACGCGATTTCTCAAGAGTACGGACCAAAGGGGGTTGCCATCTTGCCAAATCTCCTATCGGCCCCTTTCCCAAAACTTGAACACCGACAGATTCATGCTTTGCCCCCTAAGCAAGAATCTGAAACGAGACTCTTTTATCCTGCAAAAGCCTATCCGCATAAGAATCATGAATTCCTCGCTGATGTTTCTCGTGAATATCAGGGGTCTTTCCATTCCGCTTTGACTTTTGTGGTTACATTAACGGCCGAGGAATATTTGCGGGTTTTCTCAAACAGAGGTCCTAACATCATCAATGTTGGAGTAGTTAGTGCCGCTGAGTTACCTTCCCTCTATGAGCAAACGGATGGGCTGTTCTTTCCTAGCCTCAATGAAACATTCTCAAGTTCCCCATTGGAGGCTGCTTTCATGCGGCGACCGATTGTTATCAGTGACAGGCCATTTGCGCGGGACATCCTCTCGGAGCGCGCGAGCTACTTTGACCCGTTTGATGCTGTAGATGCGGCGCAAAAGATCCATAATCTGAGAATGCTGCTGGGTGAAAACTCTCTTGCGCTTGAGAAACAACTTGATTTAGCGCAAAGCTGGGCTCACGAACATGCGGACGCGCGCAAAGTTGCCGCTGCGTATCTAGGCTTCATTCTTTCGGTGAACCAAAGAACCCCTAATTGAATTCGATGGGAAAGTAGCAGGTCTTCAATGGGTGCTTTGTTTCGCCGCCCAAGTCATGAGCACCCTCTCAGAAGCTTTGTTAGTCAACCCAACACATGGGGGAGCCTTTGCCCCCGCCTTTGAAGCCAAGCGATAAAGTCGAGAAGGTCGAGCGTGGCCTCGGAGATCGTAAATTCATTAGTTCTGCGCCTTGAAGATTCTGGAGCATTGACCTGACCCCGATTAATGTGCCAGAGCGGTTGTTAGTCCTTGG
>JABMOI010000163.1 GCA_013204185.1 bacterium | reverse complement strand
TCGTATATCTGCCATTCGCCCGGCCCACGAGATGCATTGACCAACGGATGGTGTTGTTTGTAGATGGATCCAGCCTGACCGTTGGAGTACGTCACGTTGTCGTACGAATCAAGGACTTGAACCTCATAGATTTCGTGGAAAAATACCCCGCTGTTGCCTCTCCCCTGCCCGTCGCCTTCGACTTTTGCGGGTGTTCGCCATTCGATATGGAGCTGGACATCGCCAAAGTGTTGCCGGGTTCTAATATCGCCAGTCCCGGATGAAACGGTGAGCGTCCCGTCCGTGTTAATCCACGGCGCCGCTCCACCTTTAACCGACTCCCATTTAGATAAATCAGTCCCATCGAACAGCACAATGGCGTCTGACGGGGCCTTCGTTCCCATTCCAGGGGTTACAATGGCAGGAACGGGAGTCCAACGCTCTGTTAATTCCGGCTTCCAATCCTGAGCTGATACAGGAATTTGGAACGCAATCACCACAACGAGGGCAAGAAGTAAGGATTTCATAGTTTGTAATTTGGCAAGGTCCAAAGGGTCTCTTTTAGTCGGAGCGCGAAGTGCATTCGATGCGGCGTTGTCTAAAACGAGGGACTAGCCTGTTTCAAATGCGTTGATGGAAGACGATATTTAATTGCTTTGAAGTTGCGAAGCAACTCTTGCCGTGATTCTTTGCACTACTTCTCTCCAAGAGCACCTATGAAACGATTATTTCTCCTCCTTTTTCTACTAACTGGCTGCGCAAAGCCTCAGTTTAATCTGATTGAAACGACCGTTGAGGATGTTCACGCTGCCTACACGGCCGGCAATCTCACGGCTGTTGAGTTGACACAGGCATACTTGGACCGCATTGCACAGTATGACGATTCACTGGGAGCTTTCATCATCTTGAACCCTCGAGCATTGGAAGAAGCAGCAGCTCTCGACCAGGAATTTGCAGAAACCGGGGTGTTGCGCCCGCTTCACGGCATCCCCATCGTAGTCAAGGACAATTATGATACCGCGGGGCTTCAGACCACGGCAGGATCCAAAGCCCTAGAGGGCCTCATCCCCCCGGACGATGCCTTTCAAGTTCGCAAGCTCAAAGAAGCGGGGGTCATTATTCTAGGCAAGACGAATATGGCGGAATGGGCTTTTAGTCCGTTTGAAACGGTGAGCTCGATCGGTGGGACTACCCACAATCCTTATGATTTGAGCCGCGTTCCGGCTGGTTCAAGTGGCGGAACCGCCGCCGCCGTGGCTGCGAATCTTGGCTTATTTGGACTGGGTACGGACACGGGAAATTCCATTCGAGGTCCTTCAGGGCACAACGCGTTGGTCGGAATTCGGTCTTCGATGGGGCTTACGAGCCGGGATGGAATCGTGCCCTTGTATTTACGCAATGACATTGGCGGGCCCATGGCGCGAACTGTTACAGATGCCGCCCGAGTCTTGGACGTGATAGCCGGGTACGACCCTGCCGATCCAATCACTTCCAACAGCAACGGCAATCGGCCAGTTAGTTACCTCGACTACCTAGATCCCAATGGACTGAAGGGGGCACGTATTGGCGTATTTCGGCGCTATATGAGACCCGATTCAACTGATGCCGATGTACTGGCTCGAATGGAAGAGGCAATTCAAGAGATGAGAGAAGCAGGCGCAACTATTGTCGATCCATTCGAGATGCCCACGCTTTCGTTAAGTCCATCGATCTGGTGCGAAGTCTTTCGGCACGACGTTGAGCAGTATTTCGCCTCCCGTGGGCCTGATTTCCCCTATGCTACCCTGGCCCAGATTGTAGAAACCGGCCTTTTTGACCCGTCTATTGAAGAAGGATTGCGCGCGGCCTCGACCTGGACGGCCGCACCCTGCCCCGACTTATACACGCACCCTGCAAACATTGAGTTCAGGAACACCATACTCTCTGAAATGGATGCCAAAGGGGTGGATGCCATTGTGTACCCGACCTGGAGCTATCCCGCAAGGAAAATTGGCGACATGACGTCGCCGTCGGGCGATAACAGCCAGTACCTATCCCCGCAGTCCGGCCTTCCAGCTCTTCAGATACCCGTTGGATTCACCAGCAACGGGCTTCCCGTTGGGATGACGTTCATCGGAAAGCTCTTCGGGGAGGCCCAACTCATTCAAATGGCTTTTGCCTACGAACAGCTCGGGCCGAAGCGGCAGCCACCGAAAGGTTTCAACTAAAAGGATTCAACTAAACAGTAAGCGGCCGCCTGTTTGTAACAGGCGGCCGCACATCGTCCCCAACGGGATCCGTTATTCTATTTCCACGGCAATCATATTTAGATCGTCAATCCGAAAGGCGTCCGAAGATTTAACCGCTTCGATGTAGACTACCCAATCCATGGCAAGGAAGCCATTTACATCGGCAATCATCTCCATCAATGCTTTTTTGCCTTGCGCCATGGCCCACTCTTCAGGCGTATTAGGCTTCCTGTCACTTGAGAAAATGTATTGCCCAGCCCGTCCAAAGATCGAACTCACCGTGTTCGGATCTCGGTAAATTCCTTGTTTGCCCTGCTCACCGAAATACTGATCTTCGAAGGCAGAAAGTGAATCAGAAACCGTTTTTCCGCTCTTTTTGAGATCCTTGGCGATATCGTCCTTGCGATCTCCAAGGTTTGAATTCACTCTCGATACAATCTCTTTTGCTTCGCGAATACGGTCTACCATACTAGCCGCAGCAACTGAGAGTTTTTCGTATTCGGAATAGAGAGCTAGACGCGCGCGCGTCGCATCCAGATCGACCTCATACCGAGGATCCGATTCAACAGTAATTGTGGTTTCCGAGACCGAAGCTCCGTAGCTAATGCGAATGGTATACGCACCAGGCAGAACCTGAGGACCACTTGGCTCAGAGTCCGTAGCCCTTGCAGCCCTTCGACTTGGCCCCCGAACGCCTTTCCGCGTCATGGACCAGCCTGTGCGGTTCAACCCTTTTTTGGCCGGCCCGTCAAACGTCCGGATCACTTCTCCATCTTCCAAGACTTCAATTTTAACTTTGTCTGGAGCTTTGGTTTTTTTGGCAGCTGCATCACCTTCTGGCGCGTCTGCATTCTCCTCCGAAGGTTCATTTTCCTCCGAAGCCTCTTCTTCCTCCAAAGATTCTTCTTCATCCGATTCATCTGTAACGAATGCATCCGGATTAACCGAATAGGTCAACCGCGCGCCACCCGGCTTGTTGTCACCGGCATAAATGGCATCCGCTCTAAACCGCGTACCGGCCGCTTGAATCGTGGAGGCTTGGTATGCAGTTGGGGGGGCGTATACATGAACGGGCTCATCCAGTAAACTAACTCCAGAAGCGGCGAGCTCGCGCAACGGCCGAATGTCGTCCAAAATCCATGCACTTCGGCCAAACGTAGCAATAGCCAGATCGGCCTCGCGTTCTTGGACCACCATGTCCATCGTGGAGGCGGTTGGATATCCTTGAGACCATTTGGTCCAGTTCGAACCATCATCTACAGAAACATACAAGCCGAATTCTGTGCCCAAGAACATGAGATTAGGCTCAACGGTGTCCTGAAGGAACGAAAGCGCAAATCCAGACACATCGTCTCCATCCACTAGCCTGGTCCACGTCTTACCCCAGTCTTTTGTCCGGTACACGTACGGCTCCCAATTATTCTGGCGATGGTCGTCAATCACTACAACCGCTTCTGCCGCGTTGTAAGGGCTCGGCTTAATCTGGTGTACCCACGATTTGGCCGCCACACCTTTGATATTTTTACCAACTTCTGTCCAAGTCGCTCCTTCGTCCTGGCTGAGCTGAACATTTCCATCGTCCGTCCCTGCCCACAAAACCCCTTTTTCAACAGGACTCACGCCAATAGACACAATGGTCGTGTGATTTTCCGCCTGAGTGGCATCGTACGTCAGCCCCCCAGAAATCATCTGCTTCTGCTTTTCGGGATCGTTCGTGGTCAAATCTGGCGAAATAACCTCCCAGCTTTCCCCTTTATTGGTTGAGCGATGCACATATTGGCTCCCGTAATAAATGGTAGCCGAGTTGTGCGGGCTCTGGGCAAATGCCGCATCCCAGTTATAGCGCAAGAACACATCTGGATCCGGATGAAGCGGCTTAATATTGGAGCTGTTTCCGGTTTCCTTGTCGTAACGTTCAATGCTTCCTCCTTGGCTCATCGCATATCCATACCGAGAGTCGTCAGGGTCTGGAGAAACGTCAAACCCATCTCCAAAGGCCACTTCCTGCCAATACGAATTGCGAATGCCTCCTGCTTTCCAAACATAGGCGGGGCCAATCCATGAACCGTTGTCTTGCATCCCACCCATCACGTTGTATGGGAATTCATTGTCTACGTTTATGTGGTAAAACTGTGCCAACGGCAAGTTTTCGACGAAACGCCAGGACTTTCCTTTGTCCCTCGTGATGGACATACCGCCGTCGTTTCCTTCCATAATGAAACTAGGATCGTTGGCAGAAACCCAGAAGGCGTGGTGGTCTGGATGAACGCCATTTGCGGCATATCCGGGTTGCCACTGCGAAAAACTCTTCCCTCCATCCTCGCTCACGTGGATGGCTGTTTCAATTTTGTAGACGCGGTTTTCGTTTTCGGGGTCAACATAAATCTCCCCGTAGTAAAATGGCCGGCCGTTCACATCGGCGTCGTCATTGACCATTTTCCATTTTGAACCGCCGTTTTCAGACCGATATAGAGCGTTTTTCTTGGCTTCAACCAAGGCGTATACAATTTCTGGTTCGTTGGTTGAAAACGCTAAGCCAATTCGTCCCAATTCGCCTTTAGGCAATCCGTCTTCGGCGGTAATTTGCTTCCAGGTCACGCCGCCGTCCCACGTTTCGTACAATCCTGAACCTTCGCCTCCTGATTTGAAGAACCAAGGCCAACGACGAAACTCCCACATGGCTGCCAAAATATGGTTAGGATTCGACGGGTCCATTACCATGTCACTCACGCCTGTCTTTTCATCAACAAACAGAACCTTTTCAAGCGTTTTCCCACCATCTGTTGTCCGAAACACACCCCGATCCTTGGTTTCGCCCCAAGCCGGTCCTTGAACACCGATCAAGGCGATGTCCGAATTAGTTGGGTCGAGCACAATGCGGTGGATATTCCTGGATGCTTCAAGCCCTAAGTGCGTCCACGTAACACCGCCGTCTAGCGACTTGAATACGCCATTTCCAGCTGACTGACTATTCCTTGGATTCCCTTCACCTGCCCCAACCCATACGATATCTGGGTTATTTTGATAGATGGCAACCGCGCCAATAGAATGGGCCGATTGATCATCAAAAATGGGGGTCCACTGAATCCCTCCTGAAGTAGATTTCCACAAACCACCCGAAGCAGTTCCGGCGTAAATCACATCTGGGTTGCTTTCAACCGCATTGATTGCAGTGACTCGCCCACTCATGCCAGCAGGGCCAATGTTGCGGGGCTTCATGGCCTCGAACAAATCCATATCGAGCTGCTGAGCAAAAACAGACGGGGCGAAAACGAAGGAAGCAGCAAAAAACAGAGCTGCGATAAACAGGGAACTACGTCGCATGGTTGGGACCTTATTTCAGTTGAAATTCGGCCACAACATACAACAGGTTGCAGACTTTTTAATCCGGAAATTACCTAGAGAGCATCAACCGTGCTTGGGGTTCCATTCACCTCTTGCGACAGGCGGAATGTATCCGTCCAATCCTTCTGGTTTCCACAGAATTCGGCGACCTTGTTCAGCGCTCATGTAGGCGGTCATAAGCAGCTCCGTGACTTCCAATCCGTCATAGAAATTCTCAACTGGCTGTTTTCCGTCCAAGAAGCACCGAATCATATAGCGATTTTCGTCCTCGTAGCCATATTCCGCCGCTTCGTTTCCGACAAATGGCATATCCCCTTGCTCCGCATTCTGCTTTTCAACGATATCCTCTCCTGCGCTTCCCGTGACGGAACGACTAAGAAACACGGTGCCGCCGGAATCCAAGGAATTGACTCGCATGGAGTATTCTGGCCCCAATAGTTCAGAGGACAGGCGAAGGCCGGGACCAACATAGCTCCACGACGTTGTCATTTCGGCAATCAGTGGGTGCCCTTGTTCATCCAAGTATTCGATCGTTGCGCGGGCAAAATCCTCGGACGGACGCTTCAAATAGTCAATTCTTGGGCCGTACGTATCGCGAAGCATTTCTGCATATTCAGGCCTACTCCATTTCAAACTGGCAATTTGGCAGTTTACGGCGATAGGCGTAATTGAATTCCGGGCTGCGCCGGGCCGAGTTAGAAGAAAACGAGCCACCTCAACGCTATGACACATCATGTCATTCAAGACACCACCGCCTTGATGCTCTCCACTCCAAAACCAGGGTGCATGCGGGCCGGAATGCTCCTCCGCAGCTCGAGCCAAATAAGGCCGGCCACTCAGCGCTGCCCCTCGCTTCCAAGCAATTTCTCGGCCGCGAACTAGGTTTGGCGAAAACAACTGATCCTCCAAATACCCGTGAAGCAAATCCGTCTGCTCTAAAAGCTCTATCACACGCTTGGCTTCAGCCACATTCCTAGCCAACGGCTTTTCACACGCGATTCCCACCAGTTTACCGACACCACGTTTAAGTGCATCGACAATTTCTTCCATGTTTTCGATGCGGCGGTGATTCGGTCCACAAATCCACAGACAATCGATGGCCGGATCGGCAATCATGTCTGTAATGGAATTGTACGCCTTCGCTTCTCCCACTCTCAAAGACTGGGCATATGCGGCGGCAGACTCTGCATTTTCTGTATTGGGGCTCCAGAATCCTAGAATATCGGCATCCCGCACGGCTTGCCATGACAAAACATGGAATCGGGCAATAAAGCCACTACCGATAAAACCTACACCGAGGCGCTTTTTCGAAATCATTTCTACGTTGTTCAAGTCAATATTGAGCCTTGAAGATAGGAATGAACGAAGCGATAACGCGAATTACCTAAGGCAACTTTTCTAGGCGAGATCAAATCGTCCAGTTGGGATCAATTCCCACCAAAATATCCGAATCGAGGATTTACGACGTTGTTGTAGATCGATCCAAATCGGTAGCTAAAGCCAAAATCGAGCTCATATTGAAAACTGGTAGGCAATCGCTTGTTACCGAGAAGTACGTCTTCATCATTGGACGCTTCTGCTGGTAGCCATATCTGATCGTGAACCGACGATATCTCAGCTCCGATACTAAATGAAAGACCTCGAGCTACCCTGATATCAAGATTTGCATCAAGACTCACGTTATACAAATCGAAGAGGGATTGTTCGAAATCGGTTACATACGATTCCACTGATATTCTTCCGCGAGCAGATCCCCATGGCTGCCTGAAATTAGCCATGAGCATCAGCTGGTTCTGTACCAATAGTTGCTCAGTTTCGTTATAAACGGTCAACTCCTCATACCGATTGTTGCGAAAATTTAGTTCGTAACGGAATCGCAAATCACGCGTTGACGACTCGGAGTATGGGAAAATGCTGAATTCAACCGTCGGAGAGAGGGATGCGGACAACTTGGTGTTATTGCTGGAAGATGTCGACGTGTAGGTCGTTAGCCCTGCAGACCAATGGGCATCCAAGCTTTTGACTAACTGTCCGTACACATTCCCATCTCGGTTGGTGCTTCTGATGGTACCGTCACTTAGGTCGTATCGGCTATTTCGATAGTTCATCCTGCCACTAATCCCAAATTTCCAATCCTCGGTCACTCGATCGGCCGATACGCGCGATTCAATCTTGGATGTGCTCCTGGAATCTTCTGCGTCGTAGTTTCCACTCATCCGAATGTTGAAGACCCAAAAATTCCATGGATCATTAACAACTTGGACGTTTTCAGGTAACTTTGATTGGCCTGTGACCGGAACAGAAACGATGATGCGATCTCCAACTGCGGTCGTCATCAGAAATCGAACAAGTCCCCTTGCTATCGTTTCCGTTAGGCCTTCTCGTCTCTCACTATCTGTGTCCGTAGCTCCGGCAGTATATGAGAGCACGTCTTTCATCGCCGAAAGAGCTTCAAGGCCGATGAACTCAAGCTTATAATTTCGTCCACCAGAGCCTGTATTTTCGTTCGTAATCAGAATATGAACATCTGCACCAACTCGATCTCGGATATAATTGACATACGGGATCTCGCGGCGGATGTAGTCGAAATCGCATGAGCGACCACAATCCAAAAATATATCGAGCGTTTCTTGTTTCTGAGAGTCTTGGGCCGAAGCAGAGACAGTAATAAACACTGCGAACAGCGCGAGGAGAATTGCTTTTTTCACTGATATCAGAATTTTGCTGGCGGAATACTAAGGTGAGTCGCTCCTTATGTAAAATGGAAAAAGCCCGACCTTACAGGGCCGAGCTTTTCCTGAGGACAAACCGCCTTGAGACAAATCCTGGATGAATCAGAGTCCGTCTCAAAACTATTATCGGCCCGGCCACAATATCCTTAAGTACTTTCCTAAGATTATTGTCGATCAATATGTTTCGATCCATTCAATAGGTAGACGCTTCAACCGCTCAAATAATTCCCGGGTACATGTCGGCTTCACAAGAATCGCATGCAATCGACAAGCTGCTTGGCAACTTGAGTCTGAATTCGCCGAAAGAAATGTGCTGTGGCGTTAAAACAAGCTCCAAAATGCAGCGTAAGACCAAACGACAAACAATTATAGATGCATGCGCGAACAGATTCTTCAATCCATTGAATCCCGAATTCTGACCACGTTTCCTGCGGGAGAAAGCTATTCCCGAGCTAACATAAGTGAGTCTAACATTCCAAAAAGCATCAAGCACTTCTTGTTAAACGCCTTACAACGGCGTTCGGAGCTGGAGGCGTCTGAGCTTCTCAAGGTTCGTTCTGAATGGTTTGACGCAGACAATCTGGAATATCAAAAAGTATTGCGTCAAGCCGTTCTGACATTGGGCAAGGCATCTTGCTTCCCCTCACCTGAATGGCCAAAAGCGGTTCGCCAAGCAGTGGAGCACGTGGTTGACTATCTCGTCTCACCAATTGAAACCCTGTCCCGCTTTGTTTTTGCTTCTGATTCAGATTCCATTTCTTCGGCAGATCTCCAGCGAAAGGTTGGATACTTCGTTGATTACGGGTATCTCACTTTGGGGGTCGATGCTTTTATTGAACGGAAAAAAAGTCAACGCATAAACAAAGACGACTTTAGATCTGCACTCTCCCACCTTGACCATCAGTTCAATGCACAGAACGACACAAAAGCGTGGGTGAAGCTACTGGAACCGCTTGTCCAAGTTGTTGGGATGGCCACGCCAGGCATACCTGTCCAGATGGCAGCCCAATTTTTCATTGACAAAGGGAAGCCTTCTATTTCCAAAGAGCTTGAACTAGCCGCTCGTTCTAAACAGGCCTCCTTCGTTTCGCCTTCCTCCCTGGCCGCTTTGTTAGATTCAATTGCCCTGGCCGCTGCACCACCCAAGTCAGCGCCTGCGGCAGCTCCGGCTCCACCCATTTCTCCACCCCCTAGGCCATCTGGCCCAGCGGAAACTGTCACGACCAAGGCCACACCCGCCGAAGCTGCTCAGCCTGACACGCCTCTTCCTCTCTGGAAGAAATTCCAAAAAGCCGGTAATCTGCCTGCGGAAAGCGATTCATCAGCTCCGGAGCCCCTGTGGAAGACTTACAGTAGGCAAAATGAAGAGGCTAAGGTGCTTAATCAGCTACAAGTTGATCAGGCTATCCCTGTATCGAGGCCGCTGCCCGACCCGGTTGGTCTGGTTTTAGGGGCGTCAATTAACAGAAAGGCCGACTTCGTCCGCAAACTGTTTAACAACGACGAATCGGCCTTCGACGAAGTGATCCGAGCGCTCGCCGTTGCACCAGACTGGTCAACCGCATCTGAAATTATTGCCCAGCGTGTTTTTCGTCCATTCAAAGTCGATATTTATTCGCCCGTCGCTGTTGAGTTTACCAACGCGGTTGAGTCTAGGTACGCTGGTTTGCAAGCGTAAGAAGAAATTTATCCAGTAGTTTTAGCCCTCAGGCCATCAGCAGGTTTAAGCATGCATTCTAACGAGGATCTCTTTAAGGATTTAAACCAACGTCGAGAAGAAGCGCTTCTCGGTGGGGGCCAAGCCCGAATTGATAAACAGCATCAGCAAGGCAAGCTAACGGCTCGTGAACGCATTGAAATTATCCTGGATGATGGCTCGTTTGAAGAACTAGGTATGTTCGTTCGGCATCAGTCCCACGAGTTCGGACTAGAAAAAAACAGGCCCTACGGAGATGGAGTGGTGACGGGGTTCGGCACGATCGATGGCCGTCTCGTGTATATTTACAGTCAGGATTTCACGGTTTTCGGAGGTTCGCTTGGGCAGGCAAACGCCCAAAAGATCATCAAAATCATGAATCTGGCACTAGAAAATGGCGCGCCCATCATTGGTTTGAACGACTCTGGGGGAGCTCGAATTCAAGAGGGAGTGGTTTCGCTAGGTGGATATGCAGACATCTTCCTACTCAATACGCTTGCATCAGGCGTCGTACCGCAAATTTCTGCCATCATGGGCCCATGCGCCGGAGGAGCCGTTTATTCTCCTGCCATAACAGACTTTGTTTTTATGGTGAAGTCCACGAGCTATATGTTCGTAACCGGACCGAATGTTGTAAAAACAGTCACTCAGGAAACCGTTACGAGTGAGCAATTAGGGGGCGCAGATACGCACGCTTCCAAAAGCGGCGTCGCCCACATGGCCTGCAAAAGTGAGGCTGAATGCCTCATGGCCATTCGGGAGCTCTACTCCTACATCCCCTCCAATTGTGAGGACCCCACGCCACGCGTCGCGACGTCGGACCCTTCAGACCGCGCAGACGCCGACCTGGACACCATTGTCCCCGCAAACCCCAATAAGCCGTATGAAATGCGATCCGTCATAACCAAGATCGTAGATGATGGCCGGTTTTTTGAAATCCACGCAGACTTCGCCCCGAACATACTCGTTGGTTTTGCGAGAATGAATGGTCAATCCGTTGGCGTGGTTGCCAATAACCCAGCCGTCTTGGCTGGGGTTTTGGATATTGATTCATCTATTAAAGGGGCCCGCTTCGTCCGGTTTTGTGATGCATTTAACATTCCTTTGCTGGTGTTTGAAGACGTTCCTGGGTTTATGCCCGGTACAGATCAGGAATGGAGAGGTATCATTCGAAATGGTGCTAAACTTCTTTACGCGTTTTGTGAAGCGACGGTACCAAAAATTACCATTATCACGCGGAAGGCCTACGGCGGCGCATACGATGTGATGAATTCCAAGCACATTGGTGGAGACCTTAATTTCGCTTGGCCAACCGCTGAAATTGCGGTAATGGGTGCAAAAGGAGCGGTAGAAATAATCTATCGCAAAGAAATTGAGGCATCCGAGGATCCCGGGGCCACGGAAAACCAAATCACCGAAGACTACCGTAGCCGGTTTTCTAATCCTTACGTTGCAGCAGAGTACGGCTATGTGGATGATGTGATTGAACCATCTTCCACGCGCTTGAGGGTGATCCGCGGTTTAGACATGCTTAAGAACAAGGTATCTAAACATCCAAAGAAAAAGCACGGCAACATTCCGCTATAAGGCAGGCCGGTTTCACGATTAGGCCACATCATTATCCCTTGTACGGGAACGTTCCCGTTTGTTTTTTATTCCACTCAAATCCTTCCCCTTCATCCGCATAGGGGTCCATGGTGAGATATCACTTTAACTCACTCGACCGATAACCGTTATTGGCCTCTCCTAGGGGTCGCATCCGCGAGGCAACCGTGCGCCATATATTCCTGATTACGTGTTTGTTTTTGTGCTCACAGAGCGCATTCGGTCAAGTTAAAAGTGAAGCTTCCCAAAGCGTAAAGGTGTTGCCGCCGGAGAAAATCCAGAGCCAAAGTCAGTCTCAATTGATGATTAGAAATTCGATTGACGAGCAATCTGGAGATTTTAGCTATTTAGAAAAGCTGTCCACATTGTTTGGCTATCAATCCGACCTGATGGCGGCGGAAGCACGTAATGACGAAGATGCGGTTGTATACATCCTTGATTTGGCGATTTCTGAGCTAGGCCAATTACTCGTGCTCGACGACGTCGTTGAAGACTCCCGCTTTACGCACGTTTATTCCACATTGGTAGACGAATACGAGCGTGTTTACGGTCCCTCAGATACTTTATTTGCTGCTTTCGGAGATATCTACGATGTCCGAAAAGCCATGTTTGCGGATCTAGAAATGGTGAAAGACCCATTGCTAGAAGACGTGGCGCCCAAAGGCCTTCTGCCTGTTGGCACCGATGTCGAAATGACCATGAATCGGTTGGTCGAAAGCAGTATGGAGTTCTTGCTCAAAAAACGGCGCGATACGCTACTGGGATGGCTTGGGCGTGCAGACACGTATTTCCCAATGGTCGAAAAAATATTCGCAGAGGAAGGTGTCCCCGATGAACTAAAGTATTTGGCCATGATCGAGTCTGGGCTCAATCCTCGTGCTCGGAGTTGGGCTAGCGCCGTAGGAATGTGGCAGTTTATTTCGGCCACAGGACGCGCATACGATCTAAATGTGAATGCCTGGGTTGACGATCGAATGGATCCAGAGTTGGCGACCCGAGCCGCTGCGAAACACTTAAAGGATCTATACTATCAGTATAACAAGGACTGGCAGATTGCTCTGGCTGGGTATAATTGTAGTCCACGCTGCATCAAACGAGCTATTTCCCGAAGTGGAAAAAAGAATCCGACTTATTGGGACATCTACCCTTATTTACCGACCGAAACCAGGAATTACGTCCCAACATTTATCGCTGCTTCGTTAATCGCATCGAACCCTGAGGCATATGGACTCATTCGCGACCAAGAAGGGCCTCAGTACACGTATTCAGTGGTTCCTGTAACCGGCATGATCTCGTTAAAAGACATTGCCGCGATGGCGAGAACAGATGTCGCAACAGTGAAGGCACTAAACCCCAATCTTAGACGGGAATCGCTACCTCCAACGACCGGTGTCTTTTATCTTCGCCTACCTGTGGGGTCATACGATTCTTTCGTTGCTTCGTATAGCGCAATGCCCGAATCCGCAAAACGCCCATCCGGAGAATATGTAGTTAAACGCGGCGACACGCTCAGCGGAATTGGATCTCAATTTGGCGTTTCCGTTTCTCGGCTTATGGACAAAAACGCCCTGAAAAACACGAACTTGCGCATTGGACAGCGTTTAGTTGTTCCGATTGCAGACTATTCTGGATCCCTTCCAGATGCTCAATTTGCTGAAATGACGGAAACGGTGGTACAATATGGACGGCGTTCCATGAGACCCATCCTCGTTCAGCAGCAGTCCACAGCTCGCGCGGAAGAGCCGGTCGCGGATGTACCGGTAACGCAAGCCAGCCTTCGGACCACGGCAGCAGACACCGAAGGCAAGGTAACACCTCCCCCAACGCCTAAAAAAGAGATACGGATCACGTACAGTGTGCGCCGTGGAGACACGCTTAGTGGCATTGCAGACAAACACAATGTGTCTGTTTCGGATCTGAAAGGATGGAATAGCCTGTCGAACTCAAAAATAAATATTGGACAGCGCATTGAAATTTATACGGACGGTAGAAGTGCGCCTTCGCCTGAGACGAAGTCCACAACGTACCGTGTAAAAAGGGGCGACACGTTGAGCGAAATTGCCTCCAAACACGGAGTCACTGTTTCTCAACTTAGGCAATGGAATAATATTCGCGGGTCCAATATCAGAGTGAACCAGCAAATCAACATCCACTCTGGCCAGACTCAAGTGCAATCGCACACGGTCAAAAGCGGCGATACGCTGATCGGAATTGCTCAGCAATACGGCGTATCCGTTGCAAACATTAAAGAATGGAACAGCCTCTCATCGAACACGATTCGGGTTGGGCAGCAGTTCAAAATCCTGAAATAGGCCCCTTTTTTGTGATTGATTTTGAGTTGGAAGTCAGAAATTTCCTTATTTCTGAAGTTTGTACTCGCGGTGCACAATAATCCTGCAGCGCGCAGCGTTTATGGTTCTGTTACGCACCTACAACCTCTGGTTGTATTGTGCGTATCGAAACAAGCACAAACGAGTTCAAACCACAGTCCATGTTTCCAGCAGACGAAGATCTGGTAATACAGTATGTAGAGAAAGGGGACGAAAAAGCCTTTCGCATACTGATTGACCGACATCAAGAACGGGTATTTGGATACCTGCTGGGAATGGTGCGTGATCGCGAAACCGCCAACGACCTTTTCCAGGAAACTTTCCTGAAGGTTATTTCAGCTTTATCCAATGAACGTGGATCGTATACCGTTCAAGGAAAGTTTTTAGGATGGGTTCTTCGCATCGCTAGAAACGCCGCTCTGGACTACCTAAGATCTCGAAAAAAATGGACCGACGTTTCTTCTTCCTACGCCGAGGACGATGTCGACTATTGGGACAGACTACCAGATGAATCACCATCTGCGGACCTCCTCGTCCACCGGTCTGAGCAAGCGGATGTGCTTAAGATGTGTATTGATGCGCTGCCTGCCGAGCAACGAGAAGTTTTACTTCTTCGACACGAAGCAGATATGACGTTTAAAGAAATAGCTGACCTCACGGGATGCTCAATCAATACTGCTTTAGGACGCATGAGATATGCTTTAATCAATCTCAGACGTCAATTGACTGCCCAGTCAAAAATGGACCTAACGGAAGTCGCACAATCATAATGAAACATACTAAACGAGACATACTTCTCCATTTGTACGGGGAATCCGAAAGCGAAAGCGACCTGCGCTCGTTACTACGAGACAAAGATCTGAAGGCCGAATACACGGCCATGAGCGAGACTAAATTCAAACTCGATCTAAAGAAATCAGATCGTCCGGATCGACAGGTAATCGACGCCATTATGGAGGCTGCCCGGGCGCCACACGGCGGCGCATCAGCACTTGGTGGCAAGCGTCGTGACCGTGGGCCCGTATCTCGCACGTCGCGCCTGAAGCGTGTGATGCTACCCGCCCTAGGGATCGCAGCAGCGCTTGTATTTGCCATCGGTGTTTACTGGAATTCCTCCTCGTTAACCTCACCGTCAGCATCTGTTGCTTCTTCGGCATTCGAGGACACTGTAGTCCCGCCGGAATCTCTGTACCGTTTCGTCCCATCTAGACAAGGTGGACTTACAACGGTTCAGGACAGCAAATCGGCGCTTTCGTGGGATGATGGAAACACGTTACCGAATTTGCGGGATCGTATTAACACGCTAAAGCCTGCTGACCGACTCGATTGGGGCGAAGCTGCGATGCCACTTGAAATGCTTTCTGGCACCAACCGTCCTGGCTTCCAAACTGCAGGTTCTAATAGATAATCAGATACTGTTATCCCAATTGTTAAAATTGGAGGTCTACTCATGAAAAATATTTTTACCATTCTGTTTGCTGTCCTGTTGATTTCTGCGACTGGAAATGCGTTTGCGCAGACCCCTTTGAAATCGCAGCAACAAGTAACAATTGAAGATGGCAAGGTCATTGTAAATGGAAAACAAGTAGTAGCAGGTCTGCTCCCCAAATCACTACTTCATCTTGACACAAACACATCCCTTCGTTTTTGGGGAAATGAGGATACGTTGTTCGAAATTAGTGGGGTTGTTTACTCTGTTCAAAATGGCACTTTGATTGAAAGAGATCCCAATACCCTTCACCGCAATAATGTGTCGGTCTATTTCGAGACTGAAAAAAGCGACGTCCCCATTCGAGTCTTTGGTGTAGCGCCTGACAGTCGGGCTTACATAGTGCGCTCAGCTGATCGGAGCAAGCCAATGGAGAACTATGTGGCGGCAATGAATGAGAAAGCGAAAGAGTTTAACACCATTCGATTCAAGTTGGATGCAATTCAGGAACCTCAGACGGCTGAAATAGCCACCCAGCTAAAACTGGGTGCTGAAAATGCTGCTCGGATCGTAGAATCGTTCCCCAAGGTGCAGTTTGAAGCCTATCTGAACGAAATTCAAGATGCGGATAACACGTTGTACAACACGCTGATGCGTGAGCAGCAGATGGAGTTGGATACGCATCGATTGGCCATGAAAATCCGCGAAGCCTCTACAAGAACAGAGCAAGAACAAATTGCGAAAGAACTCCGGGCAGCTTTGAATGAAATCTTTTCACTCAAGCAGAACAACCGTAAAATGGAAATCGAACAACTTTCCCAAAAACTTGAAGACCTACAGAAGCGACTGGGGGAACGCGAAGCGCTTCGCGACGACATCATTGAAAACAGAGTACGGGAGCTCTTGGATCAGTACCGCTGGTAGTCTCTACCGCCAACATATCACTCACTTATTGATCCACGAACAACACACCAACCAATATGAAACGCACGAATACAATCCTTAAAACCGGCCTTTTATGGGCTCTCTTGATCGGCTTTGTGGGCTTAGCCCCAACCCAAAGCTTTGCTCAAAACAAAAAGGAAATTGTCGTAGAGAAGAAAGCGAAATCAGGAGATAGCTCTTCTGAGACGATCGTAGTCGAAGTAAAAGACGGCAAAGTCTTTATCGATGGCAAAGAGGTTTCAGATGTCGACGCCGATGGTCGGACTATCCGGGTCCAGGGTAAAAATAATTCAGGAAACTCCACGTTCTGGGTGGATAGCTCCGAAGATGGCACGAACGTATTTGAACGCATCATGGATGGTAACCGGATGAAAATCAATGGCCTTAAACGAGGCATGGCTGAAGCTGAACTTCGTTCCCGCATGGCGCCGATGATGGGCGAAATGATGGAGTTAAAAAGCAACGGAAACGCCTTCGAGTTGTATTCAGGTCTTACTTCTTTCGAAAACGGCGAAACCATGAACATGGATATGCGATCGAGGGAATTGGCTATGAAAATCCGCACGGCGGACGGAGACACCTCCGAACTAGAATCAGAATTGGACGATCTCCTTTCTGAAATTTTTGCCTCAAAACAAGATTCCTACCAGGAGCGGGTGGATCGCTTGAGGGAAGAGTTGGGAGAGCTGGAACAGAAGCTTTCGGATCGGAAAGCAAACAAGCAGGACATTATTTCCAAACGCAAAAAAGAGCTGCTTGGAAAGTCGGACAAATACGACTGGTAGGACCTTTTTCCTGACCCAGTCTGAGGCCGATCCGAAAACAGGAAAAACCTTCCTGTTTTTAGGTCACAATCCTCCCAAAGAATAATAGATTTAGAGCGTGGAGGGGGCTTTTAGCCCCCGCCACGCTCATTTACTGCCCTTTTTCAACTTTTTCGCTGGTTTGGCATTAGACTTGCTCACTTTAGAAGCATGAAACTACTTGGACTACTCACCGCTGCTTCCGCTCGATTTATGATAAACCGGTTTTCACTACTTGCATGCCTAATAGGGATTGCACTTTTTGTGACGCCCCAGCCGGCCCATGCGTTTGCCCCACCTCCCGAGTACCCAACATCTTTTACTTTGGCGACCGCCACTGAATTTGTACCGGCTGAAAGTCTGAGTAACGCGAGCGAAACGACGGGCTTAGAGAGAATCTCTTTCTCGCGACGAACCGATGGAGCAGGTCATGTGATTCGAATTCACCTTTCCGAGAAAGTGGCAGGACACAGTGTACCCTCTCTTGGCCCGAAAGGCGAATTCAGCATTACGCTATTCCGATCCCATATTGATCAAAACAGGATCCTGGACGACCCCATCCTTCCTGTAGCATCATACGAAATTGAACAAGTGAACAAGGACGTTATCGTTCGCCTTGCGCTTGTGGGGCTCGACTTTAATGTGTCCGCCTACCGAGACCGAGATTCCGATGACATTCTGATATCCGTTTCGTCCACTTCTGCGCCCAATTTGCCGCTAGCTCAGTCTGCAACGTCTTCCGAGCGCTGGACGCTCGATACCATCGTGATTGATGCAGGACACGGAGGAAAAGACACCGGCGCGGTAGGACGCAACGGCTTGAGAGAAAAAGATGTGGTCCTTGCCGTGGCCCTGAAGGTCGGCGAATATCTCCGACAGAACTTGGGAGTCAACGTCATCTTTACGCGAGACACCGATGAATTTATTTCTCTCCAAGGGAGAGGACATCTAGCCAATCAGGTAGGCGCAAAACTCTTCGTTTCAATCCATGCCAATTCAGCACCGGACTCCCGCGCGAGCGGCACGGAGACTTTTTTCCTAGGATTACACAAATCTGAAGCTGCCAAACGTGTGATGGACCGGGAAAACGAGGTCATTCGGTTTGAAGAAGACCCTTCAACTTATGAGCGCATAGATGCTCGTGTTGCCGTGATGCAAACATTGGCTCAAAGCGCCTATATGCGACAATCTCAATTTCTGGCAGACTTGGTTGAAGGTCAGTTCGAAGAGCGAGTGGGGCGCAAAAGTCGCGGTGTTAAACAGGCGGGCTTTTATGTACTTTATGGAGCAAGCATGCCGTCCATACTCGTTGAGCTAGGCTTCATTTCCAATGCTAACGAAGCAGCGTTCATGGGTTCACCCGACGGTCAAGCGTATTTAGCAAGTGCCATTTACCGTGCAATAAGCGACTACAAGACCGAATACGACAAAGACCTGCAACTCTCAGCTTTTAAGCAGAAGTAAGCGGGCAGCCAAAACGTTATGCTGAACGCCATAAAATCGGCCATTCGAACCGTACCCGACTTTCCAAAACCGGGCATTCAATTCAAAGATATTACGCCTCTCTTAAGCGACCACAAATTGCTGCGCTATGCGGTTGATTCCTTGGCAAGCGACTGGAAAGATGCTGGTATTACCAAAGTAATAGGCATTGAATCCCGAGGGTTCATTTTGGGAGCCATGCTGGCAGACACCTTGAATGTTGGGTTCGTCCCGGTCCGAAAACAAGGCAAGTTGCCTTTTACTACTATCCGGGAGACCTATGACTTAGAGTACGGGTCCGATTCTATCGAAATGCACATCGATGCCCTAACGGAGCAAGACGTGGTTTTAATTCATGACGATGTCATTGCCACTGGCGGTACAGCGGCAGCAACCCACAGACTCGTTGAATTTGCTGGAGCAACAGTGGCGGGCTACTCCTTCATCATTGATCTCTCCTTTTTAGATGGAAGATCAAAATTAGACTCAAACCTGCCGTTTAGTACCCTTGTTCGCTACTAAATTCAGAAACGATCTGAACGGTGGATCGTATCTGATTTATTGCTTGGTTTAACCGAACACGAAGCATGTCACAGTTCAACAGAATTTGGTTATGAAAGCTTCCTTTCGCCGCTGGTCAGCTCCCTTCATTATTGCCTTTGTCGTTCTTTTTGCCGGATGCGACGCAACTTCTTCTAGCTCAGATACTGTGTTTCTGACCCATGAGTTTTCAACGGACACAGCCGGCCAATCCGTTCGATTCACCTTTTCGTCTACAAACATGACGGTGAATCGGCTGACTGACGTTTCGTGCAACTGCGACATTAACATTTACTCGTTTGTCGAGGAACAGGGCTTCCAAGCTTCCGATATCAAATCGGCGACGCTGGTATCTGCTGATATCATCATGCTATTCCCAATCAGCAAGAAAATCGACTTCTTGAATCAAGCGATTTTGAAATTTTCCGCGAATGGTATTTCGACAACCGAGGTCGCAAACATATCGACCTTTCCTGCCGCACGCGAAGTAGCAATGAATGTGCTCCCCAACCGTGACATTGCAACCTTTCTTGAACGAAGTGCATTTGGAGCCATCTTGCAACTTGACCCGGCTACGCTCGGCGCAAACGAAAGCTATGACTTGAGCATTATCCTAAAAGTCAGACTGGAATTGGAAGACTCCATCTAAGAGTGTTTCGCTAAGAAGATCGGGACCCTTTCGGTAGCCTTCGTTACCGAACAGCTACGCAAGAGATTTCAACTTTAGCGCCCCTTGGTAGAGCAGACACTTCAACGGTTTCCCTGGCGGGAGCGTTAGATCCGAAGTATCGCGAGTAAATTTCGTTGATCTGGGCGTAGTCGTTTATGTCCACCATGTAAACGCGACATGAAACCACGTTATTCATAGTCATGCCTGCCCCTGTCAGAACTCCTTCCAAGTTTTCCAAAACCCGAGCGGTTTGAACTTCTATCCCTTCCGTGTTCATATGCCCCGTTTTGGGCTCAATCGCTATTTGCCCCGAGCAATACAGGGTATCACCTACTAAAACAGCCTGACTATATGGTCCAACTGATGCAGGCGCCAATTGCGTTTTTATCCGGGTCCGCTCAACTACTAGTGCTTTTTTGCGCATCCTGCTCTTCAATTACGTATATATATCCTTTATTTTACGCAAACTCCGCTTATACAGTGGTTTAGGCAAACGAATTATCGTTTAAGACATTTTTTAGATAGTGATATGGATTTAGGTTTAACAGGCAAAACCGCATTTATTGCAGGGGCCAGCAGCGGTTTGGGACGAGCCATAGCAAAAGAACTAGTTCAAGAGGGATGCAACGTCGCCATTTGTTCACGTGGGTTTGAGCGCATTTCAGCCGCAGCTAATTGGATTAGAGACGAAACGGGGTGTCCAACGAACCAAGTTCTTCCTCTTGTTTGCGACGTTACTAGTGAATCAGACATAGTCCGAGCTCTAGATGAAACGGCTTCTACCTTTGGGTCCATTAACCTACTTCTGACCAACGCCGGCGGGCCGCCAACGGGCCAAATTGACGATCTGGATGCAGAAATGTGGCGAAGCGCCATTGAGCTCAACCTTATGAGCACGATCAATCTGTGCCGAAGTGCGCTACCCCACTTACGCAAGGCAGCGCCCAATCATGCAAGCATCCTCATGATCACGTCGTTGTCAGCCAAACAACCTGTGCCTTCACTCTACTTATCGAACGTTTCGCGCGCTGGCGTCCAAGGCTTCGCGAAAAGCCTTTCCGAGCAACTTGGAGCCGAAGGCATCACCGTTAACACCATTCTTCCTGGTTACACAAAGACAGATCGGCTAACTCATTTATCTGAATCAATTCAGGCACAGACGGGCAAGTCTATTGAATCGATTGAAGAGGGGTGGGCCGCCATTAGCGCCCTCAAACGAATCGGAACAGAGGAGGAATTTGCGGCAGCCGCAGTTTTTCTGCTTAGCGAGCGAGCTAGTTTTATCACCGGAGTTGCGCTCGTTGTGGACGGCGGAGCGGTAAAAGGAATCCTGTAAGGTCTGTTTCATGCGTTTATTACTTGTCCTGTTCCTAGTTACTCTATCCGCGTGCACTGAACCGCCCGCGTCCATTCAACAAGGCGCCCTGGCTAGCACGGCCTACCTCATGGTCCTAGGAATTGGACAAGATGGTGGCGCTCCACAAGCCGGATCTCATCTTGATCCCCGTTGGACTGACCGCGACAATGCCCACGATGCCACCAGTTTAGGGCTGGTAAACCCAGCGACCGGTCAGCGCTGGATGTTTGAGGCCACGCCTGATTTCCGGGAGCAGTGGTACGCTTTGGACACGCAAGCTGGCTTGAGGGAAAAGCGAGTTCCTGATGGAATTTTCCTGACCCATGCACACATAGGACACTATACCGGGCTCATGTTTCTTGGTCACGAATCCGTTGGGGCGCAAGGAGTCCCTGTTTTTACGTTTCCGAAAATGGCTACCTTTTTGTCAGAGAATGGCCCGTGGTCTCAATTAGTGAAGTACGGAAATATTTTGCTTTCTCCGCTACGCGAAGATGAAGCTGTTCCGCTTGCTGACAATCTCTCCGTAACACCTTTTCTAGTCCCCCACCGACAGGAGTTCTCTGAAGTGGCCGGCTACATTATAAATGGCCCCAACAAGCGAGTCGGATTTATACCTGATATTGATTCGTGGGAGGAATGGGACTCGACAGGAATGGGTTTAGATGCGTTTCTGAATGCTGTGGACCTAGCCTATTTAGATGCCACGTTTTATGCTGATGGCGAAATAGCAGGAAGAGACATGAGCGGTTTTCCGCATCCATTCCTAACGCATACCATGTCTCGTCTCTCTGAATCTTCTGCCCAAACGAAAGCCAAGGTGGTTTTCATCCATCTAAATCATACCAACCCTGCGCTGTATCCAAATAGCCCGGAAGTTCAGGCTATTCAAAACGCTGGGTTCAGGGTGGCTACTCCTGGTGAAATCGTCGATATTTAACCATGGTCGGCGATTCCTATTTTTTTCGACTCTTCTACTATGCTCGTCATGCTCCGTCCCCTTCTATTTACCCTCTTGCTCCTTCTTGTTCTTCCACAAACTGCTTGCCAGACGCCTGAGCCTCCTGAGCCGGCCGTTGAAGTCAAGGTGTATGAGGGTGGGGTTGGCCGAGTAAAGGATATTGTCGCCGACGGCCACATGGCCATAGTCACCCACGATGAAATTCCTGGATTCATGTTAGGGATGACCATGACGTTTGGTCTCCGTGAGGATTCCGTTCGTGGGGCCATTGCCGCCGGCGACTCAATCTCATTCGATGTTTCCTTTGACGGAATCGACTCGTGGATCTCTCGCGTCAAAGTGATTAAGTAGTCTGGACTTACAACGTCTTGATATATGCGTAGAGAGCTTCGATCTCCGTATCGTCGAGATGGCCAATCTTAGACCACGGCATATAAGCATCGTCTAATTTCCTAGACGGAGTTTCGCCTTCGCGAAGAGCCCGCATAAAAGCATCCAATCCCCAACTTTGAGTTGTTCTAAGATCTGGAGCAAGTGGCGAGTCGGGATCTGGAGGCTGATTACCTGTGAGGCCCTTCCCATGGCATACTTGGCACAACACACTAGCACGATATTCTCCCCGCTCCACCGTGGGCCCTTTTTCTGGCATGGGAATGCGTGGTGAGTCCATCATGGCATCTGGGGTCAGCTTAAAATCGTCTGAAACGCCCAAGATGAATTTGCCCAGCGTCTTGAATTTGGTCCGAGGAAGTTCATGGTCTACGGCAGGCACTTGCTTCAGGTAAGCAACGAGCGCCCCAACTTCTTCATCGCTCATATAGTAATAAGCTTCGGATGGCATCACAACTAAACCTCGTCCATCTTGGCCTACGCCATGACGAATGGCCCGAAGCCAATCCGCGTCGCTAAACGTAGTGCCCACACCGCCCGCTCCGCTCGTAAGGTTTGAAGGAACGACCGTAAAAGGGGGGGCATCTATCATAATGTCCCCAGAAAAATCAGGGGTGTGACATCCTTGGCATCCGTGCGACTCAGCGATATATTTCCCAAGTGCTATGGAAGCTGAATCCGATGGAATCATCACATCGTCATATTCCATAGCGTACCTGACCGCCAATCTTGCTTCTCCTTTGGAGATGGTCATAAATGCAAAAATGGCAACGAGGACTAGAATCACACCAAGTGATCCTAGGATCCATTTGATAATTTTCATGGCAGGGTGTTCTCTCCGACTGGAAAAAACCAGTCAACTTCGATGATTGGTCCTACTCCCGGGTTGACTCAAATGTATTAAAGCCCGACTATAAGTACGCAATCTCTCCTCAAAATATTTTTACTCATGATGCGAAGAACGTTTACCATTGCGGTTTTAACCCTTTTTGTGCTGGTCTTGCCGGCTCAAAGTCAAGACAAGCGGCCCCTTCAACACGAAGATGTGAATGAATGGATTCGCGTCAGGTCTACCCAACTTTCAGAAGATGGTAAGTGGGTTGCGTGGGTAGAAGCCCCTGACGAAGGGGATGGCGTGCTTCATGTGTCCTCTGCTGATGGAAAAACTTCCTATTCCATTCCTCGCGGCAGTTCACCCACAATTTCCTTCGAAAGTCGGTATGTCTTTTTCAACATTGTCCCACAGGCAGACTCCGTTCGTCAGAAGAAGATTGACAAAGTAAAATCAAAAGACATGCCTTCGGACACGCTGGGCATTCTTTCGCTCGGCTCAGGGGCTATTGAAAAAATACCAAACCTGGACTCGTTCAAGGCTCCTACCGAAGGAGATGGATGGATGGCCTACCTATTGACAGAAGAAGCGAGCAAGCTAAAAGAGGAGCCAAAAGACTCAACGGCCGTGGAAGAAGAAGAAGAAGAGGAAGAGGAAGAGCCGTCAGAAGAAACACCGGATTCAGAGAAGAAAAAGGATAAAAAGGAAGGCAAGACACTCGTAGTCAAGTACCTGAATTCAGGAATGGCACACGAATTCAGAGACGTCACCTCATACGTATTTTCCAAAAACGGCAGTGTGCTTGGATTCCTGAAAGAAGACAAAAAAGGAGTGAGCGACGGCGCCTTCATGGTGCCCAATGGCAAAATGGATGAAGTATCCATCCTTCAGGGCGAAGGCAACTATGTAGGACTCGCGCTTTCGGATGATGGCAATCGAATTTCATTCCTGACAAACCGAGACGACTTCGCTTCAGATCAACCTGCGTTCTCCTTGTTTCTAGGTACAACCGCCCAAGGCGACGCGGCTGTCGTTGCAAAAGAAGGAACTGAGGGCATACCCGGCGGCTGGTGGGTTAGTGAACATCAAACACCTTCGTTTTCTGATTCTGGATCTCGCCTCTTTTTCGGAACGGCTCCCCGGCCTGCGCCTGAAAAGAAAGACGACGACGTTCTCGATTCAGAAAAGGTCAAAGTAGATATTTGGAACTGGAAGGATCCTTTATTGCAGCCCATGCAGTTGGTTCAGGCGAATCGCGAAAAAGACAGAACGTATGACGCGGTACTTCATCTTGGTTCAGGCAAACTAGTCCAGTTGGCCACTGAAGAGATCCCCTCTGTGACGGTTTCCCAAAAGCGAGACGGAAAAATCGCTCTGGGTACTTCAAACATGGCCTATCAGCAGGAAGTCTCGTGGGAATCGCCAGGGTTTCAGGACGCTTGGATTATTGACTCTGAAACGGGCGAACGGAGTCAAATTTTGACAGCGGTTCAAGATTCCCCACGCCTCTCTCCTGAAGGCAACTACATCACGTATTGGGATCGAGATAATCGGGAGTGGATCGCCATTGATACCAAAACCAAATACGTCTCCTCTTTGTCGGAAAATGCCTCCTACCCGATCTACGACGAAATACACGATTGGCCGTTTGAACCGGGAAGCTATGGCAACGCCGGTTGGATTGAAGGCGATTCGGAATTCGTCTTTTATGACGGGTTCGACGTCTTGGCCGCAAAGCCAACTGGAGAGTTGAGAGATGTGACCAAAGGCTATGGTCGAAAAAATGGCATCCGCCTGCGGGTTCAAAACCTGGATTTCCAAGAGCCTTCCATCAGTAGCAAAGAGCCTTGGATGCTTTCTGGACAGAATCTGGACACGATGGATGCCGGCTATCTAAGCGTGAATCCACGATCCGGAGCTGTTAAATCGTTGATCTTTGGCGCCAAGGATTACAGAATTTATACCAAAGCCAAACAGGCTGATGTGTTGCTCTTTACCCAGAGTGACTTTAGAGAATTCCCTGACCTACGGACTTCTGATTTGACCTTATCAAAATCAGTTCGCCTCAGTGATGCGAATCCTCAGCAAGACCATTTCACGTGGGGCAGTTCAGAGTTAGTTGAATGGACCTCAATAGACGGCGAACTCCTAAAAGGTATTTTGTACAAACCTGATGGATTTAGCGCAGCGAAGAAATACCCGATGATGGTCTATTTCTACGAGAGGAATTCAACAGGATTGAACCGCTACGTTGCGCCAAGTGCTGGGGGTTCAAGCATCAACTACGCATTTTACGTAAGCCGTGGCTACGTCCTTTTCGTGCCTGATATCCCCTATAAAATTGGTTATCCAGGCGAAAGCGCCATGAACGCCGTGATGCCCGGCATTACCTCGTTAATCGACAAAGGGTTTGTTGACCGTGCACGCGTCGGCGTTCAAGGTCACAGTTGGGGTGGGTACCAAATTGCGTATATGGTCACACAAACAAATCTTTTTGCAGCAGCCGAGGCAGGCGCACCGGTCGTGAATATGACCTCAGCGTACGGAGGCATTCGTTGGGCATCTGGCATGAGCCGCGCATTTCAATACGAAAGGACTCAAAGCAGAATTGGTGGTACGTTGTGGAATGCCCAGCAGCGCTACATCCACAACTCGCCGCTCTTTCAAGCAGACAAGGTGCAAACGCCGCTTCTTATGATGCACAACGACAATGATGGCGCTGTGCCGTGGTACCAAGGAATTGAATACTTTTCTGCGCTTCGTAGACTTCAAAAACCTACCTGGATGTTCAACTACAATGGTGCAGGACATGGACTTTCCGATTTGGTAGACCGCCGAGACTGGGCCATTCGGATGCAGCAATTTTTTGATCACTACTTGATGGATGCTCCGGCCCCGGTTTGGCTTGAAAAAGGAGTACCAGCTGTCCAAAAAGGACAAACGTTGGGGCTTGAGCTAGTAGACAACTAGTGCCGAGGCATCTATTTCAACCATGACAGATCGAAGATCTTTTCTAAAAACCTCAGCCCTGGCTTTGCCAGGGCTGAGTGCCATTGGCACCTTCAGCTCCGCGCACGGCGCTCCTCAGCTAGGAGAGCCTCGGCTCAGTGAATTGGCCAAGGCGCTGCCTGACTACGCATCTGTCGACGAGGAAGACTATTGGGCGGCCGTCCAGCAGTTGTACGCATTAACGGACACCCGCATTTACATGAATACGGGTGGGTTAGGCCCTGTTTCTTTTCCGGTCTTGGAACGATTCAGGGAGCTTACAACCGAGCTTCAATCTCAGTCCAAAACGGGTCACCGTTTTATCGAAGAAGCACGGCTGCCGGTAGCTTCTTTTCTAGGTGCCAAGCCGGAAGAAATGGCATTTGTCCGCAACGCGACGGAGGGCAATGCCACTGTCGCGACAGGTTTGGACCTAAAAAAGGGCGATGAAATCATTATTGATGCCAGTGCTCATCCGGGCGGGGCTATTCCCTGGCTCAATCAGCTCAAGATCAAAGGTGTTCGAATACGAGTATTTGACCCGACAGGATTGGATGCTCAACAGATATTGGAACGGATTCAGTCTCTGGTGTCTGAACGAACACGCGTAATTCAAGTCAGTCACGTTACGGCGCCCACTGGAATCCTGATGCCGGTTGTTGAAATTGCCTCGCTTTGCAAAGCAAAAAACATCTGGTTTCACATCGATGGGGCTCAATCCATGGGGATGATGCCAATCAATTTGTCCTCTATTGGATGCGATTCTTTTGCCACAAGCGGTCATAAGTGGCTCGGCGCCATTCACGGCACGGGTGTTCTGTATATAAAAGAGTCCCGCCTCGATGAAGTTCGGCCTTCCGAGGTCGGAGCGTATTCCGACGCAGGCTACGCGTTGCCAGACATGTTGAACTACGTGGCTTCGGCGCGCCGCCATGAAAGTGGAACGAGGAATGCGCCGTTAGTTGAATCGGTTCGAGTCGCGTGTGCTTTCATGGAAGGCATTGGGCTGCAACGAATTAGGGATAGAGGTTTGTTTCTAACAACACGGCTTCGAAACGGACTCTCAACGATTGATTCGGTTGAGATACTTTCCCCTTCAGACGACTCAATTCGGGCTTCTATGCTCACGTTTAAGAGCTCTAAAATGGGCTGCTCCGACTTAGACCGAAGCCTCTCTGCTAATCATAAACTGCGATTAAGGATTGTGACCGAACAAGACTTCAACGCCATTCGGGTCTCGCTCCACGTATTTAATTCTCCAAGCCAAGTCGACCACTTAATTCAGTCCGTCGGTGAGGTCTTGTCAACCATTTGATCTGCTCGACTTATGTTTTCATTCGACTCCCTGTTTATGGGTAAAAAGGCGGTATCTAGGTCTATTAGCGCAGAAAATCCGAGTGGCGGGGGGGGGGGGGGGGGGGGGGGGGG
>JABMOI010000162.1 GCA_013204185.1 bacterium | reverse complement strand
GCAATAGCCGTGTAGAAGTACGTGAAGAACACACAAATGATGAAAAACATTGCCGAGTAGCCCCAAGATGAGATATCTGTAAAGAAGATTCCCATTTGCTGCATGAAGGCACTTTCCGGAAACATCGTAGCAAACGTTGCTGGAACGAACATGATGGACTGAGCAAAGATAATCGGCATCACACCAGCCGCGTTAATCTTGATTGGTAGGTACTGAGTTGATCCTCCGTAAACCTTCCTCCCAACAACACGCTTTGCGTATTGAACCGGAATACGTCTCATGCCCTGCGTAAGCAGTACAACACTAGCGGTAATAAGAGTGAAGATGCCAATTTCAACTAGGAAAATGAACATGTTGCCAGACAACTGTAATTCGTTTACCAACGAAGTGGGTAGGTAAGCAACGATACCAATCATAATGATGAGAGAGATACCGTTTCCAATCCCATTTTCGGTAATACGCTCCCCAAGCCACATCACAAACATGGTTCCAGACGTCAATACCAGAACCGTTGTGATCATAAAGAAGGTATCTCCAATCACAATGGCTGCGCCTGTTGCTCCATATTGGAGGTTAATGGCAAAGCCAACACTTTGAAGCGCCGTAACCATAATTGTCCCGTACCGGGTCAACTGAGTGATCTTTCGCCGTCCATCTTCTCCCTCTCGCTGCAGCTTTTGGAAGTACGGAACAACCGCGCCCATTAACTGAATCACGATCGAAGCAGTGATATAGGGCATGATACCGAGAGCAAAAATACCAGCAGCGCTAAACGCACCACCCACAAATAAATCTAGCAAACCCAAAATGCCATTCGGGTCTGAATTCGCATTGATTTCTGCAAGAACGCTCGCGTCAACTCCCGGAAGGGTAACAAACGCTCCAAGGCGATAGATTACAAGAATCCCTACCGTGTAAAGGATACGGCGGCGTAATTCTTCAATCTTCCAGATGTTGCGGATACTATCAGTAAGACCAGCCATAACTTCTGTCGATTAATCCCGAATATGGGATTGGATGATTGTGTGGCAAGCGGAAAAACCGCAAGATTTAAAGAGAGGTCGCGGTTCCACCAGCGGCTTCGACCTTGGACTTAGCTGATGCTGAGAATCCGTGAGCAGTAACTTTCACTGCTACACTAATTTCACCACCGCCCAAGATTTTAACCCGAGCATTTTTTCCAACGAGACCACAACCGTGTAATACTTCAGGCGTGATTTCGTGTGCGACGTCGATTTTGCCACTTTCCACGAGCGTTGCAATACGGGCCAAATTGACGCCTTCGTATTCAACACGGAAAGGATTCTTGAATCCAAATTTTGGAAGACGTCTCTGAAGGGGCATCTGACCACCTTCAAACCAGACAGGTATAGAGCCGCCTTTGCGTGCTTTCTGTCCTTTGTGTCCTTTGGTTGCCGTGTGACCACCGTATCCGGAGCCCTGTCCACGACCAATACGCTTGCGCGATTTTGTTGACCCGCTAGCCGGGTTAAGATTACTCAGATCCATTGTTTTGCTACATCGCCTTACTCACGTGAGCAAGACTCGCTTAGTTTTGGTTCAAACTGCACCCATTTGAGTGCAATCCTATTAAAATAGCACAATCTGAAACAGATTATGCATTCTCAACTTTGACAATGTGATGAACTTTGTTGAGCATGCCCCGAATCTGAGGCGTGTCATCATGTTCAACTGTCTGGTGCATGCGGCGAAGGCCAAGAGCAGCGACAATCCTTCTTTGTCTGCCGTCGCGCTTGACTACGCTTCTTACCTGTGTGATTTTCAATTTTGCCATGGTAGTAGCTTATTAGACGTCCGCAAGGACAATTTTAACCTTCAAATACTCTTTTGAGGGGTATTCCGCGGCGTTTTGCCACTTCCATTGGATCCTCAAGGTTGCGCAATGCATCAATCGTTGCTCCAACCTGGTTGTGAGGATTGCTCGATCCAAGTGACTTGGAAAGAATATCAGTGTATCCTGCGCATTCCAAAACGGCGCGCACTCCACCACCTGCAATTACTCCAGTACCATGTGAAGCCGGTTTCAACAAAACGCGACCAGCATCTTGCTTACCAACTACTGGATGAGGCACGGTACCGCGCTTCATTGGAACACGCTGGATGTTTTTCTTTGCGTCCTCGGTTCCTTTTGAAATTGCATTTGCAACTTCATTGGCTTTCCCGAGACCGGTTCCTACGCTGCCGTTACCATCGCCGACAACGACGACCGCGTTAAAAGAGAAACGACGTCCCCCTTTCACAACTTTGGCTACACGGTTTACCGATACCAAACGCTCAATCCATTCGACTTGAGAGTCGCTTGTTCGGTCACGTTGTTGACGAGTTCTTTCTTTGGCCATGATTCGTATAAATTCGATTTAATTCTGGCTAGTCAATTTACAATTACATCTTAAGGCCGCCCTCACGAGCGCCTTCTGCAAGAGCTTTGACTCTTCCTTGATAACGGTAACCGTTGCGATCAAATACCGCACTGTCGATGCCCTCTGCTTTGGCATGTTCTGCCAATTTGAGGCCAACCGCCTTTCCAACGGCAACCGGATTATCACCGGAAACCTTGTCGGCTTGACTTGAGGCCGAAGCCAACGTCACGCCTGCCAAGTCGTCAATCAACTGTGCGTAGATATGATTACTTGAACGATAAACTGTTAGACGAGGACGCGCACTCGTACCAGACATTTTCTTGCGAATGCCTTTCTTAACGCGAGCTCTTCTTTCTTGCTTTGATTGTCCCATGATTCCTATGGATTCCCGGAAGATTACCGACCCTCCGGTCATGTCTCTAATTATGATTAACGAGCAGCTGTTTTACCGGCTTTACGGCGTACAAACTCGTCTGTGTAACGAACACCTTTACCTTTGTAAGGCTCTGGTGGACGAAGAGAACGTATTTTAGCAGCAACCTGCCCTACCATTTGCTTATCAACACCTTCAACAACAATGAAGGTGTTTTTTCCGCGCTTGGTATCTACGCTGATGTCAATACCCTCAGGCGCAACAAAGTAGATAGGGTGTGAATAGCCTAGGGCTAATTCAAGCACGCCATCTGCCATGATGGCTCGAAAACCAACTCCGATCACTTCCAGCTCTTTCTTGAAGCCGTCAGTAACCCCTACAACCATGTTGTCCAGCAAGGAACGATATAGGCCATGCATGGCTTTATGACGCTTTTGCTCGGTAGGACGGGTTAGCACAAGCTCCCCTTCTTCCAATTTCAACGCGATGTCTGGGTCGACCTGAAGAGATTGCTCTCCTTTTGGGCCTTTGACCGTCACCAAGTTGTTCGAACCGATATTGACCGTTACCTGTTTTGAAACAGGAATCGGTGATTTACCCACTCGTGACATTTCTATTCTCGATACTTTTCGAAATTCGACTGTTAATTACTGGCCTAGTAAAGGTAAGCCAGCACCTCGCCACCAATGTGATTGGCACGAGCTTCTTTGTCCGTCATCACTCCACGCGAAGTAGAGATGATGGCGATACCTAGACCGCCTCTGACCCGAGGAAGATCCTCCGCTCCACAGTAGAAACGCAATCCAGGTTTGGAAGCGCGTTTCAAGGAACGGATTGCGGGCCGACCGTCTTTTGAATACTTCAAATAGATGCGAATCAGGCCTTGTTTGCCATCTTCAACATCGATATAACGGCGAACATAACCTTTATCCAAAAGGATTTCAGTTAGAGCGCGTTTAAGTTTTGACGCCGGAATGTCAACATGCCGGTGTGATGCCGTCTGAGCATTTCTGACGCGAGTCAGATAATCTGCTACAGGATCTACTACGTTCATAGTGTTTTTTTCGTGTTGCTACCAGTTCACTCTTAGGAGTGCTTGGTGACGTGAACGATGAATAAGCCGAAGTGGCTTACCAACTTGATTTCCGGATTCCCGGGATGAGTCCTGCACGAGCCATGTCGCGAAACGCGATACGGCTTACGCCAAAGGTGCGCAAATAACCACGAGATCTCCCCGTGAGTTGACAACGATTGTGCACTCTTGTAGGGCTTGCGTTACGCGGAAGTTTTTGCAGTCCTTCCCAATCTCCGGCTGCTTTCAAAGCGGCGCGGCGATCGGCATACAATGCTACCGTCTTCCGTTTTTTTGCATCTCTAGCTATCCAGCTTTTCTTAGCCATGGTTCAGTTGTCTTTAGACAGTTTCTGTTGATGGATCTTCGTTACCACGACGCACAAAAGGCATTCCGAAAGCTTTTAGCAATGCATAAGCTTCCTCGTCCGTTTTTGCTGTGGTTACAAATGTCAAATCGAGACCTGAGATAACGCTGACTTGGTCAACGACAACCTCTGGGAATACGATCTGCTCTTTGATCCCTAATGAATAGTTACCACGGCCATCAAAGCTGCGATCCGGGATACCCCGAAAGTCACGAACTCGTGGCAACGCCAACGTAATCAGTCGATCTAAAAACTCGTACATGGTGGTTCCTCTAAGAGTCACAGAGGCGCCGATAGGCATTCCCTGACGAATCTTAAAGTTAGACACCGCTTTACGAGCCTTCCGTACTACAGGATGTTGACCTGTAATCGTCCGAATTTCTTCGACCGCGTCATCTACAACTTTTTTGTTGGTAGCGGCTTCGCCGGCACCTTTGTTGACGCTGATCTTAACAAGGCGGGGCACCTGCATTACGTTCGAATATTCGAACTGCTTGATGAGCTCAGGAACGATTTCCGTTTGGTATCGGGTCTTGAGTCTTGGTACGTAACCGTCCATTTTCTTTACTGCTGTTTCTTTCACTGCTGTAGGGCGAATCGTTTGATTCTAAAATCGATTGTTAGCTGTCTAATTCTTCGCCGGTCGTGGCTGCGACACGAACCCAACGCGAACGTCCGGTTTCTGCATCTTCGATTTTCTTACGACCGATACGTGTAGGATCGCCATTTCCGTCAAGTGGCATCACGTTTGAAGCGTGAATTGCCATTTCTTGTTGGATACGTCCACCCTGTGGATAAAGCTGGTTTGGACGGGTGTGGCGAACACGAACGTTCACACCTTCCACGATTACACGCTCTTTTTCAGGATATACGCGAAGGACCTTTCCTTCCTTGCCGCGATCGTTTCCTGAGATCACGCGAATCATGTCACCCTTGCGGATGTGCAGCTTTTTCTGCTTGTTGTTGCTACGTGGCATTGAACTTCTCATTCTGTGCTCGTCCAGTTAATCTGGAAAAGCATCTTCAAATTTTGTTACAGTACTTCTGGGGCTAGAGACACAATTCGCATGAACTGTTTGTCGCGAAGCTCACGAGCAACGGGGCCGAAAATACGGGTTCCCTTTGGCTCGCCTTGCGCGTTCAACAGCACCGCTGCGTTCTCGTCAAAGCGGATGTAAGTGCCATCGGGACGACGATATTCTTTCTTCGTACGAACCACAACGGCTTTTGATACTTCCCCTTTCTTTACGTTGCCGCCAGGAATTGCTGATTTTACAGAAACAACAATGGTATCTCCCACACGGGCATACCGGCGTTTACTTCCTCCAAGGACACGTATGCAGAGCACTTCTTTCGCTCCACTATTGTCGGCAACTTTAAGTCTTGATTCTTGCTGGATCATTGTTTTGCTCGATTGACGCCTGAAGTATTCCAGGCTCTACAGATGAACAATTGGCCCGTAATCGATTGGAAATCGATTACTTAGCCCGTTCGACGATTTCTAGTAGACGCCAGCGTTTGTTTTTGCTGAGCGGACGAGTTTCCATGATGCGAACGGTATCCCCTTCTCCCGCATCATTGTTTTCGTCGTGGGCCATGAGTTTGGAAGTCTTTTTAACATACTTTCCGTACATCGGGTGTTTCATCCGACGCTCAATAGCAACCGTGATGCTTTTATCCATCTTGTTGCTAACAACAAGACCGACTCTTTCTTTACGTGCTGTTCTTGGTTCCATATCTCTGAATGGCTTGGTGAGCCGTATTCCGTTCCTCACCAACTACCATCTATTTAGTGTGTCTAATTACCTACGCTGACTTCTGTCGCAGGATGGTCTCAAGCTGAGCCACCAAACGACGTTTGTCGCGAAGAATCATTGGGTTTGGGAGGTCGGCTACAGCGTGTTGGAAACGCAGATGCTGGATCTGCTCACGTTCAGCAAGTAGTTGCTGAGCGATTTCCTCTACGCTTAGATCGCGAATTTCCTTTGCCTTCATCTTTCTACCTAAGCTGTATAGTCAGGCCTTACGACGACCTTCGTTTTTATAGGGAGTTTCTGCTGGGCGCGGCGCATGGCTTCAGTTGCAAGTGTGAGATCAATTCCCCCACCAACTTCAAACATGACCCGTCCAGGACGAACTACGGCTACCCAGAATTCCGGTGCACCTTTACCT
>JABMOI010000161.1 GCA_013204185.1 bacterium | reverse complement strand
CCATGATCGGCGCGCCCGGGTACGAAAATCGCATCGGAGGTGTAGGGGTGTATCATTGGAATGAGGACTCGAACTCATTTGATTTCACTCTTCGTCTTTCACCGGCAGCGGCCAGTGGCAACGAAATGTTCGGATCCTCACAGGTTCACGACGCCGATCACACCGTATGGATTGGGGCTCCTGGAGCCAATGCACGTGACGGCGCGGTCTTTAAGTTCAAGCCTAGCAATATGATGAAAGCCTTTGCAGCAGATGGAGTTGTGGAGGTGGAAGGGCTTCAGATGCGGAGCTCATTTGGGAATGCATTGGCCGCTGGTAAAGAGTTTGTGGCCGTAGGCGCAAGCGGTTTTGACAATGGTGAAGGCTCGGCGTTTGTTTATGACAAAGCTGAAAATGGATGGGCTCAGTCCACCACCGTGTTTCACGACAACGGAGCCATGGATTCATTCGTAGGCGAGATGGTTGAATGCGAAGACGGCGATGCGGCTGGGTTCAGATGTAATGACGTTGACGTTCAATCTTTCCTTTCCTTGCGCGATATCGGCGGCGTGCGCGGAACTCGGATGAACGATATTTGGGGATGGTCCGATGAGACCTCGGGACGCGAGTTTGCGCTTGTGGGCCGCACCGATGGAATGGCTTTTGTCGAAGTAACCGACCCTTACAACCCAATGTACCTTGGCAACTTGGCCAAAACAGAGGGCGCTACCAATTCTGTATGGCGGGACATGAAGGTCTATAAAGACCACGTCTTTGTTGTTGCCGATGGCGCAGGCCCACACGGGATGCAGGTCTTTGATCTGGCAAGACTGCTCAACGTCAAAAACGCACCGGTAGAATTTGAAGCCGATGTGCTCTACGATCAGATTGCCAGTTCGCACAACATTGTGATCAACGAAGAAACCGGTTTTGCATACGCTGTTGGTAACCGCATGGGCGGAATCACCTGTGGTGGCGGTTTGCACATGATTGATATTCGGGACCCTAAGAATCCTACGTTTGCCGGATGTTTTGCGCATGAAGGCACAGGCCGGAGCGGCACGGGCACCACACACGACGCGCAGTGCGTTGTTTACAACGGTCCCGACACTGACCATAGCGGAAAAGAAATTTGCTTGGGTTCAAACGAGACGGCGCTGTCCATTGCAGACGTGTCCGACAAATCAAATCCAACCGTGATATCCAGCGCAACCTATCCGAGCATTGCCTACACCCATCAGGGTTGGTTTACCGAGGATCAGCGCTACTTCTACATTAACGACGAAGGCGATGAGCCACAAGGACTTGTAGCTGGTACTCGGACCTTGATTTTCGACTTGGAAGACCTCGACGACCCCATTTTGATTGGAGAGCACATTTCAACCGAAACGAGCACGGACCATAACCTCTACGTTAAAGGCAACCTGATGTATCAGTCCAACTACGTGGCGGGTCTTCGCATTCTGGACGTATCGAACCCAGAATCGCCACAAGAAGTCGCGTTTTTTGACACCGTTAGCGACGACCGCACGGGCGGTGGCTCATGGAGCAATTACCCTTACTTCCAAAGCGGCACCATCGTAGTTACCTCAAGTCGTGAAGGGCTCTTTATGCTCAAGAAGCGTCAGGTAGACTTGTAGGACGCACTTTATGACACGAGGGTCGTGGGCATGCATTGCACTGCTATTGGGATTCGTTTCCATGGCGGGCTGTGCCAGTCCTGAATCAAATTATGTGGGCAGCGCTGCCTGCGCCTCGTGCCACGAGGCGGCCTTTGGTGATTGGATGCAATCTGATCACCAGAGGGCCATCGAAACCCCCACAAGCCAAAGCGTGGAAGGGGATTTCAGCGGCGCGACGTTCACTCATTTTGAAGATTCCTATTCATTCATTCGATCGGATTCTGCGTTCGTGGTCGTTGCCAACGGCGATTCCCTCGAAGTGGCCTATACCTTTGGCCATTTTCCACTTCAGCAGTATCTGCTGCCGGCGCACGGGGGCAGGCTGCAGGCTCTAACCGTTGCTTGGAATACAGAAAAAGGGGAGTGGTACTCGTTGTACCCAGACGAACCCACACCCCCAGGCGATGCGCTCCACTGGAATTCCCCCAACCTGAATTGGAACTACATGTGCGCCGACTGCCACTCGACGGCGCTCAATAGGGGCTACGATGTGGCCACCGATACCTACGATACAACGTTTGAGGAGCTATCCGTTGGCTGCGAAGCCTGCCACGGACCTGGCGCGTCGCACGTACAATGGACTGATTCAAAAAAAGGCCCGGATCCCTACCTCAAAGCCCCCAGAACGGAAGTCGTATCCGGTGTGGGCCGTGCTAGCACGATGGAGCTCACGCGGGAGCTAAACATGTGCGCTTCCTGCCATTCCAGAAGGGTCGAGATTGGGCCCGGTTTGAACGAAAATGACTCCAAAAGCATCCATCCAGCTGCTTTTCTAGACCGATATTCGCCTTCCTTCCTCGAGGACTCTCTCTACTTTGGGGATGGGCAAATTCGGGATGAAGTCTACGTTTACGGCTCTTTTCTGCAGAGTAAAATGGCCCAGGTTGGCGTAACCTGCAGCGACTGCCACAATGTGCACACGGGCAAGATAAAGCTGCCTGGAAACGCGCTGTGTGCGTCGTGCCATGCCCCTGAAGTGTATGATTCTTCGAGTCACTCTGGCCATGCTTCGGTGCGCGGCCTTGAGGATGGGGACCTAGCATCTCCAACCGCGTGTGTGACGTGCCACATGCCGGAACGTACGTATATGGGAATTGACGAAAGGAGGGATCATCGTTTTGCGATTCCGGACCCGTTGCTTTCTTCCAGTCTTGCTTCGCCTGATGTCTGTTCTTCGTGCCATCCAACCCGCTCTGCAGCGTGGGCAGATGCTCAGATCGAAGGTTGGCGCGCTTCAAGCGGTAAGCCACGAGCCAGACGAAACGCATACGGGTTAGCTGTAGCCTCGCTCTCGGAACAGCTCCCCTCGGGAAGCACAACGCCATCAATGGATGCGGTCGAAAAAGCGTTTTCCGACTCATTAACGTCGTCCATCCAAAAAGGCACCCTTGCAGCCCGTCTTGCCGCGCATCCAAGCCCAGAGGCCATTCGTTTGGTGATGATGAGCCTGTCTTCCAAGGATCCGTTTCAGCAGGTTGGGGCGCTAAGGGCTCTTTCTGGGTGGGCCGGTTTGCTCCCTGCTCCCGATCTCACTTCGCTCTTTCAAGACCCCTCTCAGTGGGTTCGTTTGGAAGCGGTATCTACTTCTTTGACCTTTGGCCAAACAGACTGGACCGTCAGGGCCTCGTCAACCGCTCTTCAAGCGTATGTAGCGTCTCAACGGGTGAATAACGACCGACCTGAAGCCCACTTGAACCTAGCCCGAATGTTCGAGAGCCTGGGAAATATCGCGGAAGCGGAAAACGAATTTAAATTGGCTGTTGCTATCGATTCAACCCGTTCTGAATTGTGGCTAGAAGT